>JAJZGK010000163.1 GCA_021798485.1 Pseudomonadota bacterium
CTCTTGCGGTCACGTGCGGGCTTGACCCGCGCATCATAAGACGGCGTCTCCCCCCACAGGGATGGCCGGGTCAAGCCCGGCCAAGACGGCTTAAGGGAGGGACTGTGGCGCCGAGGCCCTTTTGTCGTCGTCAGGAGAGCGGCATCCCCCTCTTGTCGTCATGCGCGGGCTTGACCCGCGCATCATAAGACGGCGTCGCCCCCCACATGGATGGCCGGGTCAAGCCCGGCCATAACGACAAAATCAACATCCCACCCGGCATGATTTGACCCGGATGAGTCAAATCATGCCGGAACCGCTCACACGCCGCCGCCCAGGGCCTTGAACAGCGTGACCATGTTGGAAAGCTCCGTCACCTTGAGGCTGATCCGGCCTTGCTGGGCGCTATAGAGGGAGCGCTCGGCATCCTGAAGGGTGAGGAAACTGTCCACCCCCTGATCGTAACGAGCCTGCGACAGGGTCAGGCTGGTACGGGCCGCCGCCACTTCGGCGGTCTGCGCCGTCATTTCGTCGGCGTAGCCGGCCTGGGCGGCCAGACCGTCGGCCACCTCGCGGAACCCGGTCTGGATGGCCTTTTCATACTGGGCCACGGTGATATCGCGGCTGGCCTTGGCGCTCTCCAGCATGGCATAGCGGCTGCCCATGTCGAAAATGGGCAGGCTGATGCCCGGCGCGAAGGTCCAGGCCTTGGCGCCGCCCTGGAACAGGCCGGTCAGGGTGGAACTGCCCAGGCCGTAGGTGCCGGTCAGCGTGATGCTGGGAAAGAAATCGGCGCGGGCGGCGCCGATATTGGCGTTGGCCGCCAGCAGCTGATGCTCGGCCTCCATGATGTCCGGGCGATGCAGCAAAAGATCCGACGGCAGGCCCGCCGCCAGATGATCGGGCATCGTGATCTGATCCAGGTCGCGGTTCAGCAGGGCTTCGGGCGCCGGCTTGCCCAACAGCAGCTCAAGGGCGTTCCGGTCCTGGGCCACCTGGCGGCGGTACTGGGCCTGGGCGGCGCGCGCCGTCTGCAGCAGGCTTTGCGCCTGGGCCTCGTCCAGCGCCGAGGAGGCGCCCCTGGCCGCGCTTTGCCGGATCAGCTCCAGCGAGGCGGCGCGGCTGTCGGCGGTGCGGTTGGCCAGATCCAGGAGCTGGCGGTCGCCCAGCAGGGTCAGATAGGCGTTGGCCACCTCGGCCACCAGGGTGATGCGGGTCACCCGCTGGGCCGCCTCGGTGGCCAGCAGGGTTTCCCGCGCCTGGGTGCTGAGGCTGGACAGCCGCCCGAACAGATCCAGCTCATAGGAGCTGACCCCCACATTGAGGCCATAGCTGCGCATGACGATGGATTGGGGCGGCTGGGTGTAATAGTCCAGCGACTTGGCGATACCCTGTTCGCTTTCGTTGCCGTTGACGTCCAGTTCGGGGAACAGGTTGTCGTAGGCCTGGCGGTAGCTGGCCCGGGCCACCACGATATTGAGGGCCGCCACCTTGAGGTCGCGGTTGTTGTCCAGGGCCTCGCGGATCAGGCTGCGCAGCGCCGGATCGGTAAAGAAGCGTTCCCAGCCCAGCGGCCCCACCGGCCCCGCCGCCGTTTTGGCCCCGGCGCCCGCCGGCCAGGCGGCCGGCGTGGGCAGGGCGGGACGGTGATAATCGGGGATCAGCGAACAGCCGGTCAACACCACCAGGGCGCAGGACGTCATCAGAAAAGATTTCAACATGGCGCGAGGTCCTTAATGGTTCCGGGACAGACGGCCCAGCACCGCCACGAAGAACAGGGGAACGAAGAAGATGGCCAGCAGGGTGGCGGTGATCATGCCGCCCACCACGCCGATGCCGATGGCGTTCTGCGCCCCGGATCCGGCGCCGTGCGCCAGGGCCAGCGGCAGCACCCCCAGCACGAAGGCCAGCGAGGTCATCAGGATCGGGCGCAGGCGCTGGCGCCCGGCCTGGATGGCCGCCTCCATCAGCGGCAGGCCCTCCTTCTCATGCATGATCTTGGCGAACTCCACGATCAGGATGGCGTTTTTGGCCGCCAGCCCCATGGTGGTGAGCAGGCCCACCTGGAAGTACACGTCGTTGGAAAGGCCGCGCAGGGTCACCGCCGCCACCGCGCCCAGAACCCCCAGCGGCACCACCAGGATCACCGAGAAGGGAATGGACCAGCTTTCATAAAGAGCGGCCAGACACAGGAACACCACCAGCACCGAGATGGCGTAGAGCGCCGGGGCCTGGGCGCCGGCCAGCTGCTCCTCGTAGGAGAGGCCGGTCCAGGCGTAGCCGATGCCGGGCGGCAGCTTGGCCACCAGGGACGCCATGTGGGCCATGGCCTCGCCCGAGCTGTGGCCGGGCGCCGGCGCCCCCATGATCTCGCGCGAGCCGCGGCCGTCGTAGCGTTCCAGCTGCGGCGAGCCGTAGGTCCAATGGCTGGAAACCAGGGTGGCCAGCGGCACCATCTGCCCGGCGCTGTTGCGCACTTCCCAGCGGTCCAGATCCTCGGCCTGCATGCGGAAGCGGGCATCGGCCTGCAGATAGACCTTCTTCACCCGGCCGTCCTCGATGAAGTCGTTGACGTAGGACGAGCCCCAGGCCGTGCTTAACAGATCGTTGACGTCCGACAGCGCAACCCCAAGGGTGGCGGCCTTGGCCCGGTCCACCGTCACCTTGAGCTCGGGCGTATCCTCCAGGCCGTTGGGCCGCACCCCCACCAGCACCGGATCCTTGCCGGCCATGCCCAGAAGCTGGTTGCGGGCCCGCATCAGCGTGTCGTGGCCCAGCCCGGCCTGGTCCAGCAGTTCCATATCGAAACCGGTGGCGTTGCCCAGTTCCATCACCGCCGGCGGAATGAAGGCGAAGCCGAAGGCGTCCTTCAGGGTCATCAGCATGCCCATGGCCCGCCGCGCCACCATGGCGGCGCCGTTGGCCACGCCGGGGCGCTCCGACCAGTCCTTCAGCCGCACGAAACCGATGCCGGTATTCTGGCCGCTGCCGGCGAAGCTGAAGCCGGCCACCGTGAAGATGCTGGAGACGTTCTTCTTCTCGGTGTTGAGGAAATAGCCCTCCACATGCCGCAGGGCATCCAGGGTGCGTTCCTGGGTGGCCCCGGCCGGGGTGGAAACCTGCACGAAGACGATGCCCTGATCCTCTTCCGGCAGGAACGAGGTGGGCAGGCGCAGGAACAGCACCCCCAGCACCGCCAGCAGGGCGCCGTACAGCGCCAGGAAGCGCCAGCGCCGCTTCAGCACGCCGGAAACTCCGCGCACATAGCGGTCACGGCCGTTGTCGAAGGTGCGGTTGAACCAGCCGAAAAAGCCGGTGCGCTCCCAGGCATGGCCCTGGGCCACCGGCTTCAGCAGGGTGGAGCACAAGGCCGGGGTCAGGATCAGGGCCACCAGCACCGACAGCGCCATGGCCGACACCAGGGTCAGCGAGAACTGGCGGTAGATGGCGCCGGTGGAGCCGCTGAAAAAGGCCATGGGCACGAACACCGCCGACAGCACCAGGGCGATGGCCACCAGGGCGCCGGTGATCTGGCCCATGGATTTCCGCGTGGCTTCGCGCGGGCTCAAGCCCTCCTCGCTCATCACGCGCTCCACGTTTTCCACCACCACGATGGCATCGTCCACCAGCAGGCCGATGGCCAGCACCATGGCGAACATGGTCAGGGTGTTGATGGAAAAGCCCGCCGCCGCCAGCACGCCGAAGGTGCCCAGCAGCACCACCGGCACCGCGATGGTGGGAATGAGGGTGGCGCGGAAGTTCTGCAGGAACAGATACATCACCAGGAACACCAGGCCGATGGCCTCGGCCAGGGTCTTCACCACCTCCACGATGGAGATGCGCACGAAAGGCGTGGTGTCATAGGGGTAAACCGCCTCGACCCCGGGCGGGAAGAAGGGCTTCAGCTGCTCCAGCCGGGCCTTGACCAGCTTTTCGGTATCCAGGGCGTTGGCGCCGGTGCTGAGCTTCACCGCCAGACCGGCGGCGGGATGGCCGTTATAGCGCGCCACCGTCTGATAGCTTTCCGAGCCGATCTCGATGCGGGCCACGTCCTTCAGGCGCACCGCCGAGCCGTCGCTGTTGACCTTGAGCAGGATATTGCCGAACTGCTCCGGCGTTTCCAGGCGGCTTTGCGCCAGAATGGTGGCGGTGATGGCCTGGCCGCGCACGGCGGGCGTGCCGCCGATCTCGCCGGCGGAAATATCGGCGTTCTCGGCCTTCACGGCGGTGGTGATATCGGCCACCGTCAGCCCGTAGCTGACCAGCTTGTCGGGATTGATCCAGATGCGCATGGCATGCTGGGCGCCGAACACGGTCACATCGCCGACGCCGGGCAGACGGCTGACGTCGTCCTGGATCTTCGACACCAGATAGTCGGCCAGATCACGGTCGCTGTATTTGCCGTCGGGCGAAACGAAGCCCACCACCATCATGAAGTTCATGGTGGCCTTGGCCACGGCAACGCCCTGCTGCTGCACTTCCTGCGGCAGCAGCGGCATGGCCAGCTGCAGCTTGTTTTGCACCTGCACCTGGGCGATATCGGGATCGGCCGCCGGATCGAAGGTCAGGGTGATGGTGGCGCTGCCGGCCGAATTGGATTTCGACGACATGTAGCGCAGATGATCGAGCCCGTTCATCTTCTGCTCGATCACCTGGGTCACGGTGTCTTCCAGGGTTTTGGCCGAGGCGCCGGGATAGGTGGCGGTAATGGCCACCGAGGGCGGCGCGATGGAGGGATACTGTTCCACCGGCAGGCGCAGGATGGAGAGCGCGCCCGCCAGCATGATGACGATGGCGATCACCCAGGCGAAAATGGGCCGATCGATAAAGAAACGCGACATGGATGTGTCTCCGCTCAGCCCTTCATTTCAACCGCGTGCACCTGGGCGCCGGGGCGCACCTTCTGCAGGCCGTCCACCACCACCCGGTCGCCGGCCTTCAGGCCGCTGTCGATCAGATACTGGCCGTCCAAAGCCTGGCCGACGCTGACCGGCTGCGGATGGGCGGTGCCGTCGGCGGCCACCAGCCAGACCATGGCCGAGCCGTCGGGATTGCGCGCCACCGACTGCTGCGGCACCAGGATGCCTTGCGGCCGCACTCCTTCCTCGATGCGGGCGCGCACGAACAGGCCGGGATACAGCAGGCGCTGGGGATTGGGGAACAAAGCCCGCACCTCGACCCCGCCGGTACCGGCATCGACGGTCACATCCGAGAATTTCAGTTCGCCCTTGTGGTCGTAGGGCATGTCGCCGTCCAGCGTCAGGGTCACGGCGGCATGATCGGCGCCGCCCGCCGACAGACGGCCCGCCGCCACGGCGCGCCGCAGCTTCAAAAGATCGGAGCTGGACTGGCTGAGATCCACATAGATGGGATCGAGCTGGGTGATGGTGGCCAGCGCCGTGCTTTGCGCCGCCGTCACCAGGGCGCCCTCGGTCACCGCCGATTTGCCGATACGGCCGGAAATGGGGGCATAAACACGGGTATAAGCCAGATTGATGCGGGCGGTGCGCACTTCGGCCTGACCGGCCAGCACCTGGGCCTTGTCCTCGGCCAGGGCGGCCACGGCATCGTCGTAGTCCTGGGCCGACACCGCCTTGATGCGCACCAGGGCGGCATAGCGGTCGGCCTTGGCCTGGGCGGTTTTCACCGTGGCCTGGGCCTTGGCCAGATCGGCCTGGGCGGTTTCAAGCGCCGCCTCGTAGCTGGCCGGATCGATCTGATAAAGCTGCTGCCCGGCCTTGACCTCGGCCCCTTCGGTAAACAGCCGCTTCAGGATGATCCCCGACACCTGGGGCCGCACCTCGGCCACGCGGGACGCGGCGGTGCGTCCCGGCAGTTCCGTCGTCAGGGTGACCGGATGCGGGCTGACCGTCACCACGGAAACCTGGGCAGGCGGCATGCCGTGCGGCGCCTGCGATTTGCCGTCGCACCCCGCCAGAACCAGCAGCGCCAGCGCGGAAACAAGCAACCGACCACGTGAAATCATGGCATTCCCTTTTATGTCAGGATAAAATATTGACTGAACTGTATAGTTCAGTACAGAAAAACGCAAAACATTTTTTGGGATGAGAGGCGGCCATGCAGGAGAATAAACCCATCAGCCGGGGCCAGGCCCGGCGCCAGGCCATGTTGGAGGCGGCCGCCGCCCTGTTCACCGAACAGGGCTACGAGCGAACCTCGCTGAGCGATATCCTGGAATGCTCGAAGGGCTCGCGCAGCACGCTCTATGCACAGTTTGGCGGCAAGGAGGGACTTTTAAAGGCCCTGATCCAGCAGATGAGCCAGAATTTCTGGCAGGCCCTCGGTCAGTCGCCCGCGCCCCAGCCGCTGGACGAGGCCGCCCTGGTGGATCTGGGCTGCCAGCTGCTGCGCGCCGCCCTCGATCCCCGGGCCCTGGCGGTGCTGCGGCTGATCCAGAGCGTGGGGCCGCGCTCGCCCGAGATCGCCGACTATTTCCACAGCATCGGCCCCCGCGCCG
Organism: Pseudomonadota bacterium; assembly: GCA_021798485.1. Lineage (GTDB taxonomy): Bacteria > Pseudomonadota > Alphaproteobacteria > Rhodospirillales > Magnetospirillaceae > JAJZGK01. The sequence continues at coordinate 6,458 of JAJZGK010000163.1, forward strand.
TGGAAGAACACATCGCCCGCCTGTTCCGCCAGGGCTGGGCCGATCTGGCCCTGCCCGCCGCCTGCCAGGCCACCCCCCGCGACCTGGCCGCCTGCTATTTATGGGCGGTGATGGGCGATACCCATATCCGCGCCATGGCCGGATTGCCGCCGCCGTGGGATGCCGAAAAAATGCGACGTCTGGTGGCCGTGCGGGTGCGTTTTTTCCTGCACGGCATGAGCGGCGCCGCCGGGGCCGCCGGAGCCGATCAGCGCCAGGCCTGAAGGGCGGCGATCTGCGCCGCCGCATCCACCGCCATCACCGAGGTCACTTCCAGCCCGCGGTCCTCCAGCACGGCAATGCCGGGCAGGCGGTGGCGGTGGCGCTCCACCGTGGCGTCGCGGGCCCGCAGCAGGGCGGCGATCTGGGGCCGGAACAGCAGCATCACCGCTTCCAGCCAGCGGTTGAGCAGATCCGAGGGCTGATCATGGCCGATATGGAAGCGCGGCAGCAGGGCGATAACATCCTCGGCGCGATACCAGGTTTCCGCCGTTACCCAACGGTTGGTGGTAAAAAGCTCGATGGGGCGCGCCGCGTCGTCGAGGGCGATGGCAACGAAATGGGTCAGGGCATTATTGTCGCCGGGCGGACGGCGCTCGGCGGGGTCGGCGGGCTGAATGGCCTCGGGCATGCCGCGCGGCCGCAAAAAGGTATGGAAATGCCCCACCTCACCCTCGCGGTGGCGATGAAAATAGTATTGGGCATGGCTTAAGGGATCGTAGACATCGCCGCGCGGATAATGGGTGTCCGGCCACAGGGGCCGGCCGCCGGTCAGATCGTCGAACAGGCTGCGGCCCCGCCGCCCCAGCGCGGCCCGGCAGGCCAGATAGTCATCGCCGGTCAGAATCATGTC
>JAJZGK010000164.1 GCA_021798485.1 Pseudomonadota bacterium
AGGCGGAGCGGGGCCAGCAGGCCCTGGCCGAGGCCGCCGCCGTAATCCGCCAGCTGCATGCAACCGTGGCCGCCTTGCGCGATCAGCTGGAGCGGAGCGGCGAGATGGGGCGGGCGCAGCTGGCCGAGCAGGCGCTGGCGCACCGGCGCGAACTGGGACAGCTGCAAGACACCGTGCGCCTGCTGCGCCGCTCCCTGGAGGACCGCCATGACGCGGCGTGAGGCGGCGCCGCGCCGCAGCCGGGCCCGGGCCGAACTGCTGCTGGAGGTGTCGAACCGCCTGGCCCTGGCCGAAAGCCTGGACGAGGCCCTGCACCAGATGCGCGACATCGCCACAAGGGTCATCGGCAGCGAGCGCGGCTCGATATTTCTGCATGACGGCAAGGCCGGCGAGCTTTATTCCCGCATCGCCGGCACGCTGCCGCGCGAAATCCGCGTTGCCAGCGACAGCGGCATCGCCGGGCATGTGTTCAGCAGCGGTCAGGGGCTGGTGATCGACGACGCCTACCAGGACGCCCGCTTCAACCGCGCCATCGACCAGCAGACCGGCTATGTCACCCGCACCATTCTGTGCGCCCCCTTGCGCACCCTGAAGGGCGAGGTGATCGGCGTGGCCCAGCTGCTCAACAAGCGCGACGGCCTGTTCACCCGCCAGGATCTGGCCTTGCTGGAGGAGATCGTGGCCCAGGCCTCGGTGTCGCTGGAAAGCTTCCGGGTGATCGAGGCCATCGAGCGCGGCCGCCGTCAGGAGCTGGAGTTCCTGGCCGTGGTCTCGGACATCAGCTCCGAGCTGCATCTGGGGCCGCTGCTGCAAAAGATCATGGCCGCCATCACCCGCATGCTGGATGCCGAACGCTCGACCCTGTTCATCAACGACGACAAAACCGCCGAGCTTTATACCGAGGTGGGCCAGGGCCTGGGCGCCACCTCCATCCGCCTGCCCAATCATCTGGGCATCGCCGGCACGGTGTTCACCTCGGGGCAAAGCGTCAATATTCCGCACGCCTATGCCGATCTGCGCTTCAATCCCGCCTTCGACCGCCAGACCGGCTTTTTCACCCGCTCGATCCTCTGCGTGCCGGTGGTCAGCAAGGCCGGGCGGGTGATCGGCGTTACCCAGGTTCTGAACAAGCGCGGCGGCGCCTTCACCGACGAGGACGAGGCCCGCCTCAAGGCCTTCACCTCGCAAATTTCCATCGGCCTGGAAAACGCCAAGCTGTTCGACGATGTGCAGGCCATCAAAACCTATAACGAGGGCATCCTGGAATCCATGTCGAGCGGGGTGATCACCCTGAACGGCGAGGACCGCATCGTCACCTGCAACGCGGCGGCGCAGCGGCTGCTGCGGGCGGCGGGGCCGCTGACCGGGCGGACGGCGGCCGAGATTTTCGGGGACGGCAACGGCTGGCTGCTCGACAAACTGGCCCAGGTGGCGGCGGGCGGCCAGGATGTGGTGCTGATGGATATGACCCTGACCCTGGGGGCCGAGCGCCTGTCCACCAACGTGACCGTGCTGCCCCTGACCCAGGGCGCCGACAAGGGCCAGGGCAAGATGCTGATGATCGAGGATATTTCCTCGGAAAAGCGCATGAAATCCACCATGGCCCGCTATATGGATCCGGCCCTGGCCGATCAGCTGCTGGCCGAGGGGGCCGATTTCCTGGGCGGCCAGTCGGTGGAGGCCACCATCCTGTTCTCCGACGTGCGCAGCTTCACCACCCTGTCGGAGGAACTGGGGCCGCAGGGGATCATCAGCCTGCTCAACGACTATTTCACCCTGATGGTGGACTGCATCACCGATCAGGGCGGCATGCTGGACAAGTTCATCGGCGACGCCATCATGGCGGTGTTCGGCACGGCGCGCCGCCATGAGGATGACGAGGACCGCGCCGTGCGCGCCGCCATCGCCATGATGCGGGCCTTGAGAGACTTCAACCAGCGGCGCGAGGCCGATGGGCGGCGCCCCATCGATATCGGCATCGGCCTCAATACCGACAGTGTGGTCTCGGGCAATATCGGCAGCCCCAAGCGCCAGGATTACACGGTGATCGGCGACGGGGTGAACCTGGCCTCGCGCCTGGAAAGCGCCTGCAAACAGTACGGCGCCCATATCCTGGTCAGCGAGCACACGGTGCGTCGCCTCAAGGGCACCTACCGCCTGCGCGAGGTGGATTGGGTGGTGGTCAAGGGCAAAACCCGGCCGGTGGCGGTGCACGAGGTGCTGGAGTATCAGGACGAAGAGAGTTTTCCGCAGATGCGCACGGTGCTGGAGGCCTTCCGCGACGGCCTCGAAGCCTATCGCGCCGGCCGTTTCGCCCCGGCCTTGCGCGCCTTCGAGGAGGCGCTGGGCCATCATCCCGGCGATGGCCCCAGCCGCCTTTACACCGAGCGCTGCCGCCGCCTGCTGGCCGATCCGCCCGGCGCCGCCTGGGACGGCGTTTGGGTGATGACGGCGAAATAGCGCGGTTCCGGCCAAGCCGGAGAGACATCCTCCCGGCCAACCGTTGAGGTGACGGGTTGACCGGTTTCCAGCGAGCCTTGAGCGAGCGGCCAAGGCTTTCGGCTGCCGCCGCCCGGCGAGGGACAGTACAACCGGTCAATTCATTGACCGGTTGGTTCAACGGGTGTCCGGCCCCTCGGGCGATGCTCCGAGGCCGCGATAGGCCATGGCTTCCTGCATGAAATGGCGCACGCTGGCCCGCTGATCGCCGGCGCGGTGCGCCACCGCCAGCACCATGCTGGCCCCGGCATCCCGCAGGGGCACAAACCGGCAGCCGGCCACCTGCACCCGGCGCATGGCCTCGGGCACCACCGAAACGCCGAGGCCGGTGGCGGTGAGGGCGATCATGGTGGACATCTGATGCGCCTCCAGCAGCACCTGCGGCTGAAAGCCGGCGGCCTCGCAAAGCCCCACCACCTTGTCGTAAAGCCCGGTGCCGATGGCGCGGGGATGCAGGATGAAGGACTCTCCGGCCAGATCGGCCATGGCCAGGCTGTCCCGCCCGGCCAGGGGATGCTGCTCGGGCAGGGCCACCACCAGCGGCTCGTCCAGCACCAGCCGGGTTTCCACTCCGGCCGTTTCCTGCGGCTGGCCGGGCCGCACGAAGCCGATATCCAGGCTGCCCTCGGCCAGGGCGGCCAATTGATCGGTGGTGGACAGCTCGCGCAGCACCATGTGCAGGCCGGGCCAGGCGCGGCGGAAGCGGCTGATGATGGCCGGCATGGCGGCGTTGAAGGGGGCCGAGCCGGTAAAGCCGATGAACAGCTGCCCCACCTCGCCGCGCGCCGCCTGTTGGGCGATGCGCCGGGCCCGCTCGGCCTGCTCCAGGGTGGCCTGGGCCTCGGGCAGGAACAGCCGCCCGGCCTCGGTCAGGGCCACATGGCGGCGGCTGCGCTCAAACAGGCGCACCCCCAGCCCGGCCTCCAGCGACTGGATCTGCAGCGACAGCGGCGGCTGGGCCATGCCCAGCCGTTCGGCGGCGCGACCGAAATGCAGTTCCTCGGCCAGGGTGACGAAAGAGCGCAGGTGGCGGAGTTCCATGGTCTGATATCAATTCGATATTAAAATCGCTTAACAAATACATTGATGAAATGACGGGTTCCGGCGCAAGACTTTATCGCGAAGGAGTGTTTGAAATGCGTCTGGATAAGCCCCGCGCCGCCGTCACGCTGGCCGGGTTCTGCGCCTTCCTGGGGCTTTACGCCCCGCAGGTGGTGATGCCGCAACTGGCGGAAAGTTTCCATGTGTCCGAGGCGGTGGCCGCCAGCACGGTGGGGATTTCCACCCTGGCGGTGGCGCTGTCGGCCCCTCTGTCCGGCATGCTCACCGACCGCGTCCGCCGCAAGACCACCATCATCGCCGCGGTGCTGGCCCTGGCCGTGCCCACCCTTTTGCTGGTGCTGTCGGCCGATCTGTCGCAGATCCTGGTGTGGCGCTTTCTGCAGGGGCTGTTCATTCCCGCCATCCTGTCGTCCACCGTGGCCTATATCAGCGAGGAATGGCCGGCCGATCAGGCCTCGGGCGTGATGGGCTATTATATCGCCGGCTCGGCCCTGGGCGGCTTTTCCGGCCGGTTCGTCACCGCCCTGATGGCCGGCCAGTTCGGCTGGAAATCGGGCTCCTTCGCCCTGGGGCTGCTCACCCTGCTGTGCGCCCTGGCCATCTGGCGCTGGCTGCCGGGCGGCGCGGCGCGGGGGCGGAACGCCGCCGGCCAAACCTCGGCCTTGGGCGCCCTGAAGCTGCATCTGAGCAATCCGGCCCTGCTGGCCACCTATGCCGTGGGCTTTTCCGTGCTGTTTTCCATGGTGGCCACCTTCACCTATGTGAATTTCCATCTGGCGGCGCCGCCCTTCTCCATGAGCGTTTCCGCCCTGGGCATGATCTTCCTGGTCTATCCCATCGGCGCCGCCGTCACCCCCAGCAGCGGCCTGCTGATCCGCCGCTTCGGGCGGCGCGGCGCCATGGTGCTGGCCCTGGGCACCTCGGCGCTGGGGCTGGTCTGCACCATGGGCGGCAGCATCGCCCTGGTGGTGGCCGGGCTGGCGCTGTTCGTCACCGGGGTGTTCGTGGCGCAGACCTCGGCCACCGGCTTCGTCGGCCAGACCGCCAAGGTGTCGCGCACCACGGCGGTGGGCATCTATGTCTGCTGCTATTACCTGGGCGGCAGCGCCGGCGCCGAACTGCCGGGGCTGACGGTGTGGCACAGCGCCGGCTGGGCCGGCTGCGTTGGTTTGGTCATGGCCGTGCTGCTGGGGGCGGGGGGGCTGGCCTGGTGGGCCTGGCGGCCGCGCCTGCCGGGGATGGCCGTGGCGGAATGACATCCTCTTGGAGGGCGGGGCCGCTTTTTGTATGATCCGCCGCGCCGGGCCGACCGGCGCAACAGCAGGATTTCAGACCATGACGACCGCGCGCAACCTTTTGGGCGCTTTGGTGGGCCTTGCCGCCCTGGTATCGCTGGCCGGGGCGGCCCGCGCCGATGAGCGGGATATCCGCCTGGAAGACAATGCCGCCAGCCTGTCGCTGGGCATGAGCGATCTCGATTACAAGGAAACCGGCGGCGCCGCCGTGCTGGACAGCGAAAAGGGCTGGATGCCCCTGCTGCACCTGGAGGCCGGGCTGCTGGCCAATCCCAACGCCAAGCCGCTGCTGCGCAATCTCTACCTGCATGTGAGCGCCGACGCCACCCTGGGCGACACCAAGTACGATGGAGCGCTGTGCGACCAGTTCGGCACCTGCACTCCGGCCCAGGACCATACCCACGACCGCATCTACGGTCTGTCCATGCAGGCCGGGCGGGGGTTTTCGCTGGGCGGCCAGGCCATGGCGATTCCCTATGCCGACCTGGGGGCCCGCTATTGGCAGCGCGCCCTGCAGGGCCCCGGCGGCTATACCGAGGACTACCATCACTACGACGCCATGGCCGGGCTGAAACTGCAATATTCGCCGGTGCCGCGCCTGGTGGCCTCCCTCTCGGGGGCGATGGGCCGCACCTTCGGCGCCGCAATGGACACCTGGGGCGAAACCTTCACCCTGGGCGACGCCATGACCTGGCAGAGCAGCGCCCGCCTGGGCTACCGCCTGTCGCCGCATGTTGAACTGCAGGGCACGGCGCAGTACCTGCATTTCCGCTACGGCGCCAGCGGTGTGGATAGCGCCGGGTATTACGAACCCAACAGCACCACGCAGCAGCTCAATCTGCTGGTGGGGCTCTCCTACCAGTTCTTTTAACGGGATCGCCGCCGTGTTCCGTTACGGCTATTCCGCCGTGTTCCGTTACGGCGATCCCGCCGTGTTCCGTTACGGCGATCCCGCCGTGTTCCGTTACGGCGATCCCGCCGTGGCGATGGCGGCATAGGCCGCCTGGGCCACGGCGATCAGATCGTTCGGGGCCAGCTTGATCTGCAAGCCGCGCTGGCCGCCGTTGATCACCAGGAAGGGCAGGGTCTGGGCGCTGGCGTCGAGGAAGGTGCGCAGACGCTTTTTCTGGCCCAGCGGGCTGATGCCGCCGATCTTGTAGCCGCTCAGGCGCTCGGCATCGGCGGGTTTGACCATGGCGGCGTGCTTCTGCCCCGCCGCCGCCGCCAGCGCCTTCATGCTGAGCTCGCGGTCCGAGGGCAGCACCGCCAGGCACACCTCGGTGCCGGCCTGCACCATCAGGGTTTTGAACACCTGGGCGGGCGGCAGGCCCATGGCCTGGGCCGCCTGCAGGCCGATGGAGGCGGCATCGGGGTCGTAGTCGTATTCCAGCAGGTCGTAGGGCTTGCCGGATTTCTCCATCACCTGGGTGGCGCGGGTGGCTTTCGACACCTTAAGGGGCCTCCACCGCCAGGCGGGCCAGGGCCAGGGCGCCGGCGCGGCTTTTGGCGCCGCAGACGAAGCGGGCGGGATGGCAGAAGGTGGCATCGGCCACGCCGGTCACGGCGGCCATGCCGGCATCGCGCAGGCCGGCCCAGGCATCGGGCAGGGGCTTTCGCTGGGCGAAGGAGCCGCGCTGCGGCGGCATGGCGTTGACCGACCAGGCGGCGCCGGCCGGGCGGACGATGTAAAGCACGGCGGTCAGGGCCAGATCGAACACCGCGTCCTCCCACGGCACCTTGATGTCCAGGGTCAGGATGCGCGGATCGGCGGCGGTGCGGGCGGCCTCGGCCACCATGTCGGTGGCCTGCACGGCGGCATGGGCCTGGGCGCAGCTGCGGCGCAGGATGCGCTCGGCCATCTCCACCGCCTCCAGATAGGCCTCGGTTTCGCCGCGCGCCGGCTCGGTATAAAAGGGGTTCCAGCTTTCCAGCAGCAGCGCCACATGGGCCGGGCCGGAGGGGGCGGCGCCATTGTCGGAAATATCGATATCGCGGATCAGCCCCTGATCCAGCATGCGCCACACGGCGTCGGCCTCCACCGGGCTGATGCCGGGGCAGAGCGTCTCCAGGGCGGCGCGGCCGAAATCCTGCCAGATCAGCCCCAGCGAACTGAAGGGAATGCCGTCGGCGCGCAGCGGCTTATCGCGCATGTGGTGATCGTAGCGGCGGCGCTCCGGATCGCAGACGCCGCCCACGTCGAACAGCAGGTCGGCCCCGGCCAGCACCGTTTCGTCGCGGCTGCGGGTCAGGGTCAATTCGCCCCGGGTGGCGGCGCGCAGCACGGCATAGGCGAAGACGTCGTCGGCATGAAAGGTGCCGCTGTGGGTGGCGACGGCAAGCATGGTGACTCCGCTGCTGAAATGATCCGCTTCTTATACCAACCGGCCAATGAATTGACCGGTTGTATCGTCCCTCGCCGGGCGGCGGCATCCGCCGCCTTGGCCGCTCGCTCAATGCTCGCTGGATACCGGCCAACGAGTCACTTC
>JAJZGK010000165.1 GCA_021798485.1 Pseudomonadota bacterium
CCACTTCCACGGCGGCGGGCGGCGCGGCGGCGGGTTCGCCGGGGCGGGCCTTCCGCCGGGGCCTGTTCACCAACCTGCTCAATCCCAAGGCCCTGCTGTTCTGCTCGGTGCTGTTGCCGCAGTTCGTGCCGCCCGGCACCGGGGCGGGGGCGGCGCCCTTTCTGCTGCCCGGCGCCCTGGTGGTGGGCTGCGGCCTGCTGTTCGATACCGCTCTGTCGCTGGCCGGCGATGCCCTGTTCCGCCGCGCTCCCGGCCCGGCCCCCTGGCGGCGCTGGCAAAACCGCCTGTTCGCCGCCCTGCTCACCGCCTTCGCCCTGCGCCTGCTGTGGGCGTGAGGCTTAAATCGCGGGCAGGCAATCCTCTGGAGCAACGGAAGACTCCAGACCGCTGTTCAGCCCGGATTAGGCTCGCGGAATGAAGCGCAGATGTCCGGCGATCTGCGGCTTGTCTCCACTGTCCGAGGGATGGTTGATGCCGTCATAGACGGGAACATCCTGAAAATCGAAGGGGCTGATCCCTTCCAGACAGGCGGCGTTGATGCCGAACAGGGTCGGATCGGATCGGCGTTGGTGATGCGTATAGATGCCGCATTTCGAACAGAACCAATGCTTGGCCGACATGCTGTGGAAACGATATTCGCTCAGATGCTCCTCACCCGCCAGAAGGCGGAAATCGGCCAGACGGGCGGAAAGGACGACGGCGCCGCGCATGCGGCAATAGGAACAGGTGCAGCGGCGCGCCGCGCTCAGACCGCCCAGAAGGCGAACCTGAAAGCGCACATGTCGGCAATGGCAGGCGCCAAGGGTCCAGTTTGTATCGGCGGTCATCGGCAAGCCTCCTGGATGTGTTTGAGCGTAAGGATGCAAGTATCACCTCAACGGTGTGCTCAAGTCATTGGGGGATCGCCAGGGCCAGCCTGCCAACAAAAAACGCGGCGGAGAGGCTCCGCCGCGTTTGGCTGTTTGCAGGGGGGGGGGGCTGGTCGCGCGGGTTAGCGGCTGGCCACCTCGATCACGCTGCAGCTCATATGTTTGTGCGCCAGGCGGCGGCAGGCGGCGCGGGCGGTGGCCTTGGGCAGGCTGATGACGCGGGCACGGTAGATGGAGCCATGGCGGCTGCGGCTGTGGGCGATGGAGATATCGCCGTCGGCCACCAGGTGGCCCAGCTGGTGCACCGCCTGGCGGGCGGCCTTCTGGGCCCGGACATGCTGCGAGAAGGCGCCCACCTGGATGCCCCAGCCGTCCTCGGTATCGCTGCTGTCGTCCTCGGCCTGGGCCTGTTGCTCTTCCCGTTCGCGGCGGGCCTTGGCGCGGGCGCGGGCTTCGCGCAGGTGGCGGGCGCGGGCCTCGGCCCGGGCTTCGGCGCGGGTGTGGCGATGGTGGCGGGCCAGCTGCGGGGCCGGGGCCGCCGGGGGTTCGGCGGCGGCTTCGTCGTTGGCGCCGGGCTGGGCGGGCATGGCGTCCATGGCCACGCCGGTATTGCCGGTATCGCGGACGAAAGCGGCATCCAGCAGTTGGGCCATGTGGTGATCGCGTTCGCGGGCGGTGCTGCCGCCGAACACCACGCCGATCAGGCGATGGCCGTTGCGCCGCACCGAGGCCACCAGATTGAAGCCCGAGGTGGCGATATAGCCGGTCTTCATACCGTCCATGCCCTCGTAATGATCCATCAGGTGGTTATGGTTGCGCATGGTCTGGCCGTTGTAGGTGAACTCCCGCGTGGAGAAATAATGGTAGTAGCGGGCATGGTCGCGCAGCATGGCGCGGGCCAGAATCACCATATCGTGCGCCGAACTCCACTGGTTGCGGTTGGGCAGGCCCGAGGCGTTGACGAAATTGCTCTGGCGCATGCCCAGCTCGCGGGCCTTGCGGGTCATCATGGCGGAGAAGGCCGGTTCGCTGCCGCCCAGATATTCGGCCACGGCCACGGCGATATCGTTGGCCGATTTGGTGCAGATGGCCAGGATGGCGTCTTGCACCGGCAGGCTGTCGCCGGGCGGCAGGCCGAGATGCGACGGCGCCTGGGCGGCGGCATGGCGCGAAATGGGGATGCGGTCGTAAAGGTGGACCTTGCCGCTCTCCAGGGCGTCGAACAGCAGATAGAGGGTCATGATCTTGGTCAGCGAGGCCGGATGATCGCGCTGATCGGCGTTGCTGGCCTGCAGCACGCGGCCGGTATCGGCATCCACCACCATCGAGGCGTGACGCGGGGTGAAGGCCTGGGCGGGCGCCGCCGCCAGGCCAAGCGCCAGCAGGCCGCCCAGCAGCGGCAGGGCGGAAGAGAGGCGCCGCAGCAGGGCGCCGATTTGGGGAAACAGGGGGAAACGAACCGTCACTTTACCGTCCTACCGTTCTGGTCGTCTTCGTCGGGGGCTGCCCGCCGCCCCTCGGCGTGGGAACGCCGGGGCAAGGCATCCCCTCTTTTAGCATTGGCAAAGCCGCGAATGGGACTATCTTTTGTTTCATGCGTTGTTTTTTCTGGGAGAATTCGGTCATGTCCACGCGCCCCGCGTCGATTGGCATCAAGCGCTTCGCGTTGATCGGCGCCGTTGCCGGAACCGCCGCGCTGGCCGCCCTGGGCGGCTGCGCCTATCAGGGGAACGGCCAGGGGCCGGGGCTGGATAATCCCATCAGCCGCCGGTCGGTCTGGATGTCGTATCTTTCCGGCGATGATCTGCGCCGGGCCTGCCATGCCGGCGCCCCGGACCGGCTGCGGCTGGTCTATAACGCCCATTGGAACGATCAGGTGCGGGTGTACGAGCTCGATGGCGGCGCCGCGCCGCTGCTGCGCCAGCGGGTGATCGGCCCCATGGATCTGGGGCATTTCTCCTTGAGCACCGCCGCCGAACCCCTGACCGGGCGGCTGGCCCAGCGGCCCTTGAGCGCCGCGCAGTATCAGGCGGCGGCGGCGGCGGCCGCCGGGGCGGCCCAGGCCTCGCCGGTGCCGGTGGACAGCACCTTCGCCAGCGACAGCTTTTACTGGGTGCTGTCGGGCTGCCAGCAGGGGCGCTTCCTGTTCAACGCCTGGCAGTACAACGCCATGGGCGGCGACAATAGCCGCTACAACGCCCTGACCTTCCCGGCCCGCCTGGCGGCGCTGGATACCACCGGCATTCCCCTGGCCTGGCCGCACCCCATGAGCGGGTTCGATGTGGCCAACCAGTTGCAGGACCGGCAATTGCGCTGGTACTTGCGCGTTTATGCCGATCATGTGGGCCCCGCCGACGGCATCTGACCTTCGGCAGGGGGGCGGCATGTCCGCTCTATGACAAAATATTGCGGTGCACAAAAAAGCTGTTGACGCCGCCCGTCACGCCATTGCATATGCTCATATGTTGCACTGCAATGTGCGCGGCGGTTGGGCGGCTCCGGGCCGTTTCCATCGCCGGACCAGGATCCACACCGGGGACGCCGTTCCCCCATGCCAGGAGTTGCCGCCGATGCCCGTCGCCCCCACCAAGACCGCCGCCAAAACCTCCACCGCCGCGTCGGCCGCCGCCGCCGTCACCGCTCCGGTGGCCGAGGCCGTGAAGCAGATCGAAGAGGCCGTGGCCGTGCATAAGGAAACCATCGAGAACGTGGTCAAGGCCGGCGCCGACGCCGCCACCAAGAGCGTGGAAAAGGCCGTGACCCTGACCAAGGAGCAGGTGGACGCCGCCGCCAAGGCCAATACCGCCGCCTTCCAGGGCTACGAGGATCTGCTGGCCTTCTCGAAGGACAATGTGGACGCCCTGGTGCGCTCCTCCTCCATCCTGATGCGCGGCATGCAGGATCTGTCCAAGTCGGTGATCTCGCTGACCCAGGCCCAGATCGACGAGGCCCTGGTGGTCTCCAAGGCCCTGACCACCGCCAAGAGCCTGAAGGAAATGGTGGAGCTGTCCTCGGCCGTGGCCAAGGAGAACTTCGACCGTCTGATGGCCGAAAGCAGCCGTTTCCAGCAGCTGTCGGCCAAAACCGCCGAAGAGGCCCTGGCCCCGCTGTCCAGCCGCCTGGAGGCGGTGCTCTCGCATCTGACCAAAACCGCCGCCTAAAACCCGGCGCGCCGCCCCGGGGCGGCTTATCCCCTGCAAGACGCCCGGCGGAGCCCTCCGCCGGGCTTTCTCTTTTTGGCAGGCGGTTTATCTTTTGGCTCAGAATTTTCTATGATGGAATGTCATTGGGACAGGGGGCTTTTCCCAGGCCGGATGCGACCAATATCTTAACTTGTGTGACGACAGAGACACCCATGAGCCAAAACGAGCGACTGAGCGGCGGTGACGATCACGGAACGGGCCACGGAGCGGATCAGGAGGGGCCGGAACACGGCATAGCCCTGAAGCCCCGACCCAAAGTGCGGCGGCCGTCGATGTACAAGGTGCTGATGCTGAACGACGACTACACGCCGATGGAATTCGTCGTTCATGTCCTGCAGCGGTATTTCGGCAAGGACCAGGATCAGGCCACCGAAATCATGATGCAGGTGCATCGCAAGGGCGTGGGAGTCTGTGGGGTGTACACCTACGAGGTAGCGGAAACAAAGGTCACCCAGGTGATGGATCTGGCGCGTAAGAACCAGCATCCGCTCCAGTGCACCATAGAAAAGGAATAAGATGATGCTGTCGCGGACTCTGGAACAAAGCCTCCATAAAGCCCTTGCTCTGGCTCAGGAACGCCATCACGAATACGCGACGCTGGAGCATCTGCTGTTATCCCTGACCGAGGATCAGGACGCCATGGCGGTGCTGCGCGCCTGCAACGTCGATCTCGACCGGCTGCGCCGCGATCTGACCGAATTCGTCGATACCGCCCTGGCCGATCTGATCACCACCCATGCCGACGAGGCCAAACCCACCGCCGGTTTCCAGCGGGTGGTGCAGCGGGCCGCCATTCATGTGCAGTCGTCGGGCCGTGAGGAGGTGACCGGCGCCAACGTGGTGGTGGCGCTGTTCTCGGAACGGGAATCCCATGCCGTCTATTTCCTGCAGCTGCAGGATATGACCCGGCTGGATGCCGTCAACTACATCTCGCACGGCATCGCCAAGGCGCCGGGCAAGAGCCAGAGCCGCCCGGTGGCCGGCACCGACGAGGACGCCCGCGGCGAAACCGTGGTGAAGAAGGGCCTGGAGGCGCTCACCGCCTACTGCGTCGATCTCAACGAAAAGGCCCGCCAGGGCAAGATCGATCCCCTGGTGGGGCGCGATGCCGAGATCGAGCGCACCATCCAGGTGCTGTGCCGCCGCTCCAAGAACAATCCCCTTTACGTGGGCGATCCCGGCGTCGGCAAAACCGCCATCGCCGAGGGTCTGGCCCGGCGCATCGTCACCGGCGACGTGCCCGAGGTGCTGCGCAACGCGGTGATCTATTCCCTCGACATGGGCACCCTGCTGGCCGGCACCCGCTACCGCGGCGATTTCGAGGAACGGCTGAAGGCGGTGGTGACTGAACTGGAATCCCTGGACGGCGCCATCCTGTTCGTGGACGAGATCCACACGGTGATCGGGGCCGGGGCCACCTCGGGCGGCTCGATGGATGCCTCCAACCTGCTGAAGCCGGCCCTGTCGTCGGGGGCGCTGCGCTGCATCGGCTCCACCACCTACAAGGAGTTCCGCGGCCAGTTCGAGAAGGACCGCGCCCTGGTGCGCCGCTTCCAGAAAATCGACGTCAACGAGCCCAGCCCGGAAGACGCCATCAAGATCCTGCACGGCCTCAAGCCCTATTACGAGGCCCACCACAAGGTGCGCTACACCAACGACGCCATCAAGGCGGCGGTGGAACTGTCGGTGCGCTATATCGGCGACCGCAAACTGCCCGATAAGGCCATCGACGTCATCGACGAGGTGGGGGCGGCGCGCATGCTGCTGCCCGAGGCCAAGCGCCGCAAGACGGTGACGGTGCGCGATGTCGAGGAGATCGTGGCCAAGATCGCCCGGGTGCCGCCCAAGAGCGTTTCGACCAACGATATGGAGATGCTGCGCCGCCTGGAGCGCGACCTGAAAACCATGGTGTTCGGCCAGGATAAGGCCATCGAGGTGCTGGCCTCGGCCATCAAGCTGGCCCGCGCCGGCCTGCGCGAACCGGAAAAGCCCATCGGCTGCTACCTGTTCTCGGGCCCCACCGGTGTGGGCAAAACCGAGGTGGCGCGGCAGCTGTCGCACATCCTGGGTATCGAGCTGGTGCGCTTCGACATGTCGGAATATATGGAGCGCCATTCGGTGTCGCGGCTGATCGGCGCCCCGCCGGGCTATGTCGGCTTCGATCAGGGCGGGCTTTTGACCGATGCCGTCGATCAGCATCCCCATGCCGTGCTGCTGCTGGACGAGATCGAAAAGGCCCATCCCGATCTTTTCAACATCCTGCTGCAGGTGATGGACCACGGCAAGATGACCGACCATAACGGCAAGACGGTGGATTTCCGCAACGTCATCCTGATCATGACCACCAACGCCGGGGCCGCCGATCTGGCCAAACCGGCCATCGGTTTCGGCCGCGAGCAGCGGGTGGGTGACGATCAGGAGGCCATTCAGCGCCTGTTCACCCCGGAATTCCGCAACCGTCTGGATGCGGTGATCCCCTTCGCGCCGCTGCCGGCCGAAGTGGTGTCGCGGGTGGTGGACAAGTTCATCATGCAGCTGGAAAGCCAGTTGGGCGACCGCGAGGTGGTGATCGACCTTACCCCCGCCGCCCGCGCCTGGCTGGCGGAAAAGGGCTACGACCGGCTGTTCGGCGCCCGTCCCCTGGCCCGCGTGATCCAGGAACACATCAAGAAGCCCCTGGCCGAGGAACTGCTGTTCGGCCGTCTGGCCAAGGGCGGCGTGGTGCATGTGGACGTGGAGGGCGACGGCCTGGGCTTCCGCTTCGGCCCCGATGCCGAAAGCCCGGCCCGGCCGCCGGAACTGGTGGAGTAACCCCCGGCAGCAAGAGAACCGATACCGTCATGCGTGGGCTCGCCCCACGCATGACTGTTTAAGGAGGGCGACATCCCCCTTTTGTCGTCATGCGCGGGCTTGACCCGCGCATCATAAGACGGCGTCTCTCCCACACATGGATGGCCGGGTCAAGCCCGGCCAAGACGGCTTAAGGGGAGGGGCTGTGGCGCAGAGGCCCCTTTGTCGTCGTCCGCAGGGCGGTATCCCCCTCTTGTCGTCATGCGCGGCCAAGGCGGCTTGAGGGGAGGGACTGTGGCGCAGAAGCCCTTTTGTCGTCGTCCGCAGAGCGGTATCTCCCTCTTGTCGTCATGCGCGGGCTTGACCCGCGCATCATAAGACGGCGTCTCCCCCACATGGATGGCCGGGTCAAGCCCGGCCAAGACGGCTTAAGGGAGGGACTGTGGCGCAGAGGCC
>JAJZGK010000166.1 GCA_021798485.1 Pseudomonadota bacterium
GACACGGCACTGCACGGCATGGCCGTTCAGGCGGATATCCTCTTGCGCCGGCACGCCGCTGGCCGCCGCGCCGATGGCCTCGCCCTGGGCGATGCGGATCTGCGCCTTCACGATATCGATGCCGGTGACCATCTCGGTCACCGTATGCTCCACCTGCACGCGGGGATTGACCTCGATGAAATAGAATTTTCCGCTGTCGGCGTCCTGCAGGAATTCCACGGTGCCGGCATTGACATAACCGGCGGCGGCGGCCAGTTTCAGCGCCGCCCCGCACAGGGCCTGGCGCTGCGCCTCGGCCAGATAGGGGGCGGGCGCCCGTTCCACCACCTTCTGATTGCGCCGCTGCACCGAACAGTCGCGCTCGAACAGATGCACGATGGTGCCGTGGGCATCGCCCAGGATCTGCACCTCCACATGGCGGGCCCGGCGCACCAGCTTTTCCAGATAAACCTCGTCGTTGCCGAAGGCGGCCTTGGCTTCGCGGCGGGCCATGGCCGCCAGTTCGTCGAGCTGGCCGGCATGCTCGATCACCCGCATGCCGCGGCCGCCGCCGCCCCAGCTGGCCTTCAGCATCAAGGGATAGCCCACCTTGTCGGCCAGGGCGTGGCAGGCGGCGGCATCGGCCGGCAGCGGCCCGGTGGCCGGCATCACCGGCACCCCGGCCGCCTCGGCCAGGGCGCGGGCCGCCACCTTGTTGCCCAAACGGCGCATCACCTCGGGCGAGGGACCGATGAAGATCAGCCCGGCGGCCTGGCAGGCCTCGGCGAACTCGGGATTTTCCGACAGAAACCCGTAGCCGGGATGCACGGCGTCGGCCCCGGTCTCGCGGGCCACGCGCACGATATCCTCGATGCAGAGATAGGCGTCGATCGGCCCTTTGCCCTGCCCCACGCAATAGCTTTCATCGGCCTTGAAGCGATGCAGGGCGAAGCGGTCCTCCTGGGAATAGACCGCCACGGTGCCGATGCCCAGTTCGGTGGCGGCCCGGAAAATACGGATGGCGATTTCGCCCCGATTGGCTACCAGAAGCTTCTTGATGGGCTTCCTGCGCAACATACTGACGGTACTCCGGCCTTGGGGAAAAAAACGGGTGGACTCATTTCGGCATAAATGAGTCCACCCGAGTGGTCAGGGATGGACTACTGGGGATCGGGTGCGGACGAAGCGGCCGCCCCCTTTCCCCGGATGCATCCAGAGGAGACAAAACCCGTGCAAGACCGGGCTATCCCAGCAGGAGGACCACCGTCGCGGTCCCGCCTGAAGGGATCTCGTGCGGCGGGGGATCCGCCCCCGCCGAAATCATGAAACACCCTGCTGTGCCGGCGGCGCCCCGTCCAATACCCTTGGGCTATCCACCAATGCCCCATGGGCTCAGAGCTTGATGCAGACGTTCCTGAGCTCGGTATAGAACTCCAGGGAATGAACACCGCCCTCGCGGCCGATGCCCGATTGCCTGGCGCCGCCGAAGGGCGTGCGCAGATCGCGCAGGAACCAGGAATTGACCCAGGTGAGGCCGACATTGACGGCGGCGGCCACCCGGTGGGCGCGGGCCAGATCGCGGGTCCAGAGGGCGCAGCCCAGGCCGTAGGGGGTATCGTTGGCGCGGGCCACCACCTCCTCCTCGGTATCGAAGGGGGCGATATGGCAGCAGGGGCCGAACACCTCCTCGCGCACCACGGCGGCCTCATCGGGCAGGCCGGTCCAGATGGTGGGCTGCACCCAGCAGCCGTTGGCGAGATCGCCCGGCATGTCGGGCACGCCGCCGCCGGTGACCAGGGTGGCGCCCTCGTCCATGGCTTTTTTGTAGTAGGACAGCACCTTGGCGCGGTGCTCCTGGCTGATCAGCGGCCCGAGAGTGGTGGCGGGATCGGAGGAGGGGCCGATCTTCAGGGCCTCGGCGCCGGCCTTCAGGCGGGCCACGAAGGCCTCGAACAGCGGGCGCTGCACATAGACGCGCTCGGTACCCAGGCAGACCTGGCCGCAATTGGCGAAGGCCGAGCGCAGGGTGCCCTCGATGGCGGCGTCGAGATCGGCGTCGGCGAAGACGATGGCGGGGTTCTTGCCGCCCAGCTCCAGCGAGATGTTGCGGATGCCGGTGGCGGCGGCCTTCATGATGGCCTCGCCGGTGCGGGTTTCGCCGGTGAAGGTGATGGCGTTGACGCCGGGATGGCTGGTGAGGAATTCCCCGGCGGAGTCGGGGCCGAAGCCGTGCACCACGTTATAAACGCCGGCGGGAATGCCCACCTTGTTCATCACCTCGCCCAGCAGGGTGGCGGTGGAGGGGGTTTCCTCCGAGGGCTTGACCACCACGGCGTTGCCGCAGGCCAGGGCCGGGCCCACCTTCCAGGTCATCAGCAGCAGCGGCAGGTTCCAGGGGCAGACCACCGCCACCACGCCCTTGGGCACGCGCAGGGCGTAGTTGAGGGCGCCGGCGCCGTCCGGGGTGTCGAACTGGAAGAACTCCGAGGGCACGTTCTTCACCACATCGGCGAAGATCTTGAAATTGGCGGCGCCGCGCGGAATATCGAGATGCGAGGCCAGCGAACGCGGCTTGCCGGTATCGGCGATCTCGGCTTCCAGGAAATCGTCGAAGCGGGCGTTGATCTCGTCGGCCACGGCATGCAGCAGCTCGCAGCGCCTGGCCAGGGGCATCCTGCCCCAGGGGCCGTCGACGGCGGCGCGGGCGGCCTTGACCGCCGCGTCCACATCCTGGCGCGAGGCCTCGTGCACGACGCTGACCAGCCGTCCGGTCTCGGGCGAGAGGTTGTCGAACGTCCGCCCCGAGGTGCCCTTGACGAACTGCCCGTTGATGAACTGAACGGTTTCACCGCCCATGATGCGCCCTCCTTTCTGCTTTATATCAAGGGGCCGGCCGGCCTCCCGGGGCCAGCCGGCACCCCCCGTCGGATCAGGTCAGAACCGTGAGGAAACGGTCGTTCAGGGCGCGCTCGTAGTAGAAAATGCCCTTGCCCAGTTCCTTGTCGTCCCACACGCGGACGGGATTGTCCGGGTAGTAGGTGATGCCGCCGCAATAGGTTTCGCAGCGGTTGCCGGAGGGATCGAAGAAGTAGATGGTCTGGCCGCGGGTGATGCCGTGGCGGGTGGGGCCGATATCGATGGAGATGTTGTAGCGGGTGATGATGTCGGCGGCGCGGCCGATATCGTTCCAGTTCTCCAGCTCGAAGGCCACATGGTGGAACTTGCCCGGCTCGACATGATTGACGAAGGCGATGTCGTGGGCCTTCATGCCGCAGGTCAGCCAGATGGCCAGGGTGCCGGTTTCCGGCAGATCGACGCGCTCGGTCACCTTGAAGTCCAGCACCTCCAGGAAGAATTTTTCCACCTGATCGATGTTGGGGCCATAGAGCAGGCCGTGATCGAAGCGCCGGGCCTCCATGCCGTGCGGCTCGGCCTCCCACACATCGGGGTTCAGGGTGCTGGGGCCGGCCTCGGCCAGATCGGCGTGGGCGTAAAGCTCGATGCGGTGGCCCGAGGGAATGGTGCAGCCGATGCGGCGGCCGATGCCGGGCTGCTCGCCGGCGGGCACGTGATCCACGGCCAGGCCCCAGGCGGCGATGCGCTTTTCGAACGAGGCCAGCGCCTCGTCGCTATCGACCTTGAAGGCGAAATAATCAAGACCGGCATGGTCGGCCTTGCGCAGAACCACCGAGTGGTGATCGAACTCGTCGCGGGCTTTCAGATAAACCCGGCCGTCGGCGCCGGTGGCCACCTTGTAAAGGCCGATGCGGTCCACGTAATGGACCAGGGCGGCGTCCATATCCAGCACGCGCAGCTGAATCAGACCCGGGCGCAACACACCAGTAAGAGCCATAAGAACCTCCCCAATACTTTCCTGGATCAAACAATCCTTGAGTTGACGGAAATGCGAACACTCACACGGAAGCGGCCATGGAGGGCTTGGCGGCCTTGCAAGGCCGCGCGGACATTTCCATTTCTCACTCCCCACCAGCGCAGCCCGGATGCGGTTATTTCCGCTTGATTTAGGCCCACACCCATTTGTGCATGGCTGGCATGCATATGTGACTCTGTATGGGGAAAGACGTCAAGAAAAATATCGATATTTTTTGAAACATCAGATATTGCAGCGCAATATCGATTGTTGTGGAAAGCTGCCGCCCATTGGTTAAAATCCATGAAAATACCGGGGTTTCCAGGGGCCTTGCCCCGAAGGGAGGAGCATGACGGCAACGGTGATCGTGCTGCGCGACAAGAAGGGCAATCGGCGCGCCGAAGGCGCCAAAACCCTGATCGAATACGCCTATCAGCGCCTGCGGCGGGATATCCTGGGCGGCGCCCTGCCCCCCGGCGGCAAACTCCGCATCGAGCATCTGCGCGGCCGCTATGAAATCGGCTCCAGCACCCTGCGCGAGGCGCTGACCCTGCTGGTGGCCGATGCCCTGGTGGTGTCGGAGGGCCAGCGCGGCTTCCGCGTGGCGCCCATCTCGCTGGAGGATCTGCAAGATGTGACCCGCATGCGCAAAATGATGGAATGCCTGGCCTTGCGCGACTCCATCGAACGCGGCGACGATCAGTGGGAGGCGGGCATCCTGGCCGCCCATCACCGCCTGAGCCGCATCGAGGAGCGCCTGTCCGACGGCGCCGAGGCCATGGCCGAAAGCTGGGAGAACCGCAACGATCTCTTCCACAAGGCGCTGATTTCCGCCTGCACCTCGCGGCGGATCCTGCATTTCCGGGACATCCTCTATCATCAGTCGGAACGCTACCGCCGCTTCTCGCTGATGTCGGGGCCGGGCGGGCGCGATATTCACGGCGAACACCGGGCCATCATGGACGCCACCCTGGCCCGCGATGCCGCCGTGGCCTGCCGTCTGGTGGAGGAGCATATGGATAAAACCCTGGCGGCCATGGCGCCGCTGCTGGCCGCCGCGCCCTGACATGGCGCTGCTGGCCTATATTCTGCCGGTGGTGATCCCGGTTTTTCTCACCACCGGGCTCGGCTATCTGTGGGCCCGGCGCGGCCTGGGTTTCGAGCACGCCTTCGTCACCCGGCTGATCGTCAATGTGGCGGCGCCCTGCCTGGTGTTCTCCTCGCTGGTGCACAGCCCCTTGAGCGGCCACGGCCTGCTGCTGATGAGCGAGGCCACCCTGGCCTGCCTGCTGCTGTTCGCCCTGGCCGGACTGCTGCTGCTGCGCCTGGCGCGGCTGCCGCTGCGCACCTATCTGCCGTCGCTGATGTTTCCCAATATCGGCAATATGGGCCTGCCGGTGTGCCTGTTCGCCTTCGGCCAGGAGGGGCTGGCCCTGGCCACCCTTTATTTCACCGTCTGCTGCCTGCTGCAGTTCACCGTGGGCGAAGGCATCGCCGCCCGCCGGCTGCGCCTGGGCGGCGTGCTGCGGGTGCCCTTTCTCTATGCCGCCCTGCTGGCGGTTGTGTGCAAACTGGCGCCTCTGCCGCCGCCCCTGTGGCTGACCAACACCACCGGCCTGGTGGGCGGCATGACCGTGCCCCTGATGCTGATGGCCCTGGGCGTGGCCCTGGCCGGCCTCAAGGTGGGGCATCTCGGCCAGGCCATGGTCATCGCCGCGGCGCGGCTGGCCTTGGGCGCCGCCGGCGGTTTCCTCATCGCCTGGGCTTTCGGGCTGCACGGCGCCATGCGCGGCGTTCTGGTGCTGGAAAGCACCATGCCGGTGGCGGTGTTCAATTACCTGTTCGCCGAAATTCACGGCAATTCGCCGCAGAAGGTGGCGGGCGCGGTGGTGGCCTCCACCCTGCTCTCGCTGCTGTCGCTGCCGCTGATGCTGGCCCTGGTGGGGGCCGGCGGCTGATCCCACATCTTCATCGCCCCTCTATTTGAAGACGAGGTTTCCATGATCATTTCCCTTGCAGGCAAAACCGCCCTGGTTACCGGCTCCACCGCCGGCATCGGCTTTTCCATCGCCGCCGGCCTGGCCGAGGCCGGCGCCCATGTCATCTTGAACGGCCGCAGCCCGGACAGAACCGAACAGGCGGCCCAGCGTCTGCGCCAGCGCTTTCCCGGTGCCGAGATCGGCGCCGTTGCCGCCGATGCCGCCGGTGCCGAGGGCTGCGCCCGGCTGGCCGAGGCCTGCCCGGAGGTGGACATCCTGGTCAACAACATGGGCATTTTCGAACCCAAGGGCTTTTTCGACATCCCCGACCAGGACTGGTTCCACCTGTTCGAAGCCAACGTCATGTCCGGGGTGCGGCTGTCGCGCCGCCTGATGCCCGGCATGCTGGCGCGCGACTGGGGGCGGGTGGTGTTCATCTCCTCGGAATCGGCGCTGCAGATCCCGCCCGAGATGATCCATTACGGCTTCAGCAAAACCGCCCAGCTGGCGGTGTCGCGCGGGCTGGCCGAGCTGACGGCGGGCACCGGCGTGACCGTGAACGCCGTGCTGCCCGGCCCCACCCGCTCGGACGGCGTGGAAACCTTCCTGCAGGAGATGGCGGCGCAGCAGGGCGGCAGCGCCGACGACATGGCCCGCGATTTCGTCCGCCAGCACCGCCCCAGTTCGCTGCTGCAGCGTTTCGCCCGCCCCGAGGAGGTGGCCAACATGGTGGTCTATGTCTGCTCGCCCCAGGCCTCGGCCACCAACGGCGCCGCCCTCAGGGTGGATGGCGGCGTCGTCCGCTCCATCGCCTGAGCCACCTTAAGGAGCCCCGCCCCATGGATCTCGGCAACCCCTTCAAGGCGGCCCTGGCCGGCCGCCGCTTGCGCATCGGCCTGTGGCTGGCCATGGCCTCGCCTTATACCGCCGAGCTGTGCGCCGGCGCCGGTTTCGACTGGCTGCTGCTGGACGGCGAACATTCGCCGCTGGATCTGCGCACCGCCCTGGCCCAGATGCAGGCCATCGCCCCCTATCCCTCGCACGCCGTGGTGCGGCCGCCGGTGGGCGATGCCGTGCTGATCAAGCAGATCCTGGATATCGGCGCGCAAAGCCTGCTGATCCCCATGATCGAAAGCGAGGAGCAGGCCCGCGCCATGGTGGCGGCCACCCGCTATCCGCCGCGCGGCATCCGCGGCGTGGGGGCGGGCATCGCCCGCGCCTCGCGCTGGGGCCGCATTCCCGGCTATGTGGAACAGGCCGATGATCAGGTCTGCCTGCTGCTGCAGATCGAAACCCGGCGCGGCCTGGAGGCGCTGGACGCCATCAACCGCCTGGACGGGGTGGACGGCATCTTCTTCGGCGCCGCCGATCTGTCGGCCTCGCTGGGCCATCTCGGCGACCCCGGCCACCCCGAGGTGATGGCGGCCATGGCCGACGCCATCCGCCGCACCACCGCCGCCGGCAAGGCCGCCGCGGTGCTGGCGG
>JAJZGK010000167.1 GCA_021798485.1 Pseudomonadota bacterium
GGCTACACCGCCCCGGACGAGAGCGATCCCGCCGCCCTGGCCCTGGGCGCCAAAATCGATGCCGACTGGTGGCGCCTTTACCGCTCCCAGGATCTCGACCGCGTGCTGAAAACCGCCCTGGCCGGCAACCGCAGCCTGGCGGTGGCCCGGGCCTCGCTGCGGCGGGCGCAAAACCTGGCCGCCGCCGCCGCCGGCGCCGAACTGCCGCAGATCGACGCCACCGCCGGCGCCGCTCGGGAAAAACTCAACATGGCCGCCTATGGCCTGTCGGGGCCCAATCCGGTGTTCAACCTCTATCAGGTGGGCCCCACCGTCAGCTACGACCTCGACCTCTTCGGCCGCGACCGCCGCACCGCCGAGGCGGCCCAGGCCCAGGCCGACGAACAGGGCTACCAGTTGCGGGCCGCCTATCTCAGCCTGACCGGCAATGTGGTGCTGCGGGCGGTGGAGATCGCCGGGCTGGAAGCGCAGATCCGCACCGTGGAGGGCATCGTCGCCGACGACGAACGCAATCTGGCCCTGGCCCGCGCCGCCAAGGCCGCCGGCTCGGTGGGGCGCGGCGACGTGCTGCACGCCGCCAGCCAGCTGGCCGGCGACCGCACCCTGCTGCCGCCCCTGCACCAGCGTCTGGCGGTGGCCCGCCATGCCCTGGCCCTGCTGACCGGCCACAGCCCGGCCGACTGGAGCCCCCCCGGCTTCGCCCTGGATGGCCTGGCCCTGCCCACCCCCCTGCCCTTGCGCCTGCCCTCGGCCCTGGTGCGCCAGCGCCCCGACATTCTGGCCGCCGAGGCCCGCCTGCATGCCGCCAGCGCCGCCATCGGCGTGGCCCAGGCCGAACGCTACCCCGACATCACCCTGTCGGGCAGCCTGCTGCTGCAATCGGTGAAGCCCGACCAGCTGTTCCGCATGGCCTCGGGCGCCGGCGATGTCGGCGGCGGCCTGCTGGCGCCGCTGTTCCACGGCGGCATCCTGGCCGCCAACGAACAGGCGGCCCGCGCCGCCTTCGAGGCCAGCCGCGCCCAGTACGAACAGACGGTGCTGGCCGCCTTCACCCAGGTGGCCGATATCCTGCAGGCCTTGAGCCACGATGCCGAGGAAAGCGCCGATCAGGCGCGGGCGGTGGCGGCGGCCGATGCCTCGCTCAAGGTGGCCCGCCTCAGCTACAGCGCCGGCGATGCCGGCATCCTGCAGGTGCTCGACGCCGAACGTCAGGATCAGCAGGCCCGCCTGGGCGCCGTGCGCGCCCGCGCCGACCGCCTGGCCGACAGCGCCCAGCTGTTCCTGGCCATGGGCGGCGGCTGGATCGCCCCGCCGCAGGCCCCGGCCTCCTGAGGGAGACAAAGCAATGCCCCCCGAACCGCCCTATTACGCCGTGATCTTCACCAGCCGGCGCCACCCCGGCGACGACGGTTACGCCGCCATGGCCGAGCGCATGGCGGCGCTGGCCGAAAGCCAGCCCGGGTATCTCGGCGCCGACAGCGTTCGCGGTGCCGACGGCTTAGGCATCACCGTCTCCTACTGGCGCGACGAGTCCGCCATCGCCGCCTGGAAAAACAATGCCGAGCATCTGCGGGCGCAGACGCTCGGCAAGGAACGCTGGTACGGCGCCTTCGACCTGCGGATCGCCAGGGTCGAAGGCGCCGTCCACTTTACCGGCTGATTTACGCCCGCAGCGCCGCCTGCGCCGCCGCCAGGCGGGCGATGGGCACGCGGTAGGGCGAGCAGGACACATAGGTCAGCCCCACCGACTGGCAGAAGGCGATGGAGGCGGGATCGCCGCCATGCTCGCCGCAGATGCCCAGCTTGATATCCGGACGGGTGGCCCGCCCGCGCTCGGCGGCGATCTTCACCAGCTCGCCCACGCCCTCCTGGTCGAGGGTGGCGAAGGGATCATGCTCGAACACCCCCTTCTGGCGGTAGATCTGCAGGAAGGGGCCGGAATCGTCGCGGCTCATGCCCAGGGTGGTCTGGGTGAGGTCGTTGGTGCCGAAGCTGAAAAATTCGGCGGTTTCGGCAATCTTGCCGGCCTGCAGGGCGGCGCGCGGCAGCTCGATCATGGTGCCCAGCAGATAGTGCAGGGTCATCCCGGTTTCGGCGAACACCTGCTGGGCGGCCTGATCCACCACCGTCTTCAGCATATCCAGTTCCGCCTTCATGCCCACCAGCGGGATCATCACCTCCGGCACCACCGGATTGCCGGTCTTTTGCGAGACCTCGACGGCGGCGTGGAAGATGGCGCGGGCCTGCATCTCGTAGATTTCGGGATAGGTGATGCCCAGGCGGCAGCCGCGATGCCCCAGCATGGGATTGGCCTCGTGCAGCTGGGTGTTGCGGCTGCGCACGGCGGCAATCTCGGTGCCCGCCGCCGCCGCCACTTCCGCCATCTCCTCGTCGGTGGTGGGCAGGAATTCATGCAGCGGCGGGTCCAAAAGGCGGATGGTCACCGGCAGGCCCTGCATGATCTCGAACAGTTCCACGAAGTCGTTCTTCTGGAAGGGTTCGATCTTGGCCAGGGCGGCGCGGCGGCCGGCCTCGTCGGCGGCCAGGATCATCTCGCGCACCGCCAGAATGCGGGTGGGATCGAAGAACATATGCTCGGTGCGGCACAGGCCGATGCCCTCGGCACCAAAATTACGGGCGGTGCGGGCATCCTTGGGGGTTTCGGCGTTGGTGCGCACCTTCATGGTGCGGATGGCGTCGACCCAGGCCATCAGGGTGCCGAAATCGCCGGTCAGTTCCGGTTGCACGGTGGGCACATGCCCCAGCATGACCTCGCCGGTGGCGCCGTCGAGGGTGACCACATCGCCCTCCTTCACCACCTGGCCCATGGATTTGAAGCATTTGGCCCGGTAATCGATGCGCAGTTCGCCGGCGCCGGACACACAAGGCCGCCCCATGCCGCGCGCCACCACGGCGGCGTGGCTGGTCATGCCGCCGCGCGAGGTCAGGATGCCCTGGGCCACATGCATGCCGCCGATATCCTCGGGGCTGGTTTCGATGCGCACCAGGATCACCTTTTCGCCGGCCTTGGCCCAGGCTTCGGCATCCTCGGCCGAAAACACCACCCGGCCCGACGCCGCCCCCGGCGAGGCCGGCAGGCCGCGCGCCAGCAGCGTGCGCGGCGCGTTGGGATCAAGGGTGGGGTGCAGCAGCTGATCCAGCGCCGAGGGCTCCACCCTGAGCACCGCCTGCTCCTTGCTGATCAGCCCGTCCTGCGCCATGTCCACGGCGATCTTCAGGGCGGCGGCGGCGGTGCGCTTGCCGGTGCGGGTCTGCAGCATCCACAGCTTCGACTGCTGAACGGTGAACTCGATGTCCTGCATGTCGGTGAAATGGCGTTCCAGGGTTTCGCGCACCTGGCAGAGCTGGGCGAACACCACCGGCATCACCTCTTCCATGGCCGGCGCCTCGGCCCCGGCGGCCAGACGCGCCGCCTTGGTCAGGTATTGCGGCGTGCGGATGCCCGCCACCACGTCCTCGCCCTGGGCGTTCACCAGATACTCGCCGTAGAACATGTTCTCGCCGGTGGAGGGATTGCGGGTGAAGGCCACGCCGGTGGCGCAATCCTCGCCCATGTTGCCGAACACCATGGCCTGAATGTTGACGGCGGTGCCCCATTCGGCCGGAATATCGTGCAGGCGGCGGTAGGTGATGGCGCGCTGGTTCATCCACGAGCCGAACACCGCGCCCACGGCGCCCCACAGCTGCTCGCCCACCTCCTGCGGGAAGGGGCGGCCCAGTTCCTGCTCCACCTTGGCCTTGTAGGCGACGATGACCTGCTTCCAGTCCTCGGCGGCAAGGTCGGTATCCTGATGCAGGTCGCGGTCCTGCTTGTGGGTTTCCAGGATATCCTCGAAGTGATGGTGCTCCACCCCCAGCACCACGTCGGAATACATCTGGATGAAGCGGCGGTAGCTGTCATAGGCGAAGCGGGGATCGTTGCTGCGTCTGGCCAGCCCTTCCACCGTCTGGTCGTTCAGGCCCAGATTGAGCACGGTGTCCATCATACCCGGCATGGAAGCCCGCGCGCCCGAGCGCACCGACACCAGCAGCGGATTATCCACCGAGCCGAAACGGCAGCCCATGATCTCCTCCACCTGGGCCAGGGCGGCCTCCACCTGGCCCTTGAGCGCGGCGGGATAGGTGTTGGCGTTGGCGTAATAGGCGGTGCAGACCTCGGTGGTGATGGTGAAGCCGGGCGGTACCGGCAGGCCCAGATTGGCCATTTCCGCCAGATTGGCGCCCTTGCCCCCCAACAGGTTCTTCATATCGGAACGGCCTTCGGCCCGACCGTTGCCGAACGCATATACCCACTTGGTCATCGCATCCTCCAGACCCGCGGCCTGCCGGCCGCCAAACGAATAAAGCCGGGCGCCGGGGTTTTTCCCCCGGTCCCTTCCAGTATTCCGTGATCGCCCCTGAAGAATCCAGGGTTTATAAGAAAGATGTTATTTAATCAGCCTTCCACCTGGGCGAAATCGGCGATCTCTTCCATGATGCCGCCGATCAGGCCCAGCAGCCGCAGCCGGTTGGCGCGGGTGTCGGCCGCCTCGCAGTTCACCGTCACCTTGTCGAAGAAGGCGTCCACCGGGCGGCGCAGCCGGGCCAGTTCGGCCATGGCGGTGCCGTACTGCTCGGCGGCCAGGGCCGCCTCCACCGCCGGTTTCACGCTGGCCAGGGCCAGGGCCAGGGCCTGTTCCTCGGGTTCGGCCAGAAGGGCGGCCTCGAGGGCGCCGTCCTGGGCCTTGCCGTCCTTCTTTTCCTCGATGCGCACGATATTGGCGGCGCGGCGATAGGCGATGAGCAGATTGGCGCCATCCTCGGAGGCGACGAAATCCTTGAGGGCCGCCACCTTGGCCGACAGCCGCACCAGATCGTCCTCGCCGCCTTGCGCCAGCAGCGCGGCGATCAGATCGTGGCGCACCCCCTGCTCGCGCAGGGCCACGGTCAGGCGATCGGCGAAGAAGGCCATCAGATCGGCGGCGGTTTTGTCGGCATCCTGGGCCAGCGGCACGGTGTAGCCGCCATGGGCCAGCTTGAAGAAGGCCAGCAGCGGCAGGCGCAGGCCGTTTTCCAGGATCAGGCGGATCACCCCCAGGGCGGCGCGGCGCAGGGCGAAGGGATCCTTGGAGCCGGTGGGCTTTTCATCGATGGCGAAGAAGCCCACCAGGCTGTCGAGCTTATCGGCCAGGGCCACCGCCACCGAGACCGGGGCGGTGGGGCAGCGGTCGTTGGGGCCCTGCGGCGCGTAATGCTCGGCGATGGCCTCGGCCACCTCGGGCGCCTCGCCGTCGTTCAGAGCGTAATAGCGGCCCATCACTCCCTGCAGTTCGGGGAACTCGCCGACCATTTCCGACGACAGATCGGCCTTGGCCAGACGGGCGGCCCGCACCGTGGGCTCCACGGCGGCGCCGTCGATATAAAAGGTGAGGTGCCGGGCCAGCGCCGCCACCCGCTCCACCTTGTCCTGCATGGTGCCCAGCCTGGCGTAGTAAAGCCGCTCCGCCAGCTTGGGCAGGCGCGATTCCAGCCGGTGCTTGCGGTCGGTATCCCAGAAGAACTTGGCATCGGACAGGCGGGCGCGCAGCACCCGCTCGTTGCCGGCCACGATGGCCTTGCCGCCGTCGGCGGTCTTCATGTTGCTGACCACCAGGAACCGGTTGGCCAGACGGCCGTCGGCCTTCAGCAGCGAGAAATATTTCTGGTGCGAGCGCATGGAGGTGATCAGCACCTCGTCGGGCACGTCCATGAAGGTGGCGTCGATGCTGCCGGCCAGCACCACCGGGCATTCCACCAGCCCGGCCACCTCGGCCAGCAGCCCCTCGTCGGGGCGCAGGGCGAAGCCTTCGGCCCGCGCCGCCGCCTCGGCCTGGGCCAGAATGGCCTGGCTGCGCGCCGCCGGATCCAGCATCACCTCGGCGGCGGCCAGCCTGGCGGCGTAATCGGCGAAATCGCGCACGGCGAAACGGGCCGGGCTGAGGAAGCGATGGCCGACCGTGCTGTCGCCCGCCGTTACCGGCCCGAAGCTGACGGGCACCACCTGGCCGCCGAACAGGGCCAGAATGCTTTGCAGCGGCCGCACCCAGCGCACGGCATGCGCCCCCCAGCGCATGGATTTGGGCCAGGGGAAATCGGCCAGAACCTGCTCGACCACCGTCCGCAGCAGGGCGGCGGTGGGCTGGCCCGGCTTGCGCAGCTGGGCGAAATAGAACACGCCCTTGCCGGTATCGCGCTGTTCGCACTGCTCCAGGGTCAGGCCGGCCCCCTTCAGGAAGCCCTCCAGGGCCTGGGCGGGAGCGCCGACGCGCGGCCCGCGCCGTTCCTCGGCCACATCCGGAGTGGCCTCGGGCAGGCCGTCGATCACCAGGGTCAGGCGACGCGGCGTGGCGAAGGTGCGGCAACGCTCCACCGACAGCCCGGCCTTTTTCAGCCCCTCGCCCACCAGACGGGCCAGATCCTCGGCGGCGCGGGCCTGCATGCGGGCGGGAATTTCCTCGGACAGCAGCTCAAGCAGAAATTCGGCCATGATCACGCCTCCTTGCCGGCGGGCTGGCGCGAGGCCATCCAGCCTTCGCAGCAGGCCTTGGCCAGGGCGCGCACCCGGCCGATATAGGCCTGGCGCTCGGTCACCGAGATGACGCCGCGCGCATCCAGCAGATTGAAGCGGTGGCTGGCCTTGATGCACTGATCATAGGCCGGCAGGGCCAGACCGGCGGCCAGCAGCGACTGGCATTCCTTTTCGGCGTCGAAGAAATGGCGGTAGAGCATCTCGGTATCGGCAAATTCGAAGTTATGGGCCGAATATTCCCGTTCGGCCTGCAGGAAGACATCGCCGTAGGAAACGCCGGCGCCGTTGAAATCGAGGTCGTAGACGTTTTCCACGCCCTGGATATACATGGCCAGACGTTCCAGGCCGTAGGTCAGCTCGGCCGCCACCGGGCTGCATTCGATGCCGCCCACCTGCTGGAAATAGGTGAACTGGGTCACCTCCATGCCGTCGCACCACACTTCCCAGCCCAGGCCCCAGGCGCCCAGGGTGGGGCTTTCCCAATCATCCTCGACGAAGCGGATGTCGTGGGCCAGGGGATCGATGCCCAAACGGCGCAGGCTTTCCAGATAGAGCTCCTGCACGCCATCGGGCGAGGGCTTCAGCAGCGCCTGGAACTGATAGTAGTGCTGCAGACGGTTGGGGTTTTCGCCGTACCGGCCGTCCTTGGGGCGGCGCGAC
>JAJZGK010000168.1 GCA_021798485.1 Pseudomonadota bacterium
TACCAACCGGCCAATGAATTGACCGGTTGTATCGTCCCTCGCCGGGCGGCGGCATCCGCCGCCTTGGCCGCTCGCTCAAGGCTCGCTGGATACCGGCCAACGAGTCACTTCAATGGTTGGCCGGTATAAAACCCCAACGCCAGATCCTCGCTCATCCACGATAAACCATAAAAAAAAGCCGGAGGCGATCAGCCTCCGACTTTTTTATCACGTGTCCGTGGCCTCAGCGCGGCAGCTCGGAGGCTCCCATCAGATAGGCATCGACGGCGCGGGCGGCCTGACGGCCCTCGCGGATGGCCCACACCACCAGCGACTGGCCGCGCCGCATGTCGCCGGCGGCGAACACCTTGTCCACCGAGGTCTGATAGCGCTCGGTATCGGCGGCCACGTTGCCGCGTCCGTCCCGGGCCACGCCCAGCTGCTGCAGCAGGCCCTCATGCACCGGGTGCACGAAGCCCATGGCCAGCAGCACCAGATCGGCCTTCAGGGTGAACTCGCTGCCGGGCACCGGCTGCAGTTTGGCATCCACCTGGGTGCAAACCAGCGACGATACCTGTCCGCCAGCGCCCTCGAAGCGCAGGGCGGAAACGCCCCAGCGCCGCTCGCAGCCCTCGTCGTGCGAGGTGGAGGTGCGCAGTTTCTGCGGCCACAGCGGCCACACCACCGCCTTGTTTTCCTTTTCCGGCGGCCGCGGCATGATTTCCAGCTGCGTCACCGACAGGGCGCCATGGCGGTTGGAGGTGCCGACGCAATCCGAACCGGTATCGCCGCCGCCGATCACCACCACATGCTTGCCGCTGGCCAGCAGTTCGGGGCCATCGAAGGCTTCGCCGGAAACGCGGCGATTGTTCTGCGCCAGGAAATCCATGGCGAAGTGAACGCCGTTCAGATCGCGACCGGGAATGGGCAGATCGCGCGGCTTTTCCGAGCCGCCGGTCAGCAGCACGGCATCGAAGCCGGCCAGCAGCGCCGATGCGTCCACATCCACGCCGACGGCAACGCCGGTGCGGATCTCCACCCCTTCCGCCGCCAGCTGGGCGGCGCGGCGTTCCACCACCGCCTTGTCCAGCTTGAAGTCGGGGATGCCGTAGCGCAGCAGGCCGCCCACCTGCCGGTTCTTCTCGAACAGGGTCACGGCATGGCCGGCGCGGGCCAGCTGCTGGGCGGCGGCCATGCCGGCCGGACCGGCGCCCACCACCGCCACCTTTTTGCCGGTGCGCCGCGCCGCCGGCTGCGGCGTGATCCAGCCTTCGGCGAAGCCCGTCTCGACGATGGCGTATTCGATGTCCTTGATGGTCACCGGAGCGTCGGTCAGGTTCAGGGTGCAGGCCTGTTCGCACGGCGCCGGGCAGATGCGGCCGGTGAATTCCGGGAAGTTGTTGGTGGAGTGCAGCACCGTCAGGGCATCCTGCCAGCGGTTGCGGTACACCAGATCGTTCCAGTCGGGGATGATGTTGTTCACCGGGCAGCCGGAATGGCAGAAGGGCACGCCGCAATCCATGCAGCGGGCGCCCTGCCGGGCCAGGGTGGCGGCATCCTGCGGCACGGTGAATTCCTGATAGTGCTTCACACGCTCGGCCACCGGGGCATAGCCGTGCTCGACACGCTGGAACTCTTTGAAACCGGTCGGCTTACCCATGTCAGCGGCCTCCCTGCAGGGCGGCGCTCGGCGCGGTTTGCGCCTTCTGCATGGCTTCCAGGGCCTTGCGGTAATCCACCGGCATGACCTTGACGAATTTGGGCATGGTGGTTTCCCAGTTTTCCAGGATTTCAGCGGCCCGCGCGCTGTTGGTATAGCGGCGGTGCTTTTCAATGAGGATCCGCAGGCGGGCGGCGTCGTAGCGGGTCATGTCGGCGGAGATATCCACCAGGCCATGCCCTTCCAGCTGGCCGCCGGACCAATCCTCGGGCGCGCGGTCCTCGGCCGTTACCGGCTCCAGTTCCACCATCGAAAGATTGCAGCGGCGTTCGAAATCGCCGGCCTCGTCCAGCACGTAGGCCACGCCGCCGCTCATGCCGGCGGCGAAGTTGCGGCCGGTCTGGCCGATCACCACCACGATACCGCCGGTCATGTATTCGCAGCCGTGGTCGCCCACGCCCTCCACCACGGCGATGGCGCCGGAGTTGCGCACGGCGAAACGTTCCCCGGCCACGCCGCGGAAGTAGGCCTCGCCCTCGGTGGCGCCGTAAAGGGCGGTGTTGCCGAGAATGATATTCTCCTCGGCCACCAGGCTGGAACGGTCGGAGGGCAGAATGGCGATGCGCCCGCCCGACAGACCCTTGCCCACATAGTCGTTGCCGTCGCCGTGCAGTTCCAGGCTGACCCCCTGGGCCAGGAAGGCCCCGAAGCTCTGCCCGGCCACACCGGTCAGACGGATGGAGATGGTGTCGTCGGGCAGGCCGGCCTGACCGTAGCGCTTGGCCACCTCGCCCGAGAGCATGGCGCCGACGGTGCGGTCGGTATTGTTGACGGCCAGATCGATCTTCACCGGGGTTTTGCTGTCCAGAGCCGGGGCGGCCTTGGCGATCAGCGTGCGGTCCAGCACCTGCTCCAGGCCGTGATCCTGGCTTTCGGCATGGCGGATGGCCACACCCGGCGCCGCCACCGGCTTATGGAACAGCCTGCCGAAGTCCAGGCCCTTGGCCTTCCAGTGGCTGATGGCCTTGCGGCTGTCCAGCAAATCGGCGCGGCCGATCAGCTCCTCCAGCTTGCGCACGCCAAGACCGGCCATGATCCGGCGCACCTCCTCGGCCACGAAGAAGAAGTAGTTGATCACATGCTCGGGCTGGCCGGTGAAGCGCTTGCGCAGCTCCGGATCCTGGGTGGCCACCCCCACCGGGCAGGTGTTCAGATGGCATTTGCGCATCATGATGCAGCCGGCGGCGATCAGCGGCGCGGTGGCGAAGCCAAACTCGTCGGCCCCCAGCAGGGCGCCGATCACCACATCGCGGCCGGTGCGCAGCCCGCCGTCCACCTGCACGCTGACGCGGCCGCGCAGGCGGTTCAGCACCAGGGTCTGCTGGGTTTCGGCCAGGCCGATTTCCCAGGGGGAACCGGCATGCTTGATGGAGGTGAGCGGCGAGGCGCCGGTACCGCCGTCATAGCCCGAGATGGTGATATGATCGGCGCGGGCCTTGGCCACGCCGGCCGCCACGGTGCCGACGCCGGTTTCCGACACCAGCTTGACCGAAACGCGGGCCAGCGGATTGACGTTCTTCAGATCGAAGATCAGCTGGGCCAGATCCTCGATGGAATAAATGTCGTGATGCGGCGGCGGGCTGATCAGGCCGACGCCGGGCGTGGAATGGCGCACCTTGGCGATGGTGGCATCCACCTTGTGGCCGGGCAGCTGCCCGCCCTCGCCGGGCTTGGCGCCCTGGGCCATCTTGATCTGGATATCGTCGGCATTGACCAGATATTCGGCGGTCACGCCGAACCGGCCCGAGGCCACCTGCTTGATGGCCGAGCGCATGGAATCGCCGTTGGCCAGCGGCTGGAAACGTTCCGCCTCCTCGCCGCCCTCGCCGGTGTTGGACTTGCCGCCGATGCGGTTCATGGCGATGGCCAGGGTGGTGTGGGCCTCGCGGCTGATGGAGCCGAAGCTCATGGCCCCGGTGGCGAAGCGGCGCACGATGTCCTTGGCCGGTTCCACCTCGTCCAGCGGCACCGGGGCGCCGGCCGGGGTCAGCTCGAACAGGCCGCGCAGGGTGAGGAGACGGCTGGTCTGCTCGTTGACCTGGCGCGAGAAATCGGCGAAACGCTCGGCGGAATTGCCGCGCACCGCATGCTGCAGGGCGGCGATGCTGTCCGAGGTCCACATATGATCCTCGCCGCGCACGCGGTGCGCGTATTCGCCGCCCACCTCGAGCTGCTCGGCCAGCGCCGGCGCGGCGCCGAAGGCATCACGGTGGCGGCGCACGGTTTCCTCGGCCACTTCGGCCAGACCCACGCCCTCGATGGTGGAACTGGTGCCCTTGAAGTAGCTCGCGACGAAGGCCGACGACAGCCCCAGGGCGTCGAAGATCTGGGCGCCGCAATAGGACTGATAGGTGCTGATGCCCATCTTGGCCATCACCTTCAGGATGGCCTTGTCCACGCCCTTGATGAAGCGCTTGGTCAGCTCGTATTCCGTCACCGGCTCGGACAGGGTGGGGGCCATGGCCGCCAGGGTTTCGAAGGCCAGATAGGGGTTGATGGCCTCGGCGCCATAGCCGGCCAGGGTGCAGAAATGATGGATTTCGCGGGCTTCGCCGGTTTCCACCACCAGCCCCACCTCGGTGCGCTTGCCGGCCCGCACCAGATGCTGATGCACCGCCGAGGTGGCCAGCAGCGCCGGAATGGCGATGCGTTCGGCCGAAACGGCGCGGTCGGACAGGATGATGATGTTGGCGCCCTGGGCGATATGGCCGCCGACGGCCTGGCAAAGGGCGGCCACGGCGGCCTCCATGCCGGCGGCGCCCTCGGCGGCCGGCCAGGTGATGTCCACCGTCACCGAACGGAAGTCGTTGCCGGCGATGCTGGAAATGGCGCGGATCTTTTCCAGGTCCTGATTGGTCAGGATGGGCTGGCGCACCTCCAGGCGCTTGCGGGTGTTCTCCTCGGGCGCGCCCAGCACGTTGGGGCGCGGACCGATGAAGCTGACCAGGCTCATCACCGCCTCCTCGCGGATGGAATCGATGGGCGGATTGGTCACCTGGGCGAAGCACTGCTTGAAATAGGTGTAAAGCAGCTTCGACTTGGAGGAGAGCACCGAAATGGGGGTATCGGTGCCCATGCTGCCGATGGCCTCCTGGCCGGTCAGGGCCAGCGGCGCCAGCAGGAACTTCACATCCTCCTGGCTGTAGCCGAAGGCCTGCTGGCGGTCCAGCAGCGGCGCGGCGGCGGGCCGGGCGGTTTCGGCCACGGCGGGCAGATCCTCCAGCACGATCTGGGTCTGGGCCAGCAGTTCGGCGTAGGGATGGGCGCGGGTCAGCTCGGCCTTGATCTCGGCGTCATCGATGATGCGGCCCTTTTCCAGGTCGATCAGCAGCATCTTGCCGGGCTGCAGCCGCCACTTCTTGACGATCTTCTCTTCCGGGAAGGTCAGCACCCCCAGTTCCGAGGCCAGCATGACGATATCGTCGTCGGTGACCAGATAGCGGGCCGGACGCAGACCGTTGCGGTCCAGGGTGGCGCCGATCTGGCGGCCGTCGGTGAAGCAGATGGCGGCGGGGCCGTCCCACGGCTCCATCAGGGCGGCATGGTATTCGTAGAAGGCGCGGCGCTCTTCGTCCATCAGCGGATTGCCCGCCCAGGCTTCCGGCACCATCATCATCATGGCCTGGGCCAGCGAATAGCCGTTCTGCACCAGAAGCTCCAGGGCATTGTCGAAGCTGGCGCTGTCCGACTGGCCGTCGAAGGTCAGCGGCCACAGCTTGTCGAGATCGGCGCCCAGCGCCGCCGACTTCATGGCGCCGCGCCGCGCCGCCATCCAGTTGAGGTTGCCCTGCAGGGTGTTGATCTCGCCGTTATGGCAGATCATGCGGAAGGGATGGGCCAGGCTCCAGCGCGGGAAGGTGTTGGTGGAGAAGCGCTGATGCACCAGGGCCAGGGCCGAGACCACGCGCTCATCGGCCAGATCGCGGTAATAGGTGCCCACCTGATCGGCCAGCAGCATGCCCTTGTAGACGATGGTGCGGCAGGACATGGAGGGGATGTAGAAATCCCCGGCCCGTTCGCCCAGACGGGCGTTGACGGTGTTGGAGATCTGCTTCCGGATCACGAACAGCTTGCGCTCGAAGGCGTCCTGGTCGGCCAGGGCGGCGCCCCGCCCCACGAACACCTGGCGCACCACCGGCTCGCAGGCGGCAACGCTGGCGCCCAGCACGGCGCTGTTCACCGGCACGTCGCGCCAGCCCAGCAGGATCTGCCCCTCGGCGGCGATCAGGCCGTTGATGATCGCCTCGCATTCGGCGCGCGAGGCGGCCTCCCGCGGCAGGAAGATCATGCCGACGCCGTAGTTCCCGGCTTCGGGCAGCGTCAGGCCCAGCCCCTGCGCCTCGGCGCGCAGAAAGGCATCGGGCAGCTGCATCAGCAGGCCGGCGCCATCCCCCTCCAGCGGGTCGGCGCCGACGGCGCCGCGATGGGTAAGGTTGGCCAGGATTTCCAAGCCCTGTCTGACGATTTTGTGCGTGGCGCGGTTCTTGATGTCGACGACAAAGCCGACGCCGCAGGCGTCATGCTCGTTCTTCGGATCGTATAGCCCCTGTTCGGCCGGAAATCCCTTTGAAATCATTATCCTTACTCTCTAATCCCCATTGGCGGGTGCGCTCACTCTGCCCCACCTTGAACCAACGCGTATAACAAAACAAACCCGCCATGACACGCAGGAAATAACCGCAAAATGGACGTTTACGGCAATTTTTTGCCGCGCCGCAGGCGCCGCCACCGGCCTGAACGGCAATTTTATGGGAATTTTCAGGATGTTACCGGAGTTTCCGCCGTGTTCGCCTTTTCCCGGCGCCCGCGATGGAAAATGTTTAAAATTATAGACACGTCGTTCTTTATTATAGACATTATTCCCAGGATGATTTTGCCGTTCCGCTTCCCTTTGCGACAGGGCAAGGTGAGCGGCGTTTGATCATGACGAGGAGAGACTCTATTGACCGCGGCAACCTCCGATCTTTGCGCAAGCACCCCCGAGGTCTGCATCGTCGGCGGCGGGCCGGCCGGGCTGCTGGCGGCCCAGGAGCTGGCGGCGGCCGGGTTCGGCGTGGCGCTTTATGACGCCATGCCCTCGGTGGGGCGCAAATTCCTGCTGGCGGGCAAAGGCGGCCTCAATCTGACCCATGGCGAGGATCTGGAGCGCTTCATCAGCCGTTACGGCGCCAGCGCCGGGCGCATGGCGCCGCTGCTGCGCGCCTTCGGCCCGGCCGAGGTGCGGGCCTGGGCCGCCGATCTCGGCATCGAAACCTTCGTCGGCAGCAGCGGCCGGGTGTTTCCCGCCGAATTCAAGGCCGCCCCCCTGATGCGGGCCTGGGTGCGGCGGCTGCGGGCCTTGAACGTGGCCTTGCATCCCCGCTGCCGCTGGACCGGGTTTACCGCCGAGGGCGCCTTGCGCTTTTCCACGCCGCGGGGCCTGGCCGAGGTCCGGCCCCGCGCCGCCCTGCTGGCCCTGGGCGGCGCCA
>JAJZGK010000169.1 GCA_021798485.1 Pseudomonadota bacterium
AGGCCGCCGCCGTGCCGTCAGCTCCGCCGCCGCCGCCGGAAAGCGGCCAGGGCTTCCTGTGGCCGGTGAAGGGCCGGGTGATCGATCCCTTCGGCGCCGCCGGCAAGGGCGTGCATAACGACGGCATCAATATCGCCGTATCCAAGGATACCCCGGTGCGCGCCGCCCAGGACGGCGTGGTGGTGTATGCCGGCAACGAGCTGCGCGGTTTCGGCAATCTTCTGCTGATCAAGCATGCCAACGGCTGGACCACCGCCTATGCCCATAACGACCGGCTGATGGTCCGGCGCGGCGAAACGGTGCGGCGCGGCCAGGAAGTGGCGTTGTCGGGCGATTCCGGCGGGGTGACCGAGCCGCAGCTGCATTTCGAGATCCGGCACGGCACCCGCGCCGTCAATCCGGAAACCCTGCTGAAGGAGTAGGGGCGTCAGCCGATGCGCCGGCCCAGGCGCCCGGCCAGATCCTGGATGAACTGCCAGGCCACGCGGCCCGAGCGCGAGCCGCGCGTCATGCTCCATTCCACCGCCTCGGCCCGCAGCTGATCCTGCGGCAGCTCCAGGCCGTAGGCGGCGGCATAGCCCTCGATGATGGCGAAATAGGTGGCCTGATCCAGATTGTGGAAGCCCAGCCACAGGCCGAAGCGGTCGGAAAGCGAGACCTTCTCCTCGGTGGCCTCGCTGGGATTGATGGCGGTGGAGCGCTCGTTCTCGATCATATCGCGCGACAGCAGATGGCGGCGGTTCGAGGTGGCGTAAAACAGCACGTTCTCGGGCCGTCCCTCGATGCCGCCGTCCAG
The DNA here is from genome assembly GCA_021798485.1 of Pseudomonadota bacterium. Taxonomy (GTDB): domain Bacteria; phylum Pseudomonadota; class Alphaproteobacteria; order Rhodospirillales; family Magnetospirillaceae; genus JAJZGK01. The sequence continues at coordinate 797 of JAJZGK010000169.1, forward strand.
CACCGCCTTCAGCGATTTGTAGCTCTCGTCGGCGCCCTCGAACGACAGATCGTCGCAAAACAGCAGGCAGCGGCGGCCGCCGTCGCGCAGGCGGGTCAGCAGCCGGGGCAGGCTGGGAATATCCTCGCGGTGGATTTCCACCAGAACCAGGGCGCCGGGGCTGCGGGCGTTGACGGCGGCGTGCACCGCCTTGATCAGCGAGGATTTGCCGGTGCCGCGCGCCCCCCACAGCAGGGCGTTGTTGGCCGGCAGGCCTTGCGCGAAGCGCAGGGTATTGTCCAGCAGCTGGTCGCGCTGGCGCTCCACGCCCTGCAACAGCGATACATCCACCCGGTTGACCTTGGGCACCGCCTCCAGGCCGTCGGGGTCGGCGTGCCAGATATAGGCGTCGGCCTGATGCAGGTCCAGGGGGCGGGCGGCGGGCGGGGCCAGGCGGTCCAGCGCGTCGGCGATGCGGCCCAGAAGGGCGAGAACGGCGGTATCGGTCATCATGGCGACGACGGTAGCACGCCGCGCCGGCGGGTCAATATGCGCAACAGTGTATTGCCCAGGCGGTGGCTAGTGCGGCGATCTTAAAGGGCTATCTTTCCAGGCAACGGATTTCTCCCGTCTTGAAAGGGTTATGACGATGACGAAGGTTCTGGTGATCAACAGCTCCATCCTGGGCGATGCCTCCGCCTCCCGCGCGCTGGTGGCCAAGGCGGTGGCCGGCCTGCGGGCCCGGCACCCCGGCCTCCAGGTGGTGGAGCGCGACGTGGGGGCGGCGCCGCTGCCGCATCTGACCGGTGAAACCGTGGGGGCGCTGCGCCGCGACGCCGCCGACGCCAGCCCGGCGGAAAAGGCCACCCGCGCCCTCTCCGATCAGCTGATCGCCGAGGTGATGGATGCCGATTTCATCGTCATCGGCTCGCCCATGTACAATCTGGGCATCCATTCCGGCCTGAAGACCTGGTTCGACCATGTGCTGCGCGCCGGCGCCACCTTCCAGTACACCGCCAACGGCCCGCAGGGCCTGGTGCCGGCCAAGCCGGTGCTGGTGGTGGAAAGCCGGGGCGGCTTCTACAGCGAAGGCCCCGCCGCCGCCTACAACGCCCAGGAGCCGCATCTGCGCGCCGTCCTCGGCCTGATGGGCCTCACCCAGCCCACCTTCGTGCGCGCCGAAAGCCTGGCCATGGGCCCCGACGCCGTGACCCCGGCCATGGACGCCGCCGCCAAGGCGGTGGAGGCCTGGATCGCCGCGCTGGCCTAATCCCTTCGGAAAACAGGCGAAATCACGCCCCCCGGCCCCGCGGCCGGGGGGCGTTTGCCTATGGTGGCAAGGATTTCATGCCCTATTCCTTTGCAAGGCGGTGCAACAAGGCTATATTTCGCCAGCTTTGAACGGTATTTCGCTAAAGCAGGAGTTTCCTATGTTCATTTCCCAGGCGCTGGCGCAGACCGCCGGTTCCTCCGCCAGCCCCGCCGCCGGGGTGGAGCAGTTCCTCCCCTTCGCCCTGATCCTGGTGGTTTTCTACTTCCTGATGTGGCGTCCGCAGGCCAAGAAGGCCAAGCAGCACCGTGAGATGGTGTCGGCGCTGCGCCGGGGCGACAAGGTTCTGCTGCAAAGCGGCATCTATGGCACCGTGACCAAGGTGGTTGATGACGCCGTGGTGCTGGTGGAAATCGCCGACGAGGTGAAGGTGCGGGTGGCCCGCGCCTCCATCTCCGAGGTGCTGTCCAAGACCGAGCCGGTGGCCGGCGCGTCGAAGGACGCCAAGGACAAGCCCGCCGCCAAGGAGCCCGGCTCCGAGGCCGCCGCCGAAGACGACAAGTAATCCCGGCTGCCGATCCGATCTGGGGGCGGGTCCGTTTTCGGGCCCGCCCCGCCCCCTTTTCCGGTTGAGAAGGGGCCTGTTTCCCGCCGGGGCCCGTTGTCCCGGCCCGGCCGTTACCCGCACGAGGTCCGCATGAACCGTTATCCGCGGTGGAAATACATCACCATTCTGGTCATTCTGCTTCTGGGCGTGCTCTATTCGCTGCCCAACCTGTTCGGCGAGGTGCCGGCGGTCCAGGTGTCGCCGACCTCGTCGGTGGCCCAGGTCGATCAGGCCCTGATGACCCGGGTGCAGACTGTCTTGAACGCCGCGTCGATTCCGTTCAACGGCATGCTGGCCGATCCCACCGGCGTCAAGGTGCGGCTGGCCACTACCGATGTGCAGCTGAAAGCCAAGGACGCCCTGCAAAAGGCCCTGGGGCAGAATTACACCGTGGCGCTCAACCTGCTGTCGGCCACGCCGCAGTGGCTGCAGTCCATCGGCGCCCTGCCCATGTATCTCGGCCTTGACCTGCGCGGCGGCGTGCATTTCCTCATGCAGGTCGATATGACCTCGGCCCTGAACAAGCAGTTCGACCGCCAGATCAATGATATCCGCCATCGCCTGCGCGAAGAGAAGGTGCCGCTGGCCGGCGTTTCCCGCGATGGCAACAGCCTGGTGGCCAAGTTCAAGGATACCGCCACCCGCGACCGTGGCGAAGAGGTGCTGCGCCACGAGATGAAGGAAATGACCGTGGCCGAGCAGGGCGATACCCGTCTGTCCCTGACCCCCACACCGGTGGCCCTGAAGCAGTTCCAGGAACAGGCGGTGCAGCAGAACGTGCTGACCTTGCGCAACCGCGTTAACGAACTGGGGGTTTCCGAACCCATCATCCAGCAGCAGGGCCCCGACCGCGTGGTGGTGCAGCTGCCCGGAGTGCAGGATACCGCCAAGGCCAAAGACATTCTGGGCCGCACCGCCAGCCTGGAAATCCACATGGTGGACGATGAGCACACCGATGGCCCCACCCTGGCGGAAGCCGCCAAGGGCCTGGTGCCGCCCGGCGATGATTTCTACCTTTCGGGCCGCGATAACGAGCCCTTGCTGGTGAAGAAGCTGTCGGTGCTGACCGGCGAGGATATCGCCAGCGCCTCGGCCGGCTTCGACAGCCGCAACAACGAACCGGCGGTGCATATCACCCTCGATACCCGCGGCGCCCGCATCTTCGGCCAGCTCACCCGCGACAATGTGGGCCGGCGCATGGCCATCATCCTGGTGGAAAAGAGCAAGGGCGAGGTGATCACCGCCCCGGTGATCCGCGAACCCATCACCGGCGGCCAGGTGCAGATCTCGGGCCGCATGTCGGTGAAGGACGCCCAGGACGTGGCCCTGCTGCTGCGGGCCGGTGCCCTGGCCGCGCCCATGGAAATCATCGAGGAACGCACCATCGGCCCCAGCCTGGGCGCCGAGAACATCGCCAAGGGCGTGCATTCGGTGCTGTGGGGCTTTGTGGCCATCACCCTGTTCATGATCTTCTATTACCGCCGCATGGGGCTTTATTCGGCCCTGGCCCTGGGGGTGAACGTGCTGATGCTGGTGGCCCTGCTGTCGCTGCTGCAGGCCACCCTGACCCTGCCCGGCATCGCCGCCATCGCGCTGACCGTGGGTATGGCCATCGATGCCAACGTGCTGATCAATGAGCGCATCCGCGAGGAATTGCGGGTGGGGCATACGGCGCATGCCGCCATTCATGCCGGCTATTCCCGCGCCTTCGCCACCATTCTCGATTCCAACGTCACCAACTTCATCGCCGGCGTGGCGCTGTTCTCCTACGGCAGCGGCCCGGTGCGCGGTTTCGCCGTGGTGCTGTGCCTCGGCATTCTCACCTCGATGTTCAGCGCCGTGCTGGTGTCGCGCGCCCTGGTCAATCTGACCTACGGCCGCCAGCGCAAGCTCGACCATATTTCCATCTGACCGGCGGAAGCAGGAGTTAACGATCATGGAATTCTTCCGCTTCAAGCGCGACATTCCCTTTATGAGCTATGCCCGGGTCACCACCCTGATCTCGCTGGTGACCTTCCTGCTGTCGGTGTTCTTCCTGATCACCCGGGGCCTGAATTTCGGCGTGGAATTCACCGGCGGCACGGTGATCGAGGTGCACTACCAGCAGGCCGCCGATACCGGCGCCGTGCAGGCCGACCTGCTGAAGGCCCACATCACCGACAGCGAGGTGCAGAATTTCGGCACCGCCTCCGATCTCATCATCCGCCTGCCGCTGCGCAGCGGGGTGTCGTCGGCCCAGCTGTCGGAAACGGTGCTGTCGGCCCTGCGCGCCTCGCATCCCCAGGTGGAGCTGCGCCGGGTGGAGTTCATCGGCCCGCAGGTGGGCAAGGAACTGGTGACCGACGGCTCCATCGCCCTGGGGCTGGTCTGCCTCGGCATCATGGCCTATCTGGCCTTCCGCTTCGAATGGCGCTTCGCGGTGGCGGCGATCATCGCCAACCTGCACGACGTGGTGATCATTCTGGGCTTCTTCGCCTTCTTCCAGTGGGAGTTCTCGCTCACCGTGCTGGCCGCCGTGCTGTCGGTGCTGGGCTATTCGGTGAACGAATCGGTGGTGGTGTTCGACCGCATCCGAGAAAACTTCCGTAAGTATAAGAAGATGAGCGTACCGGATATCATCAACAACGCCATCACCGCCACCATGAGCCGCACCATCATCACCCACGGCTGTACGGAAATGGTGGTGCTGTCCATGCTGTTCTTCGGCGGCGAAACCCTGCACTACTTCGCCCTGGCCCTGACCATCGGCATCGTCTTCGGCATCTATTCGTCGGTGCTGGTGTCCTCGCCCATCGTGCTGTGGCTGGGCGCCACCCGCGAACATTTCATCCGTGCCGAGGCCGATGCCGCCAAGGCGGAAACGGCCAAGCCGTAAGCGGAGCCCGGCCATGGATATCACCCCCTTCATCCCCGCCGACCGGCAACTGATCCAGGCCTACGGCGATGGCGGTTTCCGCATCAGCGGCATCCGCCACGAAGGGGCGGTGCTGGTGTTTCCCGGCCGGACCCTGGCCTGGGACGTGGCGGCATTTTCCGCCGTTACCGCCGACAGCCTGGCCCTGGTGCTGGAGGCCGAGCCCAAGGTGGAGATCCTGCTGCTGGGATCGGGCGGGCGCATGCTGCTGCCGTCGCCCGATCTGCGGCGGCATTTCCGCGCGCAAGGGGTGGTGCTGGAGGCGATGGACACCGGGGCGGCCTGCCGCACCTACAATGTGCTTCTGGCCGAGGAGCGAAGGGTGGCGGCGGCGCTGCTGCCGTTCTGAAGATAAAAAAACGGGGCCGCGAGGCCCCGTTTTTCATGGCCGGAAGGAACCGGCTTGGCTTAGAGAACCAACCGGCCAACGGTCACTTCAATGGTTGGCCGGTATTACGAGGCCTTGGCCAGGTTCTGGGCCACGAAGGCCCAGTTGGCCAGCTTTTCCAGCACGGCGGCCACGAAATCGGGGCGGCGGTTCTGGAAATCCAGGTAATAGGCATGTTCCCACACATCCACGGTGAACAGCGGCACCTGGCCGTGCGCCAGCGGGGTATCGGCGTTGGCGGTCTTGGTTACCTTCAGCTTGCCCTGATCCAGCACCAGCCAGGCCCAGCCCGAACCGAACTGGGTGGTGGCGGCGGTCTTGAATTCGCTGACGAAGGCGTCGAACGAGCCGAAATCGGCCTCGATCTTGGCCAGCAGCGCGCCCGAGGGCTTGCCGCCGGCGTTGGGGGCCAGGCAGTTCCAGAAGAAGGTATGGTTCCACACCTGGGCGGCATTGTTGAAAATGCCGGCCTTGGCGGAATCGCCGGCCACGGCCTTGATCACCTCTTCCAGCGGCTTGTCGGCCAGCGGACTGTCCTTGGTCAGGGTGTTGAAGTTGGTGACGTAGGCGGCATGGTGCTTGCCGTGATGGAACGCCAGGGTGTTGGCTGAGATAACGGGTTCAAGCGCCGTGGCGTCGTAGGGCAGGGGCGGAAGCTCCAGGGCCATAATCAAAACCTCATGTTAGGTTGGAATAGGTCTAAACGCCTCTAAACATAGGGTGCGCTTCCCCGCTTGTGAAGGGGGGAAGCAGGGCAATCGGCTTCACCCGATTGCCCTGAGGGGGGATGGGATCAGGGCAGCGGTTCGAAGAACTTGCGGTCCAGCAGTGCCGGCACGCCGATGGTCTTATGGGCGCCGTAGCGGCCCTGGCTGACCAGATGGGCATGGGGCAGCCCATTGGGAGCCAGAAAGGTGTGCAGCACTTCCCAGGCGCGGCCCAAGGGGTCGCTGGTCTTCTGGAAACGGTCTCCCACGCGCACGGACTGGGGATCGAACGTGATGGCGCTCATGGCAATCCTCCTTAGGCGATCTGGCGGTGTTTGGACACGCAACTGTAAGCTCTAAAATATAGGAGGGGATGGGAAGAGTTCCATAGTCTGAAGGGAGGGTATTACGGCGGCTGGCTTATCCCTATGGTTCCGGCGCCACGAAACGCCTGCCTTTCCAACCGCGTCTTGGCCGGGCTCCGACCCGGCCATCCACGTCTTTC
>JAJZGK010000170.1 GCA_021798485.1 Pseudomonadota bacterium
GATGATTCTGGTGTTCCTGGGCAGCTGGCGCTCCACCCTGATCATCACCATCTCCATCCCCCTGGCCATTCTGGCCTCCATCACCGCGCTTTCGGTGCTGGGCCAGACCATCAACGTCATGACCCTGGGCGGCCTGGCCCTGGCGGTGGGCATCCTGGTGGACGACGCCACCGTGACCATCGAGAACATCAACTGGCATCTGGAACAGGGCAAGCAGATCCAAGTGGCCATCATGGATGGCGCCCGTCAGATCGTGGTGCCGGCCACGGTGTCGCTGCTCTGCATCTGCATCGTCTTCGTACCGCTGTTCGGTCTGGGCGGGGTGTCGGGCTTCCTGTTCCGGCCCATGGCCGAGGCGGTGGTGTTCGCCATGATCGCCTCTTACGTCCTGTCGCGCACTCTGGTGCCCACCCTGGCCAACTATCTGCTGGCCGGCCAGAACCTGCATCCGGCCCACGGGGAGAAGAAGAACGCCTTCGGCCGGTTCCTGCAGGCCTTCGAGGCCCGCTTCGAGGCGGTGCGCCGGGGCTATATGGAACTGCTCAATCTGGCGCTGCGCCATCGCCGCGTTTTCGTCGGCGGGTTCATCATGGTGGCGGTTCTCTCCATGGGGCTGTTCCCCTTCCTGGGGCAGAACTTCTTCCCGCCGGTGGATTCCGGGCAGATCAAGCTGCATCTGCGCACCCCCATCGGCACCCGCATCGAGGAAACGGCGCGGCTGTGCGACGAGGTGGAAAAATCCATCCGTCAGATCATCCCGTCCGCCGATCTGGAGAATATCGTCGATAATATCGGCCTGCCCACCACCGGCTCCACCGTGGCCTATGTCAATTCCGGCACCATCGGTGTCGATGACGCCGATATCCTGATCACCCTGAAGGAGGACCACAAGGGCGCCACCGACACGTATGTGGACACCATGCGCCGCCGGCTGCCGCGGCTGTTCCCCGGTTCCACCTTCGCCTTCCTGCCGGCCGACATCGTGACGCAGATCCTGAATTTCGGCCTGCCCGCGCCCCTCGATCTGCAGGTGACCGGCAACAGGCTGCATGCCAACCGCGTTTATGCCCAAACCCTGCTGCGCCGGGTCAGCCAGGTGCCGGGTATCGCCGATCCGCGCATCCAGCAGGCCTTCAACGCCCCCACCCTGAAGCTGACCGCCGACCGCACCCTGGCCGCCGAACTGGGCATGACCGAGGATGACGTCACCCAGTCGGTGCAGAACACCCTGGCCGGCAGCCTGCAGACGGCGCCCACCTTCTGGCTGAACCCGAAGAACGGCGTTTCCTATCCCATCGTGGTGCAGATGCCCCAGCCGCAGACCGACAGCCTGGACAAGCTCAGCGTGCTGCCCATTTCCGGCGGCGGCACCCATCAGATCCTGGGCGGTATGGTGCGGATCAGCCGCACCACCTCCAGCGCCGTGGTCACTCATTATAATGTGCGGCCGGTGATCGATATCTACGCCGCCACCCGCGGCCGCGATCTGGGCGCGGTGGCCGCCGATATCCGCAAGATCATCGCCGACACCGCCTCGGAGGTGCCGCGCGGCTCCTCGGTGGTGCTGCGCGGCCAGGTCTCCACCATGACCAGCGCCTACCATCAGCTCTATGCCGGCCTGGCCTTCGCCATCGTGCTGATCTATCTGCTGATCGTGGTGAACTTCCAGTCGTGGATCGATCCCTTTGTCATCGTTTCGGCGCTGCCGGCGGCGTTGGCGGGCATCCTGTGGATGCTGTTCACCACCCATACCACCCTGTCGGTGCCGGCGCTCACCGGGGCCATCATGTGCATGGGTGTGGCCACCGCCAACAGTATCCTGGTGATCAGTTTCGCCCGCGAACGCATGGCCGATGGCGTCGATGCCCTGACCGCGGCGGCGGAGGCCGGCTTCACCCGCTTCCGTCCGGTGCTGATGACGGCGCTGGCCATGATCATCGGCATGATGCCCATGGCCCTGAGCGCCGAGCAGAACGCGCCTTTGGGCCGCGCCGTGATCGGCGGCCTGGTGTTCGCCACCGGCGCCACCCTGTTCTTTGTTCCCATCATGTTCAGTCTGGTGCATGGCGGCAAGAAGGCCGCCCCTGCCGCCGACCATCCCGTGGAAGGACCCTCCCATGACTAATCCCTCGCACAAGGCCAAGGGCCGCAAGCTGCGCCTGGTCGGCGCCTCGGTTCTGGTGCTGGCGGTGGCGGTCGCCGTCTCGGGCATCGCCAGCCGGGCCCACAACAAGACCGAACTGGCCCATCAGACCACCGATCTGGCCATTCCCACGGTGGCGGTGGTCAGCCCCCGCACCGGCGAGGGCGTCCAGGACATGGTGCTGCCCGGCACCATCGACGCCTATTACGAGGCCTCGATCCATGCCCGGGTCGGCGGCTATCTCAAGGACTGGCGTCAGGATATCGGCGCCCATGTCAAGGCCGGCCAGCTTCTGGCCGAAATCGACGCTCCGGAACTGGACCAGGAACTGGTGCGGGCCCGGGCCGATTACGCCACCGCCCAGGCCAATGCCGCCCTGGCGGCGCTGACGGCCCGGCGCTGGCAGGCCCTGCAGGGCACGGAGTCGGTGTCGCAGCAGTCCATCGACGAGCACAGCGCCGAAGCCGAGGCCAAGAAGGCGGCCGCCTTCGCCGCCAAGGCCAATCTGGACCGCCTGCAGGCCCTGATCGGCTTCAAGCGCATCGTGGCGCCCTTTGCCGGCGTGGTGACGGCGCGCAAGACCGATATCGGCGATCTGATCACTCCGGCCAGCGGCCAGGAGCTGTTCAGCGTGGCCGATACCCATGAAATGCGCATCTACGTGCATGTGCCCCAGGCCATGTCGGCCATGCTGACGCCGGGTATGACCGTCCTCGTGCGCCTGCCGCAATATCCCCACCGCGATTTCAAGGCCCATCTCGACACCACCTCGAACGCGGTGGACCGGGCCTCGCGCAGTCTGCTGGTGGAACTTCTGGCCCCCAACGCCGACGGTCTGCTGTGGCCCGGCACCTATGGCGAGGTGCATTTCCGCCTGCCCGCCGATAAGAACGTGCTGCAGGTCCCGTCCAGCGCCCTGCTGTTCCGCCGTCACGGCACCGAGCTGGCGGTGGTGGATGCCCATGACCGCATCCATCTGAAGCCGGTGGAGCTGGGCCGCGATTTCGGCACCATCATCGAGATCCGCTCCGGTCTTTCCGCCAGCGACCGCGTGGTGGACAATCCCTCGGATTCCATCGCCGAGGGCGATCAGGTGCGGGTGGCGGCCGCCAAACAGGACGGCCGCTCATGAGACGCTCCCTTCGTATCGCTCTGCTGGGGCTGGCGGGGCTGGGGCTGGCGGGCTGCGATCTGGCGCCGGCCTATCACGTGCCGGTGGTGATGACGCCCGATCACTATAAGGAAAGCGGCGCCTGGCAGCCGGTGCATCCGGCCGACGATCAGCCGCGCGGCGACTGGTGGCGCGGTTTCCACGACCAGACCCTCGACCGCCTGGAAGGGGAGCTGGCCCAGGCCAGCCCGACCCTGGCCCTGGCGGTGGCGGCGCACGACCGCGCCAGCGCCCTGGCGGAAGAGGCCGGTGCCGAGCTTTATCCCCAGGTGGGCATGGCCGGCGCCCTCAGCAACAACCGCCAGTCCGATCACCGGCCCTTGCGCTCCAGCAATCAGCCCAGCGTCTACGGCGCCAATACCGTGGCGGCGGGCGCCAGCTACGAGCTGGATCTCTGGGGCCGGGTGCACAATCTGGCGGCGGAAGGGGTGGCCGAGGAACAGGCCAGCGCCGCCGATCTGGAATCGGTGCGGCTCAGCCTGCGGACCGAACTGGCCGATGCCTATGTGCGCCTGCGCGAGGATGATCAGCAACTGGCCCTGCTGGATCAGACGGTGGCGGCCTATGACAAGGCCCTGCGCCTGACCCGCACCCGCTTCAACGGCAAGATCACCTCGGCGCTGGATGTGGCGCAGGCGGAAAATCAGCTGGCGGCGGTGCAGTCGCGCCAGGCCGATCTCAAGGGCCAGCGCGCTCTGCTGGAACATGCCATCGCCGTGCTGGTGGGCAAATCGCCCTCGCTGTTCAGCCTGCCGGCCCAGGTGGACGATCTGCCGCTGCCGGCCATCGCTCCGGCCATTCCCTCGCGCCTGTTGCAGCGCCGTCCCGACGTGGCGGCGGCGGAGCGGCGCATGGCGGCGGCCAACGACGCCATCGGCGTGGCCCGCGCCGCCTATTTTCCCAACTTCACCCTTAATCTGCTGGGCGGTTTCCAGGATACGGCGGTGAACATGCTGACCCTGCCCGACCGCATCTGGGCGGTGGGGCCGGGGGTGGATCTGCCGATCTTCGACGGCGGCAAGCTGGACGGCCAGCTGGCGGAAAAGAAGGCGCTGTTCGTCGAGGCCAGCCAATCCTACCGCGCCGTGGCCCTGCAGGCCTTCCGCGAGGTGGAGGACGCCCAGGCCCAGCTGCGCAGCCTGACGCAGGCCCTGGCCCAGGAGGAAACGGCGCGTCAGGCGGCGCACAAGGAACTGTCGCTGTCGCAAACCCTCTATGTCCAGGGGGTGAACAGCTACCTCGACGTGGTGGTCTCGCAGGTGGCGGCGCTCGATGCCGATCGTGCCGTCATCACCCTGAAGGCGCGGCTGCGGCAGGCCGATATCGCTCTGATCCGGGCCATCGGCGGCGCGGCGGGGCCGTCGCTGCCGGCGGTGTGATGATAAAATAAAAGGAGGATATCCCATGGCATCCATGCAAGACATGGCGCGGACGGCCTGGCGGCGGGACAGCGGGGGCACGGCGTCGGCGGAGCTGTTGCCGGTGCTGCTGATCGACGACGATATCGATCTGGCCCTGACCCTGAAGGACGGTCTGGCCGACCAGGGGCTGGAGCTGATCCATGTGGAAAACGCCGAGGACGGCCTGCATCAGGCCCATAGCGGCCAATACCGGCTGATCATCCTGGAGCGCCGCCTGGGCGGCGGCGACGGCATCGATCTGGTGAAGACGCTGCGGGCCGATCATGTGGAGGTGCCGATCCTGTTCCTGTCGGGGCTGGGATCGGTGGAGGATCGGGTGAAGGGCCTGCTGGCCGGGGCCGACGACTATCTGCCCAAGCCCTTCGCCTTCGTGGAACTGGCGGCCCGCCTGCACGTGCTGTTGCGCCGGCCGCTGCTGGCGCGGGAAACCGTGCTGCGGGTGGGCGATCTGGAGATGGATCTGATCGAGCGCACGGTGCGGCGCGACGGCCGCCCCATCTCGCTGCTGCCGCGTGAAATCAAGCTGCTCGACTATCTGATGCGTCACCCCGGCCGGGTGCTGTCGCGCACCGAGCTTTTGGAAAACGTGTGGAACTACCGCACCGAGGCCGAAAGCAATCTGGTGGATGTGCATGTGGGCAAACTGCGCCGCAAGATCGATCTGCCCAATCTGCCGCCGCTGCTGCACACCGTGCGCGGCTCCGGCTTCATGCTGAAGGCCACCGGGCACTGACGGCGGACGGCCCCCTTGCCTGATGCGCCGAAGGCGCGTCATACCAACCGCCCAATGAATTGACCGGTTGTATCGTCCCTCGCCGGGCGGCGGCATCCGCCGCCTTGGCCGCTCGCTCAATGCTCGCTGGATACCGGCCAACGAGTCACTTCAATGGTTGGCCGGTATCACTTCAATGGTTGGCCGGTATGATGCGCCGAAGGCGCGTCAGGAGGCCGCCGGGCGTTGCCAGCCGCCGCCGAAGGCGCGGTAAAGGCCGACGATGTCCAGCACCTCTCCGGCTTCCGAGACCGCCAGGGCGTCCTCGGCCTGGGACAGGGCGCGCTCGGCATCCAGCACCTTCAGGAAATCGGTCAGGCCGGCGCCGTAGAGACGGCTGGCCTGGGTGAAGGCGATGCGGTCGTCCTCCACGGCGGTGACCAGAAAGGCATGGCGGCGCCGTTCGGTGTCGATGCCGGTCAGGCGGTCCTCCACCTCGCGCAGGGCTCCCAGCACGGTACGGCGGTAGAGCAGGCGGTCGGCTTCCGAGACCGCCTGGGCGGCGCGCACCCGGGCATCACGCTTGCCGCCGTCCAGCACCGATTGGCGCGCCGACAGGCCCAGGGTCCACACTAGGCTGTCGATATTGAACAGATTGGCCAGATTGCTGGTGACCGGGCCGATGCCCAGCGGAATCTCGAACGTGGGAAAAAGATCGGCGGTGGCCACGCCCACCCGGGCGGTGGCGGCGGCGATGCGCCGTTCGGCGCGGCGGATATCGGGGCGATTGCGCAACAGGTCCGAGGGCAGGGCGGCGGGCAGGGGCGGCGCCATCAGATCGTGGCCGCCCTGGCCGTAGAGGGCGGCGGTCAGGCTTTCGGGCGGCTGCCCGGTGAGCACGGCGATGGCATGGGCCAGGCGCTGCACGCCGCCTTCCAGCACCGGCACCTGCGCGCTCGACAGCTTGACGGCGGCCTCGGCGCGGGCCACGTCCACCTCGGTGCCCAGACCGGCCTTGAGGGCGCGGCGGGTCAGGGCCAGGGAGTCGGTCTGGGCGGCGATATTGCGATGGGCGATATCCAGCCGGTGCTGGTCCGAGCGCAGCAGGGTGTAGTCGGCCACCAGTTCACCCAGAACCGCCACCTTGGCGGCGTTGACATCCTCCTCGGCCATGCCGCTTTCGGCATCGGCGGCCTCGATGGCGCGCCGCGTGCCGCCGAAAATATCGATCTCCCACGAGCCTTGCAGACCGGCATCCCAGGTTTTGTACTGGCCGACGCCGGGCGGCCAGGTGAGCAGGGTGCTGGAGCGTTCGTTGGCGTAATCGGCGCCCAGGCCCAGGCTGGGCTGTTCGGCGGCGGCCACGGCGTCGCGGTCGGCGCGGGCCGCCTCCAGCCGCTGCCCGGCGATCTGGAGATCGAGGTTGCCGGCCAGAGTCATGGCGGCCAGCCGGTTCAGCAGCGGATCATGAAAGCCCTGCCACCAGCCGGCCAGCGGCGTGGGGCGGGCGGCCTTGGCCGCCACCCGGCCGTCGAAGGCGGCGGGGAGAGCGGGGCGGGGCGGATGATAGTCGGGGCCCACCGGCGCGCAGGCGGCCAGGGCGGCGGCCAGGGCCAGGATCGGCAGCGGACGGCGCATGGTCACAGGCTCTCCCCGTCCAGGGCCTCGCGCAGCAGGCCGCGCAGGCGGGCGGCGTAGCT
>JAJZGK010000171.1 GCA_021798485.1 Pseudomonadota bacterium
GTGACTCGTTGGCCGGTATCCAGCGAGCATTGAGCGAGCGGCCAAGGCGGCGGATGCCGCCGCCCGGCGAGGGACGATACAACCGGTCAATTCATTGGCCGGTTGGTATTACATCGTCCTTGTTTTCATCACGCATCGCCGGCTAGTGGGGACCGCCGTTCCGGTTTATGATGGCTGTTCCGAACAGTGGGGTGTGCCGTCCTTGCCTTTATGAAGGAGCGGCTTCAAGGAGAGTGTGGTGGCAAAGCCTGGCAGGAAGACGCAAGCATCCGCGCAGCAGCGCGCCCTTGAGGCCGAGACCGACGCCGTGCTGGGGGCGCGGCACGATAATCCCTTCGCCTTTCTCGGCATGCATGCCGTGCCCGGCGGGGTGGCGGTGCGGGTGATGCGGCCCGACGCCGCGCGGGTGTGGCTGGTGGACGCCGTCAGCGGCCGCGACGTGGCCGAACTGCCCCGCCTGCGCCCCGAAGGCTTTTTCGCCCTGACCCTGGAGGGGGGGCAGCCCTTCGCCTACCGCCTGCGCCTGGATGACGGCGGCGGCGGCGGCGCGGTGATCGACGACGCCTACCGCTTCGGGCCGGTGCTGGGCGAGCTGGATCTGCATCTTCTGGGCGAAGGGCGGCATCTGCATCTTTACCGCCGCCTGGGCGCCCATGTCGTCACCCACGAGGGGGTGGCGGGGGTGGCCTTCGCGGTGTGGGCCCCCAACGCCCGGCGGGTGGCCCTGGTGGCCGATATCAACCACTGGGACGGCCGCGTGCATCCCATGCGCCGCCGCCATGGCGTCGGGGTGTGGGAGATCTTCATTCCCGGCGCCACGGCGGGCATGAACTACAAATATGAAATCCACGGCCCCGATGGCCGGCTGCTGCCGCACAAGGCCGATCCCTACGGCTTTTACGCCGAACGGCCGCCGCTCACCGCCTCGGTGGTCTATGATCTGCAGCGCTACGACTGGCAGGACGCCGACTGGATGGCGCGCCGCGCCGCCGCCGCCGGCCGCGATGCCCCCATCAGCATCTACGAGGTGCATCTGGGCTCGTGGAAGCGGGTGCCGGAAGAGGGCTTCCGCTCCCTGACCTACCGCGAGCTGGCCGAGGATCTGGGGCAATATTGCCACGAGATGGGCTTCACCCATGTGGAGCTGCTGCCGGTGCACGAGCATCCCTTTTCCGGCTCGTGGGGCTATCAGCCCATCGGGCTTTACGCCCCCACCAGCCGCTTCGGCAGCCCCGATGATTTCCGCGCCTTCGTCGATCATCTGCACCAGCTGGGCATCGGCGTCATCATCGACTGGGTGGCCGGGCATTTCCCCACCGACGCCCACGGCCTGGCCCGCTTCGACGGCACCTGTCTTTACGAGCATGAGGATCCCCGCCAGGGCATGCACAAGGACTGGAACACCCTGATCTTCAATTACGGCCGCAACGAGGTGTGCAACTACCTCTATTCCAACGCCCTCTACTGGCTGGACGAGTTCCATGTCGATGGCCTTCGGGTGGATGCGGTGGCCTCCATGCTTTATCTGGATTACTCGCGCCAGCCCGGCGAATGGGTGCCCAACCGCCATGGCGGCAATGAAAATCTCGAAGCCATCGAGTTCCTGCGCCGCATGAACGAGGTGGTCTACGGCGAGCATCCCGGCGCCATGACCATCGCCGAGGAATCCACCGCCTGGCCCATGGTGTCGCGGCCGGTGCATCTGGGCGGGCTGGGCTTCGGCTATAAATGGAACATGGGCTGGATGCACGACACCCTGCGCTATATGCAAAAGGAGCCCATCCACCGCCGCTACCATCACGATGATCTCACCTTCGGGCTGCTCTACGCCTTCCAGGAAAATTTCGTGCTGCCGCTGTCGCACGACGAGGTGGTGCACGGCAAGGGTTCGCTGATGGGCCGCATGCGGGGCGACCGCTGGCAGCGCTTCGCCAATCTGCGCGCCTATTTCGCCTTCATGTTCGCCCATCCCGGCAAGAAGCTGCTGTTCATGGGCCAGGAGTTCGGCCAGGAGCGGGAATGGGATGTGGAGGCCAGCCTGGACTGGCACCTTCTGGAGGATGCCGGGCACGAGGGCGCCCGCCGCTGCCTGCGCGATCTCAACGCCGCCTACCGCGCGGTGCCGGCCCTGCACCGCTTCGACTGCGAGGCGCGGGGCTTTTCCTGGATCGACTGCAACGACCGCGACAATTCGGTGATTTCCTGGATCCGCTGGGGCGATGATCCCGCCGATCCCCTGGTGGTGGTGGTCAACCTGACGCCGGTGGTGCGCCAGGACTACCGCCTGGGCGTGCCGCGCGCCGGCTGGTACGAAGAGGTGATCAACACCGATTCCACCTTCTACGGCGGCAGCGATGTGGGGCTGAAGGGCGGCGCCGTGGCCGAACCCCTGCCCTGGCACGGCCAGCCCTGTTCGCTGCGCCTGACCCTGCCGCCGCTGGCGGCGCTCTATCTGCGGCCCGGACGGGGCTAGGGCATGGTTGCGCGGCATCGCGTCTGGGCCGGGGCCCCCTATCCCCTGGGAGCGAGGTGGGACGGCAAGGGGGTGAATTTCGCCCTGTTCTCGGCCCATGCCGACAAGGTGGAGCTGTGCCTGTTCGACGAGGCGGGGGTGAAGGAGGTCGAGCGCATCGCCCTGCCGGAATATACCGACGAGATCTGGCACGGCTATCTGCCCGATGTGCGCCCCGGCCAGCTCTACGGCTACCGGGTGCATGGGCCTTACGATCCGGCGGCGGGGCAGCGCTTCAACCCGCACAAGCTGCTGATCGATCCTTATACCCAGGAGCTGTCCGGGCTGCTGCACTGGTCGGACACCCATTTCGGCTACCGCACCGATCACGGCCGCGCCGATCTGTCCTACGACCGGCGCGACAATGCCCGCTTCATGCCCAAATGCCGGGTGGTGGATACCGCCTTCACCTGGGGCGGCGACCACCGCCCGCAGGTGGCCTGGGCCGATACCGTGCTTTACGAGGCGCATCTGCGCGGCATGACCATGCGCCATCCCCTGGTGCCCGAGTCGGCGCGCGGCACCTTTCTGGGGCTGTCGCAGCCGGCGGTGATCGAGCATCTGGCCCGCCTGGGCGTCACCAGCCTGGAACTGCTGCCGGTGCACGCCATCGTCGATGAGCGCAATCTGGTGGAGCGGGGCCTGCGCAACTACTGGGGCTACAATCCCATCGCCTTCTTCGCTCCCGACCCGCGCTATTACCTGACCTCGGCGCACGGCGATTTCAAAACCATGGTGCAGCGCCTGCACGAGGCCGGCATCGAGGTGATCCTCGACGTGGTCTACAACCACACCGCCGAAGGCAACCATATGGGGCCGACCCTGTCGCTGAAGGGCATCGACAACGCCTCCTACTACCGGCTGTGCCAGGGCAACGAGCGCTTTTACGAAAATTATTCCGGCTGCGGCAACACCCTCAACCTGCGCCATCCCCGCGTGCTGCAATTGGTGATGGACAGCCTGCGCTACTGGGCCGAGGACATGCATGTGGACGGTTTCCGCTTCGATCTGGCCGCCAGCCTGGCGCGCGAGAAGGCGGGCTTCGACGGCGGCTCGGGCTTTTTGGACGCCATGCGCCAGGATCCGGCGCTGTCGCGCGTCAAGCTGATCGCCGAGCCCTGGGATCTGGGCGGCGACGGCTACCGCCTGGGGGCTTTCCCGCCCGGCTGGTCGGAATGGAACGGCCGCTACCGCGACACCGTGCGCAAGTTCTGGAAGGGCGAGGGCGGGCTGATCGGCGATCTGGCCTCGCGGCTGACCGGCTCCTCGGATCTGTTCGGCTGGGGCGGGCGCCGCCCTTCGGCCAGCATCAATTTCATCACCGCCCACGATGGCTTCACCCTGCGCGATCTGGTGTCGTTCGAGCGCAAGCACAACGAGGCCAATTTCGAGCAGAACCAGGACGGCACCGAGGCCAACGATGCCTGGAACTGCGGCGTGGAAGGCCCCAGCGACGATCCCGCCATCCAGGCGCTGCGGGCAAGGCAGGTGCGCAATCTGCTGGTTACCCTGGTGTTGTCGCAAGGGGTGCCCATGCTGGTGGCCGGCGATGAGATGGGGCGCAGCCAGCGCGGCAACAACAACGCCTACTGCCAGGACAACGAGATCGGCTGGATCGACTGGGCCGGGGCCGACGAGGACCTGCTCGCCTTCACCCGCAAGCTGCTGAAGCTGCGGCGCAAGCATCCGGTGCTGCGCCGCCTGCGCTTCTTCACCGGGCGGCGCATTCCCGGCTCGGCGGCCAAGGACATCACCTGGATCACCCCCGCCGGCGAGGAAATGACCGAGGCCGACTGGACGGCGCCCTTCGCCCGTTCGCTGGGCTTCATGATCGCCGGCGAGGCCGGGCAGGGCGACGGCGCCCGCCCCGGCTCCACCTTCCTGATCCTGCTGAACGCCTATCACGAGGCCATCACCTACGTGCTGCCCCACCCGGCGCGCGGGCACAGCTGGGAACGGGTGATCGATACCGCCGAGCCTTCGGGCTTCATCCCGCGCGGCCTGCGCTGCCTCGACCGCGAACATCACGCCGTGGCGGCGCACTCGGTTTCGGTGCTGGTGCGCAAGGCGGCGCCTCCCGGCATCGACAGCCCCCGCCCGGCGCAATAACCCGAAAGAGGACCGGCCCATGTCTGCCCCCGCACAGGATCTGCTGGATCAATTGGCCGCCAAGGCCGGCATCGAGGAGGGCTGGTGGGATTTCTTCGGCCACTACCGCCCGGTGCCGCCCGACACCAAGCGCGCCTTCCTCGAAGCCATGGGCTTCGCCGTGGGCAACGCGGCCGAACTGGCCGACAGCCTCTACGATCTGGAAATGCGGCCCTGGCGGCGCTGGCTGGAGCCCTGCCGGGTGTGGCCGGAGAGCAAAGGGGCGCCGGTGCTGGAGCTGGCCATCCCCGAGGGGCTGGAGCATCAGACCTTCGCCTGGCGGCTGGACGAGGACTGGGGGGCGGTGCACCACGGCACCCTGAAGCCCTTCGACCTGCCGATGACCGCCGAGCGCGAGGTGGACGGGGTGTGGAGCCGCCGCCACGATTTCCGCCTGCCGGGCAGCCCCATGCCCGGCCTGCACCGCCTGACCCTGACCGCCCCCGACGGCCGCCGTCAGAGCGCCACCCTGATCGTGACCCCGGCCAAGGCCTGGCTGCCCCCGGCCCTGGCCGGCGACGAAGGCCGGGCCTGGGGGATCGCCACCCAGCTTTACGCCCTGCGCGGCCCCGACAACTGGGGGCTGGGGGATTTTTCCGATCTGGCCGGGCTGGGCCGCCAGGCGGCGGCCCTGGGGGCGGCGGCGGTGGGCATCAACCCCTTGCATGCGCTGTTTCCCCAGTGCCCGGACCGCTTCAGCCCCTATTCCCCCTCGGCGCGGGCCTTTCTGAACATTGCCTATATCGATGTGGAGGCGGTGCCCGATTTCGCCGAAAGCCTGGCGGCGCGCCGCCTGTTCGCCTCGCCCGGGTTCCAGGCCCGCATCGCCGCCGCGCAAAATGCCCGGCTGGTGGAGTACGACAGCGTGCTGCCCCTGAAGCTGTCGGCGCTGGAACTGTGCTGGACAGCCTTTCAGGCCGGGCATCTGGGCAGCGGCGACGCGCGGGATGCCGCCTTCGCCGCCTTCCGCCGGGCCGGCGGCGAGGGCGGCGAGCGCTTCGCCCGCTTCCAGGCCCTGCAGGAGCATTTCCTGCGCCAGGATGCCGCCCTGGGCTACTGGCGCCACTGGCCCGAGCCCTACCGGCATCCCGATAGCCCGGCGGTGGCGGCCTTCGCCGCCGAAAAGGCCGAACGGGTGGGCTTCTACTGGTACCTGCAATGGCTGGCCGACGATCAGCTGGCCCAGGCCCAGGCGGCCTGCCGCGCGGCCGGCATGGCGGTGGGGCTTTACCGCGATCTCGGCGTCGGCATCGGCGATGATGGCGCCGAGGCCTGGGGCAACCAGGATCTGTTGTGCCTGGGGGTCTCGGTGGGGGCGCCGCCCGATCCCCTCAATCTGGCCGGGCAGGATTGGGGGCTGGTGCCCTTCAACCCCCTGGCCCTGAAAGAGGCGGCCTACGCGCCGCTGCTGGCGGTGCTGGAGGCCAACATGGCCCATGCCGGGGCCATGCGCCTCGATCACGCCATGTGCCTGCGGCGGCTCTACTGGGTGCCGCGCGGAGCCAAGGCCGATCAGGGCGCCTATGTGCGCATGCCGGCCGAGGATCTGTTCGGGCTGGTGGCCCTGGTCAGCCAGCGGCGCCGCTGCCTGGTGATCGGCGAGGATCTGGGCACGGTGCCCGACGGCTTCCGCGAGGCCATGGCGGCGCACGGCCTGCTGGGCTACCGCCTGATGGTGTTCGAGAAAACCGCCGACGGCGCCTACAAGGCGCCCGGCGATCTGGCCCGCGAGGCCCTGCTGGCGGTGGGCACCCACGATCTGCCCAGCCTGGCCGGCTGGTGGGCCGGCATCGATCTCGATGCCCGCGAACAGCTGGCGCTGTACCCCGATCCGGCCATGAGCCAGGGCGAACGCCGGGGCCGCGAGGCCGACCGCGCCGCCCTGCGCGCCGCCCTGGTGGCGGCGGGGCTGCTGGCGGACACCTTCCCGCAAGGGGCCGCCCTGTCGGAAGCCCAGGCCCGCGTCCTGGCGGCGGCGCTCTATGCCTATCTGCGCCGCGCCCCGGCGCGGCTGTTAATGGCGCAGATGGAAGATGTGCTGGGAGTGTCGCTGCAGATGAACCTGCCCGGCACCACCACCCAGCATCCCAACTGGCGGCGGCGCTACCCCGCCGAAACCGCGGCCATGCTGGCCGATCCGGCCATGCGGGCCGTGGCGAAACGCCTGGGATAGCCGGTTGGTTCAGACCGGCCATGACGCTGTTGGACCGGCAAGCGTCTCGCTCCTCCCCTGCATCAGCTTGGCACCGCCGATGCGTCCAATCCGTCACCCTCGGGCTTGACCCACGGCTATCCCTGTGGGGGGAGACGCCGTCTTATGATGCGCGGGTCAAGCCCGCGCATGACGACAAGAGGGGGATGCCGCCCTGCGGACGACGACAAAGGGGCCTCTGCG
>JAJZGK010000172.1 GCA_021798485.1 Pseudomonadota bacterium
CCCTCCATCTGCGGGGCCGGGCGCGGGCTCATGGTCTGGGCCGCCGGCTGGGCCGCGCGGGGGGCGGGGGCCGTGGGGGCGGCATGGGCCGGCTGGGCGTGATGGGCCGCCGGAACCGGCTTGTTCATCAGACGGTTCAGGAAGTTGCTGGGGCGGCGGTGCGCCTCGGCATGGTCGGCCGGATCGGCATGGGGGGCCGGCACGGCGCGGTGTTCCATGCGCGGTTCGGCGCGGTGCTCCATGCGCGGTTCGGGCCGCTGTTCCGGACGGGTTTCCATGCGCAGGGTGCCCTGAAGGGCCTTCTCCTGCAGGCTTTCCGTATGGGCGGCCTGGCGGGGGGCGGGATCGCGCACCTGCAGCATCTGCTCCATCTGCCGGGCGTCCATCTCGTCTTCCATGGCGATGGTCTGGGCCAGGGCCGGCTCATGCGCCTGCTGACGGTTCAGGGCCGCCGAGCCGTTGAAGGCGGCGCCGCCCACACGGTCGGCCAGGGTGTTGCCCACATTCATGGTGGTGGGCTGGGCGGCCAGACCCTGGGCCATGGCGGGCGCGGCCTGGGGGGCGGGCTGCGCCGGCTGGGCGGCGGGCTTGGCGAAGGTCTGCACGTTGCTGGCGGCGGCGCGGGCGGCCTGGGGCTGGGCCTGCGGCTTTTGATCCACCAGCGAGATCAGGGTGGGCTTGGGCTGCTGGAGGGCGGCGGCGTCGATGCCGGTGGCCACCACCGACACGCGGATGCGGCCGTTCATGCGCTCGTCGAAGGTGGAGCCGAAGATGATGTTGGCTTCGGGGTCCACTTCGTCGCGGATGCGGTTGGCCGCCTCGTCGGCTTCGAACAGGGTCATGTCGAGGCCGCCGGTGATGTTGATGAGCACGCCGCGCGCGCCCTTCATCGACAGGTCTTCCAGCAGCGGGTTGTTGATGGCGGCCTCGGCGGCGTCCAGGGCGCGCTTATCGCCCTCGGCCTCGCCGGTGCCCATCACCGCCTTGCCCATTTCGCCCATCACCGTGCGGATGTCGGCGAAATCGAGATTGATCAGGCCGGGCATGATCATCAGATCGGTGACGCCGCGCACGCCGGAATAGAGCACGTCGTCGGCCAGCTTGAAGGCTTCGGCGAAGGTGGTGCGCTCGGAGGCGATGCGGAACAGGTTCTGGTTGGGGATGATGATCAGGGTATCGACATACTGCGACAGCTCATCGATGCCCTGCTCGGCCAGACGCATGCGGTGCTGGCCCTCGAAGCTGAAGGGCTTGGTGACCACGCCCACGGTCAGGATGCCGTGCTCGCGCGCGGCCCGGGCGATCACCGGGGCGGCGCCGGTGCCGGTGCCGCCGCCCATGCCGGCGGTGATGAACACCATGTTGGAGCCGGTCAGCTGGCCCATCAGCTCGTCCAGGCTTTCCTCGGCGGCGGCGCGGCCGATGTCGGGCCGGGCGCCGGCGCCCAGACCCTGGGTCAGGGTGGCGCCCAGCTGGATGCGGCGGTCGGTCCGCGACTGCGACAGCGCCTGGGCATCGGTATTGGCGACGATGAACTCGACGCCCTCCAGATGCGACTGAATCATGTTGTTGACGGCGTTGCCGCCGGCGCCGCCCACACCGATAACGGAGATGCGAGGCTTCAGCTCGTCATTGGAGCCGGGATGAAAATTAATCATGGGGTAAAGCCCTCCGCGCACAATTTGAATCGTTGAATCACAAACCGAGTCTCGACACTAGAAGTTTTTTCGTAACCAGGCCCCAAAACGGCCAAGGGGGCCTTCACCGGCGGATTCTGTTGTTCTTGTTTTCTTTGCCGATGCTTCCACCTGATGTAAAACCGCATACCGGAGCAACCCGGCGCAGGTGGAAAACGCCGGGCCCGCCGTGGCTTCCGGCAGGCCCTGAAAGCCCACCGGACGGCCGATGCGAACCTGTTTGTCCAAAACCATGGCGGCCAGATCGCGCACGCCCTGCATGTTGGCGCCGCCGCCGGTCAGCACCACGCGGCGTCCGGCCAGCTTGTCGAAGCCGCCGGCCTCCAGATGGCTGCGCACCAGTTCGAAGGTTTCCTCCAGACGGGGCTGGATGATTTGCACCAGCATGGAGCGCGGCACCTGATTGGTGGCGCCGCCGTCCTCCTCCTCGCCCACCAGCGGCACCTTCAGCACCTCGCGGTCGTCGGACGGCGAGGGCAGGGCGCTGCCGTAAAGCGTTTTCATGCGCTCGGCATGGATCAGCGGCGTCGACAGGCCGCGGGCGATGTCGTTGGTGACATGGGCGCCGCCCACGGGGATGGTGTCGGTATGCACCAGATGGCCGCCCTGAAACACCGCCAGGGTGGTGGTGCCGCCGCCCAGATCGATGCAGGTGACGCCCAGTTCCTTTTCATCGTCCACCAGGCAGGCCAGGCCCGAGGCATAGGCCGAGGCGACGCGGGCCTCGATATCCAGATGGCAGCGGTGCACCACGGTGGAGAGATTGCGCACCGGGCCCTGGCCGGCGCTGACCAGATGCACGGTCACCGCCAGGGTATCGCCGAACATGCCGCGCGGATCGCGGATGCCGTCGTTGCCGTCCACGGTGAAGCCCACCGGAATGGAATGGATGAGGTCGCGGTCGCCCTGCTGGGCATGATGGCGGGCATGTTCCAGCATGCGCCGGATGTCCTGGTCGCTCACCTCGTGGCCGTTGATGCCCACTTCCACGGTCACGTTGGAGGAAACAGGATGCCCGCCCGAAACATTGACCACCACCTCGCGGATGCGGTCCTCGGCCATCTGCTCGGCGGCGTCGACGGCGGCGCGGATGGCGGTTTCCGCCGCTTCCATGTCCACCACGGCGCCGTTCCTCATGCCCAGCGACACCTGATGACCGATGCCCAGCACGCGCACGCCATCCTCGGTTTCCCGCGCGATGAAGCAGCAGACCTTGGTGGTGCCCACATCAAGGGCGGCGATCAGTCCGTGGCGTGGCTTGGCTTTCGACATACGCTCTCCTTCAGGCATCCTTGCCGGGGTGGGACTTGTGCCGGGCTTCCATGGCGGCCCGGGCGTTTTCCTCGGCGCCGCCGACGGCGCGCAAGACCAGACGATCGGGAATGCGCATATCGATCAGGGCGATCTTGCGTTCCAGGATCTGCTGGTTCTTTTCGTAGCGGTCCAGATCGTGCCAGGCGGCGGCGGGATCATCCTCGGGCAGGCGCACGTCGATGCCGTTGTCGGTGCTGTCGAAGGTGACATTCCAGCGCCGCCCCGACACCCACTGCGCCGCCTTGACCCGCTTGGCCAGCGCCGGTTCGGTGGCCAGCATGGCCAGCAGGGCGGCGGCATGATCGGGGGCGCCCTCGCCGACGATCAGCGGCAGCGCGGAAAAGTCGCGCACATCGTCGCTCACCACCAGGCCCTGCTGATCCACCAGATAGTAGTGGCCCTCGTTCTGCCAGATGGCCACGGGGTCGCGCTCGGTGAGCAGAATATGCACCTCGCCGGGCAGGCGCCGCTCCAGGGTGGCGGTCTTCACCCAGGAGATTTCCTCCAGGCGCTGGCGGGCGGCGGCCAGATCGATGCCGAAGATGGGATCGCCGCGCTTGACGTTGAGCGCCGCCACCAGCTCGTCGGTGGGGGTGCGGTGCCGCCCCTCCACATAGATCTGCTGGACGCGGAAACCGGCCCGGCCCGACCAGGCGACGATCTGGGCATGGGCCCGCTCGGTCAGGGCCTGGCCGGCGGCGCTGTCCAGCAGCCACAGAGGGGTTGCGGCCAGCAGCAGGGCCAGGGTGGAGCCGGCGGCGATGCGCCGCACCCGCTTCAGCCAGAACGGCGAGATGCGGCGGCGGATCTGCTGGGCCTGGCCGCGCGGCGGCAGCGGCCGGGGGCGCGCGGCGCCGTGACGCGGCGCCGGGCTGCCGAAGCGGTCGTCCACCTGGATGGTGATGTCGCTTAAGCGTCGCATGTGGCGTTCTCCACCATCCAGGTCACCAGATCGGGGAAGGAGATGCCGGCATGGGCGGCCTGTTCCGGCACCAGCGAGGTATCGGTCATGCCGGGCTGGGTGTTGATCTCCAGCACGTAGAATTTGCCCTCGCCGCTGCTGTCGTCGTAGCGGAGATCGGTGCGCGACACGCCGCGGCAGCCCAGGGCCTGATGCGCCGCCACCGCCAGGCGCTGGGCCTCGGCGAAGGCCGCCTCGGGCAGGGGGGCCGGCACGAGGTGGCGCGAGCCGCCGGGGGCGTATTTGGCGGTATAGTCGTAAAAGCCGCGGTCCGAGGTGATCTCGGTCACGCCCAGGGCCTTGTCGCCCATCACCGCCACGGTGATTTCGCGGCCGGGGATGAAGGGTTCGGCCAGCACCCACTCGCCGAACGGCCACTCGGCCTCGCTGGTGGGGCGCGGCGCATCGTCCTTGATGATGTGCACGCCGACGCTGGAGCCTTCGTTCAGCGGCTTCAGAACATAAGGGCGGGGCAGCACGTCGCCGGCGAACACCTCGCTTTTGCGCACCACCCGGCCTTCGGGCACCGGGATCCCGGCGGCGGCGAAGATCTTCTTGGCGGTGGGCTTGTCCATGGCCATGGCCGAGGCCAGCATGCCGGAATGGGTGTAGGGGATCTTCATGATGTCCAGGAGCCCCTGCACGGCGCCGTCCTCGCCGTGGCGGCCGTGCAGGGCGTTGAACACCACCCAGGGCTTGGCGGCGTCGAGACCGGCCACCAGGGTGCGCAGATCGCGGCGCACATCGATGGTGGCCACGGCATATCCGGCTTTTTCCAGGGCGGCGGCGGCGGCGGCGCCGCTTTTCAGCGACACGTCGCGTTCGGCCGAAAAACCACCCATCAGGACGACGACACGCTTGCTCATGGCTTAATTCCCGTTGCGAACGCCGATACGGCGGATTTCCCAGTGAAGTTCGACACCGCTGTGCTCCAGCACGCGGCGGCGCACATCCTCTCCCAGATCCTCGATATCGGCGGCGGTGGCCGCGCCGGTATTGATGAGGAAATTGCAATGTTTTTCCGAAACCTGCGCGCCGCCCCGGGTCAGCCCCCGGCAGCCGGCGCCGTCGATCAGTTCCCAGGCCTTGCGGCCGGGCGGATTGGCGAAGGTGGAGCCGCCGGTGCGGGTGCGCAAAGGCTGGCTCAGTTCGCGGCTGGCCTTGATGGCGGCCATGCGCTCGGCCACGGCCTGGGCGCTGTCGGCGCGGCCCCGCAGCACGGCGTCGAGGAACACCGCCCCCTCCTCCACGCCGCAATGGCGGTAGGAAAAGCCGTAGTCGGCCGGGGCCAGGGTGCGGAGAACGCCATCGGCGCCGATGACGCGCCCCTCCACCACCACGTCCTTCATCTCGCCGCCGTAGGCGCCGGCGTTCATGCGCAGCGCCCCGCCGATGGTGCCCGGCACGCCCGAAAGGAATTCCAGCCCGCCCAGGCCCATCTCGCAGGCGGTGGCGGCCACGGTGATGTCGAGCGCCCCGGCCCCGGCGCGCAGGCGCTGGCCCTCCAGAGCCTCGATGCGGGCGAACTCGGCGCCCAGCCGCACCACCACGCCCGGCACTCCGCCGTCGCGGATCAAAAGGTTGGAGCCCACCCCCACCAGGGTGACCGGCACGTCGGCGGGTTTGGCGGCCAGGAAGGCGGCCAGATCCTCGGGGTCGGCGGGCTTGAACAGCACTTCCGCCGGACCGCCGACGCGGAACCAGGTGAGATTGGCCAGTCCGGCATGGGCCTGCAGCCGGCCGCGCACCGGCGGCAGGCGCTCCAGCATGGACGGGCGGGCGCGGACGGTCACACCGCACCTCCCTTCAGCAGCGCCTCGAGCTGGCCGGGCAGGGCGGCGGCCCAGGCGGTGATGTTGCCGGCGCCCAGGCACACCACCAGATCGCCGGGGCGGGCCTCGGCCTGGATCAGGGCGGGCAGCTGTTCGGGGGCGGGCAGAGCCAGCACCTTGCGGTGGCCGTGCTGGGCCAGGCCGCGCACCAGGGCGTCGCGGTCGATGCCGGGCAGGGGGGCCTCGCCGGCGGCATAGACGTCGGCGACGATCACGGCGTCGGCGTCGTTGAAGCAGGTGCAGAAATCCTCGAACAGACTGGCCAGGCGGGAATAGCGGTGCGGCTGCACCACCGCCACCACCCGGCCGTGGGTGGCCGAGCGGGCGGCGCGCAAGACGGCGGCGATTTCCACCGGGTGATGGCCGTAGTCATCGATCACGGTGATGCCGCCGGCCTCGCCGGTTTTGGTGAAGCGCCGCTTGACCCCGGAGAAGGTGGCCAGAGCGGTGCGGATCACCGCGTCGGAAAAGCCCAGCTGGCTGGCCACCACCACGGCGGCCAGGGAGTTCTGCACATTGTGCTGGCCGTACATGGGCAGGTGCACGCCCTCGATGCTGCGGGTGGTGCCGGCCACGCGGTCGCTCAAAACGATATCGTAGCTGGCGCCGCCCGGCTGGATCACCACATTGACGGCGCGGACGTCGGCCTGCGGGTTGAGGCCGTAGGTGACGATCTTGCGGTCGGCCACCTTGGGGATCAGGGCCTGCACCTCGGGATGGTCGGAGCACAGCGCGGCGAAGCCGTAGAAGGGGATGTTCTCGACGAAGATGCGGAAGGCGTCGCGCACCTTGTCGAAGCTGCCGTAAAAATCCAGATGCTCGGGATCGATGTTGGTGACCACGGCGATGGTCG
Source organism: Pseudomonadota bacterium (assembly GCA_021798485.1). Lineage (GTDB taxonomy): Bacteria > Pseudomonadota > Alphaproteobacteria > Rhodospirillales > Magnetospirillaceae > JAJZGK01. The sequence continues at coordinate 6,658 of JAJZGK010000172.1, forward strand.
AGGGCAGCTTCATGAAGGTGCCGTCGGATTCGTCGGCCTCCACCACCGCCCATTCGCCGGCCCCTAAGCGGGCATTGGTGCCGTAGGCGTTGATGATGCCGCCGTTGATCACCGTGGGATCGAGGCCGGCGGCGTCGAGCATGGCGGCGATCATCGAGGTGGTGGTGGTCTTGCCGTGGGTGCCGCCGATGGAGATGGCGTATTTAAGGCGCATCAGCTCGGCCAGCATCTCGGCGCGGCGCACCACCGGGATCAGGCGGGCGCGGGCCGCCGCCACTTCCGGATTATCGGCCTTCACCGCCGAGGAGATGACCACGGCGCGGGCCTCGCCCAGATTGTCGGCGGCATGGCCGATATGGATGATCAGCCCCATATCG
>JAJZGK010000173.1 GCA_021798485.1 Pseudomonadota bacterium
GGACGGGCCGGACGCGGCGGCGCCAGCGGCAGCTCGCCCTCGGGCACCGACGCCGCCTCGGCCTCGGCGGCGGGTTCGACCGGAGCCTCGACAGGCGCGGCGGCGACCACCACCGGACGGGTCACCACTTCGGCTTCGGCCTCACCCTCGGATTCGGGCTCGAAGCCCTCCTCGGTGGCGGCCTCGTCGCCGTCCTCGCGGTCGAGATCACCGGCCAGCAGCAGATGATCGTCGGCCGGGGTGGACAGCGGACGCGGCTGCGGACGGCCATTCTGATTCTGGTGATTGATCATGCGGAAATAATGCTCCGCATGCTGATAATAGTTTTCAGCGGAAATACGGTCACCCTGGGCCGAAGCATCGCGCGCCATGGCCAGATACTTTTCCAGCACCTGATGAGCATTGCCACGGATGCGGATGTCAGGGCCGCTGCTATCGAAAGTCTGATTACGGGGCGGCATATATTTCTTTCCGCCGCCGCTATTGTTATTATTGTTATTATTATTATTGCTGCGGCCGCGCGAACGCTGCTTGGGGTTTTGTCCTGGTTTCATGACACCTACATACACGAATGAGAGTAACGCGGACCCGTTAGACCGGGCTGTCCCGACTGAACTCCGCAGGCGCTGCAATAGCGACAATGTGGAAATGCGGCGCACACCGAAACGGCGGAGGGCGAACACTCAACGCGGTTTGGCGGGGCTGTCGCTCGCGGGTCACACCGTAGTCAGAATAGCTGCCCTTTCCAAGGGTTATTTTTATTTAAAGGGTATATTTCGCACATCTTTCGCCGCCGGGCGCAGCAGCAGGCAGCGTTCGGTCCCCGCCAGATCGGCCGCCACCCGCTCCAGGGCCAGGCCGGCCCCGGCGAAGATCGCCGCCACCGCCCCAGCCTGCCCCTGCCCAACCTCCAGGGCGGCCAGGCCGTTCGGGGCCAGCAGGCGCGCCACATGGGGCGCCAGGGCGCGGTAACAATCCAGACCATCGGCGCCGCCGGCCAGGGCCTGGCGCGGCTCCCAGGCCGCCACCTCGCGCTCCAGGCCGTCGATGTCGTCGTCGGGGATGTAGGGCGGATTGCTGGTGATCACGTCGAACGCCCCCTCCAGCCCCTGCCCCCAATCGCCCTGATGAAAGCGGATGCGGTTTTCCAGCCCCAGGGCGCGGGCATTGTCCGCCGCCACCCGCAGCGCCGCCGCCGACACATCCACCGCCAGGGCGGTGGCGGCGGGCAGTTCGTGCAGCAGGGCCAGGGGGATGCAGCCGGTGCCGGTGCCGAAATCCAGCAGCCGCCAGGGCCGCTCCCGATCCGGCAGCGCCGCCAGCACCGCCTCCACCAGGGTTTCGGTATCCGGACGCGGATCGAGGGTGGCGGCGGTGACGCCGAAGGACAGGCTCCAGAATTCCCGCCGCCCCAGGATATGCGACATCGGCTCGCGGGCCAGCCGCCGGTCCGCCAGCTCCTGGAGCCGCGCCGCCGCGCCGGGGCCGAGCGGGCGTTCGGGGTGGCTGAACACCCGCATGGGCTCCAGCCCCAGCGCCTCGGCCAGCAGCAGCCGGGCATCGAGACGCGGCGACTCCACCCCGGCGGCGGCCAGACGCCGGGCCAGATCGGCCAGGGCCTCGCCGCAGGTGGTCATTCCATGTCCGCCAGACGCTCGGCCTGATCCGAGGCGATCAGCGCCTCCACCAGCTCTTCCAGAGCCTCGCCCTCCATCACCTTGTCGATCTTGTAGAGGGTAAGATTTATGCGATGGTCGGTAACCCGGCCTTGCGGAAAATTATAGGTGCGGATGCGTTCCGAACGATCCCCCGAACCCACCTGGCTTTTGCGGTTGGCGGCGCGCTCGGCATCCTTGGCGGCGCGTTCCATGTCGTAAAGGCGCGAGCGCAGCAGTTTCAGGGCGGTGGCCTTGTTCTTGTGCTGGCTTTTCTCCTGCTGGCAGGCCACCGCCAGGCCGGTGGGGATATGGGTGACGCGCACCGCCGAATCGGTGGTGTTGACGCTTTGCCCGCCCGAGCCTTGCGAGCGGTAGACATCGAAGCGCAGATCCTTGTCGTCCAGCTTGATATCCACCTCTTCCGCCTCGGGCATGATGGCCACGGTGGCGGCCGAGGTGTGGATGCGGCCACCGGCCTCGGTCACCGGCACCCGCTGCACGCGGTGCACACCGGATTCGAACTTCAGGCGGGCAAACACCCCCTTGCCCGAGATGGCGGCGCTGGCCTCCTTGAAACCGCCGATGCCGGTATCGTTGACGTCCAGCACCTCGAAGCGCCAGCCGTGCAGGGCGGCGTAGCGTTCGTACATGCGGAACAGCTCGGCGGCGAACAGCGCCGCCTCGTCGCCGCCGGTGCCGGCCCGCACCTCCAGGATGGCGTTCCTGTCGTCGGCCTCATCCCTGGGCAGCAGCGAGATCTGCACCTCGCGCTCCACCAGCGGCAGCCGCTCCTTCAGAGCGTAGAATTCCTCTTCCGCCAGGGCCTTCATCTCGGGATCGGCCCCGGCATCGGTCATCATCTGCGCGGCGTCGGCCATCTCGGACTGCAGGGCGCGCAGAGCGCGGATGCCCGCCACCACCGGCTCCAGTTCCGACAGCTCCTTCGACATTTTGACGAAACTGGCGGAATCGGTGGCCCCGCCCTCGCCCGACAGCATGGCCGACAGCTCGGCATGGCGGGCCAGCACCCGATCGAAAGTCAGTTCAAGGGTCATAACGGTCCGTTTCCCTAAAGCCGGAACAGGCGCTTCAACAGCCGTTCGGCGGCCTCCCAGTCGGCGTGGGCGGCGCCGCCGGCCGCCGCCAGTTCCTTCATCATTTCGCTGGGATCATGCAGCAGGCGGTGGATCAAAAGCCGCGTGGCCTTGTCGCAATCCTCGCCGGCCTCGGTCAGCACCTGCTCGCGCACCATCTCGAAACGGCCGCGCAGGGCAACGATGGCCGGTACCGCCGCCCGTTCGGCCAAGTGGCGGGAAAAGGCCGTCACCTCCTGGTCGAGGATGGTCCAGGCCTCGCGCGCCGCCTGCTCGCGGCTGGCCCGCCCAGCCATGGCCGCCCGCTCCAGATCGGTAAGATCGTACAGAAAGGCGCCGTCCACCCGGTTGACCGCCGGATCCACATCGCCGGGAATGCCGGTATCCACCAGGAAAACCGGTTTGCGCCGCCGCCGCCGCAGCGCCTGATGCACCAGATCGGGGCTGAGCAGGGTCAGCCGCCCCCCCACCGCCGTCACCACGATATCGGCCTCGGCCAGCAGGCCCGGAAGATCGCCGTAATCGCCGACATGGCAGTTGAGCGACTGCGCCACCGCCTCGGCCCGGCTTTGCCGGTGCGCCGCCACCACCAGGCGGCGCAGACCCGCCGCCAGCAGGGCCTCGGCCACCAGTTCGCCCATATCGCCCGCCCCCAGCAGCAGGCCGTCGGAGGCCGACAGATCGCCGTGCAGATCGCGGGCGGACTGCACCGCCGCCGAGGCGATGGAAACGGGGCGATCGCCGAGCTCGGTTTCGCTGCGCACCCGCTTGGCGGCGCCATAGGCCGCCGCCAGCAGATTCTCCAGTTCGGGCCCCATGGTGCCGGCCTCGCGGGCCATGCGCTGGCAGGCCTTGACCTGGCCCAGCACATGAGGCTCGCCGATCACCAGACTGTCGAGCGAGGCCGCCACCGAAAAGGCGTGCCGTGCCGCCTCGCGGCCGGTCAGGGTGTAAAGCTGCCCCTGCAGAGCCACGGCGGGCAGGCCGCCATGGCGGGCGAAGGCGTTGACGGCCACCGCCTCCACCAGGCCGGCATCATGGTGCATGGCCCACAGTTCGACGCGGTCGCAGGTGGAGAGAACCATCACCTGCGACAGGCCGGCCCGGCCGAGATCGGCCAGAAAAGCGGCCTGCGCCGCATCATCCACGAACAGGGCGTCGCGCACGGCCAGGGCGCTGGAGCGATGGTTGGCCCCAACGATCACCGGCCGCAGCATGGACGCGGTCACATCGGTCATCTCAGCGATAGCAGCCAAGGGCGTTTTCCAGGGTGGACAAGGCCACATCCTGCTGTTCGCCGCTGTCGAGATCGCGCACCGCCACCACGGCGCGGGCCAGTTCGTCCTCGCCCAGGATCAGGGCGGCGCGGGCGCCCATTTTGTTGGCGCGGGCCAGCCGCTTCTTCAGATTGCCGGAATAGCCCATCTCCACGGCGAAACCGGCGCGGCGCAGGCGCATGCACAGCTTCAGGGCCTCGGTGGCCGCCGCCTCGCCCATGGGGATCACCGCCAGGGGCCGCGTGGGATCGGGCACCTCGCCCAGCAGCAGCGACAGCCGCTCCACCCCGGCCGCCCAGCCGATGCCGCAGGTGGCCGGACCGCCCATCTGGCCGATCAGCCCGTCGTAGCGGCCGCCGGCCAGCACCGTGCCCTGGGCGCCCAGGGCGGTGGTGGTGAATTCGAAGGCGGTATGGCTGTAGTAATCGAGGCCGCGCACCAGTTTGGGGTTCAGGATGAAGGGCACGCCCACCGCCGTCAGCCCCTCCTGCACCGCCTGGAAGAAGGCGCGGGACGGCTCGTTCAGATAATCGCCCAGCAGCGGCGCTTCGGCCACCACCGCCTTGTCGCCCTCGTCCTTGGAATCGAGCACGCGCAGGGGATTGCGCTCCAGCCGCTCCAGGCTGTCGGGCGAAAGCCTGTCCTTGCGGGCGGACAGATAGGCCACCAGCGCCTGGCGGTAGGTGGCGCGGGACTCCGCATCGCCCAGGCTGTTCAGTTCCAGCCGCACCCTGTCCTTCAGCCCCAGGGCATCCAGCACATCAAGGCCCATGGCGATGACCTCGATATCGGCCTGCGGCCCCTCCACGCCCAAAAGCTCGACGCCGATCTGGTGAAACTGGCGCTGGCGGCCTTTCTGCGGCCGCTCGTAGCGGAACATGGGACCGCGGTAGAACAGCTTCAGCGGCAGGTTTTGCGTCAGCCCGCCCGAGATGAAGGCCCGCGCCACCCCCGCCGTGCCCTCGGGGCGCAGGGTGATGGACTCGCCGCCCCGGTCCTGGAAGCTGTACATCTCCTTGGTCACCACATCGGAGGTATCGCCCAGGGTGCGGGAAAACACCTCGGTGAACTCGAAAATGGGGGTGATGATCTCGCCGAAGCCATAGCGGCGGGCCACGGCGAAGGCCGCCTCCTCCACCGCGCGGTGGCGGCGGGAGTCGTCGGGCAGAAGATCATGGGTGCCGCGCACCGGCTGCAGGGAAGACACGTATTGGTTCTCGCTTAAAGCTTGAGGACTGGCGGAGCGGCGGGCGGGCTTAGCGCCCGGCCTCGATCTCGGCCACCTTGCGTTCCACCAGGGTAACGATATGCTCCACCATGGCGTCGTTGTCGATCTTGTGATCGGGCTGCCCGGCCACATACACCATGTGGGCGCCGCCGCCGCCGCCGGTGAGGCCGAGATCGGTCTCGCGGGCCTCGCCGGGGCCGTTGACCACGCAGCCGATGATGGAGAGCGTGACCGGCGTGGCGATGTGGGCCAGGCGCTTTTCCAGGGTTTCCACCGTTTTCACCACATCGAAGCCCTGGCGGGCGCACGACGGGCAGGAGACGATGCGCACGCCGCGATGGCGCAGATCCAGCGCCTTCAGGATCTCGAACCCGGCCTTGACCTCCTCGACCGGATCCGCCGACAGCGACACCCGGATGGTATCGCCGATGCCGGCCCACAGCAGCGAGCCGATGCCGATGGCCGATTTCACCGTGCCGCCGCGCAGGCCCCCGGCCTCGGTGACGCCGAGATGCAAGGGATAGTCGCAGGCCTCGGCCAGGCCCTGATAGGCCGCCACCGCCAGAAAGACGTCGGAGGCCTTGACGCTGATCTTGAAATTGAAGAAGTCGTTGTCTTCCAGGATCCGGGCATGGCGCAGGGCGCTTTCCACCATGGCCTCGGGGCAGGGCTCGCCGTAGCGGTCCAGCAGCTCCTTTTCCAGGCTGCCGGCATTGACGCCGATGCGCATGGAGCAGCCGTGATCCTTGGCGGCCCGCACCACCTCGCGCACCCGGTCGTCGGAACCGATGTTGCCGGGATTGATGCGCAGGCAGGCCGCGCCGGATTCCGCCGCCTCGATGGCGCGGCGGTAATGGAAATGGATATCGGCGACGATGGGCACCCGCACCTGGCGGATGATGTCCTTCAGGGCCAGGGCCGACTCCTGATCGGGGCAGGACACCCGCACGATATCGGCGCCGGCCTCTTCCAGGGCGCGGATCTGCGCCACGGTGGCCTTGACATCGGTGGTCAGGGTGTTGGTCATGGATTGCACGGTGATGGGGGCATCCCCCCCCACCGGCACCGCGCCGACATGGATCTGCCGGCTGGGACGGCGCTGGATCACCCGGTAGGGACGCGCGCTCATGATTTATTCCGCCGCCCCCGAAGCCGCGGGCGCCGGAGCGGACGCGGGCGTTTGCACGGCCGGAGCCGGAACGGGAGCGGGAACATCCGCCTTGCGCAGCCTGTCGGCATCCAGCGGCAGGCCCTTGCGCACCACCCCTTCGGCGCCCAGCGGCGGCAGGGCATGGTTATCCACGAACACCTCGAGGGCGGCGGCGTTGCCCGCCGTCAGGGTCTGGCCCGGACGCTGGGTGACGCGGAAGCTGGTGCCCTTGCGCAAAATGCCGGAATGCACGATGGCCCCCGAGGCATCGCGGATGCGGATCCAGCAATCCTCGCGGGCCTTCAGGATGATGCGGGCGGCATCGGCGGGCACGCTGACCGGCTCGTCGGCTTTGCCGACATGACCAACAGTTTCGGCTTTGCCGACATGACCAACAGTTTCGGCTTTGCCGACATGACCAACAGTTTCGGCTTTGCCGACATGACCAACAGTTTCGGCTTTGCCGACATGACCAACAGTTTCGGCCTTGCCGACATGACCCTCGGCGGGAGCCTCAACCTTGGCGGCGGGAGCTTCGGTCTTGACCGCGAGAGCCTCGGCCTTGGCGGCAGGCGTCTCGGCTTTGGCGGCGGGAGCCTCAACCTTGGCCGCCGGAGCCTCGGCCT
>JAJZGK010000174.1 GCA_021798485.1 Pseudomonadota bacterium
TCATCTCTCAGGTCAAGCACCCGAAGATGGGCGCCATGCCGGCCTGGTCCGAACGCTTCAACGACACCACCATCAAGGAACTGGCCGTGTACGTCCACTCGCTGGGCGGCGGCAAGTAACCTGATCGGAACAGCGTTTGCTGTGAGAAGGCGCCGCCGGGATCCTCCCGGCGGCGTTTTTCTTTTATCGTCCTGCCGGCGCATGCCGCCGTGGCGCGGCACCGCCCTTTGGCTTATAGTCCGCCGTTCGGGGTGCGGCCTTAATATTGCCAAAATGTGGGGTGATTGCTGGGCCGAGAGGCCGGACGATCCGTTCCATCCCTCCAATCGCTGCGGATGCCCCCGCAAATGCGGACCGCCGCCGGTGGCCCGCCAGGACAACGTGTTGCAGGACCGGAGCAAGAATGAGCGCGATGACTTCTACCCGCCGCCCCGGATGGTGGTACCCCTTCATTTTTGTCGGGGTGTTTCTGGTGGTGCTGGCGATCAATCTGATCATGGCCTATTCCGCCGTGCATACCTTCAGCGGCCTCCAGACCGAGGACGCCTATGAAAAGGGCCTCGAATTCAACAAGATTCTGGCGCAGCGCCGGGCCCAGGCCGAACTGGGCTGGAAGGTGGAGGCGGTGCTGCTGCCGCACGACGCCGCCAATACCGAACGCCACGACGCCGACCTTACGGTGAGCTACGCCGACCGGGCCGGCCATCCGGTGGCCGGGCTGACCGTGACGGCGCGCATGGTGCGTCCCGCCCGCTCCGGCCACGACCTTTCGGTGTCGCTGGTGGAGCGCGAGCCCGGCAAGTATGTGGCCCTGGTGCCGCTGCCGCTGCCCGGCCAGTGGGATATGACGGTGCGGGCCGATCGCGGCGATGTGCGCTATAAACTGGAACAGCGGGTTCTGGTTCCCTGATGAGCACCTGCGCCCATTGCGGATCTGAAATCGGCCCGGCTTCCGATGCCGGGCCGGATTTCTGCTGCCGGGGGTGCCAAGGGGCCTATACCCTGGTGCGGGGCATGGGGCTGGACAGTTACTACCAGCGCCGCTGCATCGATCCGGCGCTGCGGCCCCTGAAGCCCGACGAGGATGCCGGGCCCATCGATTACCGCGCCCATGTGCAAAGCGGCGAAGACGGCCTGGACAGCCTCTACCTGATGGTGGAAGGCATGCATTGCGCCGCCTGCGTCTGGCTGATCGAAAGCCTGCTGGCCCGCCAGCCCGGCGTGGCCGAGGCGCGCATGAACATGACCACCCGCCGTCTGGTGGTGCGCTGGCGCCCGGAGGAGAACGACGCCAACCGGGTGCTGGCTCCGGTGCAGGCCGTGGGCTACCATCTGCAGCCCTATGATCCGGCCCGCCTCAGCAAGGAGGGCGAGCGCCAGGAGAAAGCCCTGCTGCGGGCCATGGCGGTGGCGGGATTCGCCGCCGGCAACGTCATGCTGTTCTCGGTCTCCATCTGGGCCGGCGACGGCGGCAGCATGAACCCGGCCACCCGGTCGCTGTTCCATTGGATCTCGGCGCTGATCGCCATGCCGGCCATCGTCTATTGCCTGCGGCCCTTCGCCCGTTCGGCCATGACCGCCCTGATGGCGCGGCGCACCAACATGGATGTGCCCATCACCCTGGCGGTGGTTTTGGCGTCGGGCATGAGCCTGTGGGAAACCATGCATGGCGGCCATCACGCTTATTTCGATGCCGCCATCTCGCTGCTGTTCTTTCTGCTGATCGGCCGTTACCTCGACAGCCGGGCCCGTGGCCGCGCCCGTTCGGCGGCCGAGCATCTGCTGTCGCTGGGGGCCTCGGCGGTCACCGTGCTGGAGGCCGACGGCAGCCGTCGGCTGCTGCCGCCCGAGCAGGTGCGCGTGGGCATGATGGTGCTGGTGGCGCCGGGCGAACGCATCGGCATCGACGCCACCGTGACGGGCGGACTGTCGGAGGTGGATACCAGCCTGATCACCGGCGAAACCGTGCCGGTGGAGGTGCGGGCGGGTGCGGCGGTGTTCGCCGGCACCCTGAACCTTTCGGGGGCCTTGCGCATGGTGGTGACGGCGGTGGGGGAAAACACCCTGCTGTCGGAAATCGTGCGCATGATGGAAGTGGCCGAGCAGGGGCGCGCCAAATATGTGGCGGTGGCCGACCGGGTATCGCGCTTCTACGCGCCGGTGGTGCATGGCCTGGGGCTGGTCACGTTTCTCTATTGGGTGCTGTTCACCGCCATGGCCTGGCAGGAGGCCCTGCTGACGGCGATCTCGGTGCTGATCGTCACCTGTCCCTGCGCTCTGGCCCTGGCGGTGCCGGTGGTGCAGGTGGTGGCCTCGGGGCGGCTGCTGCGCCGGGGCATCCTGCTGAAATCCTCCACCGCCCAGGAACGGCTGGCCTCGGTGGATACCGTGGTGTTCGACAAGACCGGCACCCTGACCGTGGGGCGCCCGGAGCTGATCCGCGAGGATGCCGCCTGGAGCGAGGAGGACCTGGTCCTGGCCGCCAGCATCGCCGCCGCCAGCAAGCATCCGGTGGCCCGGGCCATTACCCGCGCCCTGCCGGGGGTGCGGGTGGCCGAGGCTGTGCGCGAAGTGCCGGGCTGCGGCCTGGAATGGGGCGAAGTGCGCCTGGGGGGGCGGCGCTGGCTCGGCGTGGCCGACGATGGCGCCGGGCGCAGCGGACCGGAACTCTTTTTACAAAAGCCCGGCTGTCCGCCGGTACGCTTCGCCTTCACCGACCGTCCGCGCCAGGATGCCGCCCAGGTGGTGGCGCGGCTGCGGCGCATGGGGCTGGCGGTGGAACTGCTGTCGGGCGACCGCGCCGAGACCGTGGCCCAGGTGGCGGGTGAGCTTGATATCAAACAATGGCGCGCCGGCTGCACCCCGGCGGAGAAATGCGCCCGCCTGACCGAACTGGCCGCGGCGGGCCACCGGGTGCTGATGGTGGGCGATGGTTTGAACGATGCGCCGGCCCTGGCCCTGGCCCATGTCTCCATGTCGCCATCCTCGGCGGTCGATGTGAGCCAGACGGCGGCCGACCTGATTTTCCAGGGCGGCCAGCTGGGGCCGGTGATCGAGGCGCTGCAGGTGGCCCGCAAGGGCAGCACCCTGGTGAAGGAGAACTTCGTCCTGGCCTTCGGCTATAATCTGATCACCATTCCCATGGCGATGATGGGGATGGTCACGCCGCTGATCGCCGCCATCGCCATGTCCACCTCGTCGGTGGTGGTGATCAGCAATGCGCTGCGGCTGGCGCGAGGGAGGATGCGGTGAAAGCCATTCTGATGCTGATCCCGGTGGCCCTGTCGTTGGGGGCGATCGGTCTGGCGGCCTTTTTGTGGGCCCTGCGTTCGGGGCAGTTCGACGACCTGGACGGCGCCGCCAACCGGATCCTCTTCGATTACGAAGATCCGCCGCCCGAAACCCCGGCCCCGCCGCAAAACCCGCCCCCCGGCGCCTGAGGGACATATCTGGAAGCCGCCTTGGCGGTGGGCCTGATTGTTAAGAAAACAAGACTGGTCTTTGCCGGCCAAGGCGTATAATGATCGCTGGCAAGGATATCGGAGTGGGGAACCCGTCGGTCATGCCGCCATTTGAGCTTGTCATCGACAGGGATCGGGCCGATACGGCGTGCATGCCTTGCACCTTTTGCGGTCTGGGCGAGCTGGCCTTCTGCCACGGTCTTTCGCCCGACCAGATGCGCCGTCTGGCCGCCATCATGGGGCAGGCCAATGTGGAAGCCGATACCACCCTCTTCCGCGAAGGCGATCCCTCGCAGCATTTCTATTCCATCTCCATCGGGGCGGTGAAGCTTTACAAGCTGCTGTCGGACGGGCGGCGCCAGATCACCGCCTTCCTGTTTCCCGGCGATTTCTTCGGCCTGTCCATTCAGGGCGGCTATGCCTATACCGCCGAGGCGCTGACCCCCGTGACCCTGTGCCGCTTTCCGCGCCGCAAGCTGGAGCTTTTGTTCCAGGAACTGCCGGTGCTGGAAAAGCGCCTGCTGGACGCCACCATCAACGAACTGGCGGCGGCGCACGATCAGATGCTGCTGCTGGGCCGCAAAACGGCCCGCGAGAAAATCGCCACCTTCCTGGTGGCCCTGTGGCGCAAGATGGAGGCGCGCGGCGAGCGCCAGGCCCTGCTCAACCTGCCCATGGGGCGGGCCGATATCGCCGACTATCTGGGGCTGACCATCGAAACCGTCAGCCGCACACTGACCGGCTTCAAGCGCGAAGGGCTGATTTCGCTGCCCGACGCCAATCATGTCCACATCCGGCAGGGCGCGGCGCTGACCCGCATTGCCGAAGGCGCCTGACGCCTGTCCCCCAGTCTCTGATCACTCCGCTGGAGAACGTAAGGTGAGCACGGAAGTCACAAGCAAGCGTTTGACGGTGCGCGACATCGCGGGCCGCAAGGGCGGCACGCCGGTGGTGATGCTGACCGCCTACACCACCCCCATGGCCCGCATGCTGGACCCTTATGTGGATGTGCTGCTGGTGGGGGATTCCCTGGGCATGGTGCTTTACGGCCTGGATACCACCCTGGGGGTGAGCCTCGACATGATGATCGCCCACGGCCAGGCGGTGATGCGCGGCAGCTCCAAGGCCTGCGTCATCATCGACATGCCGTTCGGCAGCTATCAGGAAAGCCCCGAGCAGGCCTTCCGCAATGCCGCCCGCATCCTGTGCGAAACCGGTGCCGCCGGGGTCAAGCTGGAAGGCGGCGTGGAAATGGCCGAAACCATCGCCTTTCTGACCCGGCGCGGCATTCCGGTGCTGGCCCATATCGGCTTGAAGCCGCAGCTGGTGCACAGCCTGGGTGGCTTCCGCGCCCAGGGGCGCACCGAGGCCGAGATCGCCGCCATTCTGGCCGACGGCCGCGCCGTGGCCGAGGCCGGGGCTTTCGCCGTGGTGGTGGAAGGCACGGTGGAGCCGGTGGCCCGCGCCCTGACCGAGGATCTGGCCATTCCCACCATCGGCATCGGCGCCTCGCCCCACTGCGACGGCCAGGTGCTGGTGAGCGAGGATATTCTGGGCCTGTTCGGCACCTTTACCCCCAAATTCGTCAAGCGGTATGCTGAATTGTCGGGCCTGGTGGAAGAGGCGGCCAAGGCCTATGCCGACGAGGTGCGGGCCCGCACCTTCCCCGGCCCGGAGCATTGTTTCAAGAGCAACTGGTCGAGGACAGCCGACAAGTGACCTTTCCGATTTTCCGTACCGTCGCCGCCTTGCGCGCCCAGGTGGCGGTCTGGCGCGGGCAGGGCCTGCGCGTGGCGTTGGTGCCCACCATGGGCGCGCTGCATGATGGGCATCTGACCCTGGTGCGCCAGGGCCTGAAAAAAGCCGACCGGGTGGTGGCCTCGGTGTTCGTCAATCCCACCCAGTTTGGCCCCAACGAGGATTTCGCCGCCTATCCCCGACGCGAGGCCGAGGATGCCGCCCTGCTGGCCGGGGCCGGGGCCTCGGGGCTTTACGCGCCGTCGGTGACGGAGATGTATCCATCCGGCTTTGCCACCACCATCAGCGTTGCCGGGGTTTCGGAAGGCCTGTGTGGCACGGTGCGGCCCGGCCATTTCGCCGGGGTGGCCACGGTGGTGACCAAACTCCTGCTGCAGGCCGGTCCCGATCTGGCCCTGTTCGGCGAAAAGGATTACCAGCAGCTGCAGGTGATCCGCCGGGTGGTGCGCGATCTGGATCTGCCGGTGCAGATCGAGGGCGTGCCCACGGTGCGCGAAGCCGACGGCCTGGCGTTAAGCTCGCGCAATGCCTATCTCACCCCGGAACAACGGGCCATCGCTCCGGCGCTGCATGGCGTGCTGACCGCCCTGGCCGAACGGCTGGCGGCGGGCGAGACGGCGGCGGTCCTGACCGCCTGGGGCCGCGATCAGCTGCTGGCCGCCGGCTTCGACAGCGTCGATTATCTGGAGGTGCGGGCCGCCGAGGGGCTGGCGCCCCTGGAGCGGCGCAGCGAACCGGCCCGCATCCTGGTGGCGGCGCGCCTGGGCAAGGCCCGCCTCATCGACAACATCCCCGCCTGATCGCATGGAGCGGTTCCGGCGAAGCCGGAACCGCGTAAAGCCTTAGCGGCGCATGAGCGCCAGAGGCAAAGGACCATGACGGTTCCGGCGAAGCCGGAACCGCGTAAAGCCTTAGCGGCGCATGAGCGCCAGAGGCAAAGGACCATGACGGTTCCGGCGAAGCCGGAACCGCTCATCCAGAGAGGCCGGACGGACTCATACCGGCCAACCATTGAAGTGACTCGTTGGCCGGTATCCAGCGAGCATTGAGCGAGCGGCCAAGGCGGCGGATGCCGCCGCCCGGCGAGGGACAGTACAACCGGTCAATTCATTGGCCGGTTGGTATCAGTTGCCACCGACGGAGCGGACCCACCGGGTATGAAACTGCTGGTAAGCCGCCTGACCTGGTTTCTTTCTAGATGCGGTCGCGCAGCAGCCGCAAGAGCCGTTCGGAGAGACTGAGCGGCCGGGGGGGCGGCGGTGTGTGCGTCTGGCGCAGCGCCGCCAGCACGGCCTGGGCCGCCGCCATGTCGCCGTCGGCGGGGATCTGTACGGCGACGCTATCGCCATCGACGGCAAGAACGCGGCCCAGCGGATCGCGGGGCAGACCGTCCTGATCCAGCCCCAGGCTGCGGCGCAGGCCGTTCGCGGTCTGGCGGCGGCCTTCCTCCAAACGGGTCAGGGTTTGCGCGGCGGCGGCCTGGGCATCGCCGGGGCGGTGATCGCGCAGGGCGTGGGCGGCATCGCTCATCGACAGCGTCCAGCGGGTGATCGAGGACATCCTCGATCCGAGCCGCAATGTCGACCCGGCCTTCCGCATCACGGCCGTCACGCTCAAGAACGCGATGGCAACGCCGACGCCCCGCATCGTTGCGATGATCTTGTTCACTTCTTCGCCTTGCCCTTGATGGGCAACGGAGCCGGCTCGGGCACCGGTCGCGGCGGCAACTGGTTCTTCAGCGGCTCCAGCACCAGCACATGCCGCACGCGATCGACGGCGGCCAGGGGGG
>JAJZGK010000175.1 GCA_021798485.1 Pseudomonadota bacterium
CCGCCTCGCCGGGGCGGGCGCCCTCGCCGCCGCGCGGCAGCAGCCGCGATACCGCCTCTTCCAGATTGAGCAGGCACAGATAGTTTTCCCGGCCCTTGCGGATCACCACCTTGCGGGCCTTGAGGTCGGGATCGGGATAAAGCCGGGTCAGCTCGCCGTCGAGCTGGCGCTGCAGGTTGCGGGTATAGGTGCTGATCCAGACGGGGCCCTGGTTCTTTTCCGCCCACAGGCTGGCCGGGGCGATATAGCCCAGGGTTTTGCCGGTGCCGGTGCCGGCCTCGGCCAGCACCAGATGCGGTACGCCCACCGCCTGGCGCGGCGCGAAGGCCAGGGCGGCGGCCGAGGCGTAATCGGCCTGACTGGGGCGCTGCTCGGCGGTGCCGCCCAGGATCTGCGCCAGCCGGGCCCGGGCTTCGGCCGGATCGACGGGCTGGGTGCCGGGCGATGCCTCGGGGGCATGCTCGCTCCATTCGCCCAGGCGGTCCCAGATCTTGAAGGCGGCGGTGCCGCGCCCCGGATCCTGTTCGGCGCCCAGGGCGGCCAGCACCGCCGGCCCCCAGGGCCAGCCGCCGCGGGCCATGGTCCAGGCCAGGCCTTTGATCTCGCCCTGGCGGTCGGCCTTCCAGCGCGGCACCCGCTCCATCAGCCGGGTCAGCAGCAGGGCGGCGGCGCGGGGCAGCAGCAGGGCCTCGTCCTCGTGATCGGCGGGGGCGGGCAGGCCCAGGGCCTCGGCCAGGCCGCGCGGCGTCGGTACCGCGAAACGGGCCGGGCGGACGAAGGCGAACAGCTCCAGCAGGTCGTAGGCCGGGAAGGGTTCGGCCTTCAGGCGGGCCGTCACCGCCGGACGGTGGCACAACAGCGGCGCCTCGGCGCGGGCGCGGGTCAGGGTGGCGGCGGGGCTCAAGGTTTCGATCTCGCCGTCGGGGGAGAGCCATACCGCGCCCTGCGGCGTGGCGATCAGGGCCGGGGCATCGGGAAGGAGCAGGCGGGGGGCGGCGTTCATGTGCAGGCCGCCAGCCCCTCGCGGTAGCTGGGATAGGCCAGGCGCACGCCCAGCTCCTGGTGCAGCAGGCGGTTGTCCACCCGCTTGTTGTCGGCCCAGAAGCTTTGGGCCATGGCGGACAGCGCCGCCTCGGCGAAGGGGGTGTCGGGCGGCGGCGGCAGCTTCAGCAGGCCGGCGCCGAAGGCCACCACGTCCTGGGGCGGGGCGGCCTCGTCGTCGCAGACATTGTAGACGGCCCCGGCGCGCGGCCGGGCCATGGAGGCTTCCAGCACCGTGGCCACGTCGTCCACATGGATGCGGCTGAAGACCTGGCCGGGCTTGATGATGCGTTGCGCCGTGCCCCGGCGCAGATCGTCGAGAACGCTGCGGCCGGGGCCGTAGATGCCGGCCAGACGGAAGATCTGGGTGGGCACGTTCAGGCGGCGGCCCATCTCCAGCCAGGCGGTTTCCGCCGTTACCCGCCGGGCGGCGCGGGCCGAGCCGGGGGCGGGCGGCGTGGTTTCGTCCACCAGGCCGCCCTGATGATCGCCATAAACGCCGGTGGTGGACAGATAGCCGATCCATTGCAGGCAGGGCGCGGTTTCCAGGGCGGCGCGGCAGTGGTCCAGCACCGGGTCGGCGTGATCGTCGGGGCCGGGGGGGATCGAGATCAGCAGATGGGTGGCCCGGCTCAGCGCTCCCGCCGCCAGGGGCTGGCCGGGGCCGAAGGGCAGCGGCGAAAAGCCGTCGGCGTCGGGATCGGCGGGGGCGCGCACGGTGCCGCCCACCGCCCAGCCGCGATCGGCCAGGCGGCGGGCCAGGCGGCGGGCGCAATAGCCCAGGCCGAAGCAGAACAGGGTGGGGCGGATCATTTGCCGGTCTCGACGTCCATCAGTTCCAGATTTTGCCGGGCGGTATCGGCATCCGGCGATTTGGGGGCCAGGCTCAACACCTGCATCCAGGCCTTGCGGGCGCCGTCCTTGTCGCCCTGGAGGCGTTTGACCATGCCGTTTTCCAGCCAGGCGTCGGGATCCAGATGATCGAGGGCCAGGGCGCGGGTGATATCGGCGGCGGCGCCGTCAAGGTCGTTCAGGATGCGTTTGGCCGAGGCGCGGAACACCAGGGCGTCGAGGCGGTTGGGATCGGCGGCCAGGGCCTGGTTCAGATCCTTGAGGGCATCCTGATAGTTCCTGGCCTCGGCCAGGGCCTGGGCGCGGTCCACCAGCAGATCGGGGGCGCCCGGCACCAGCTGCAGGGCGGTGGTGATGGCGGCATAGGCCTTTTCCGGCTGATGATCCAAAAGCCAGGCCTGCCCGGCCTGATCCAGCATGCCGGCGCGCAGCAGGTTGGAGCGGCGGCTCTCCTTGGCCAGATCCTCCAGGCGGGTGGCGGCCTCGGCATAGGATTTCAGGCCGAACAGGGCCACGGCGGCGCAGTGGCGGGCCGGCTCGCCGCCGCCCAGGCTGGTCCAGGCCAGCGCTTCCTCCCAGCCGTCCTCGGGCTTCTGGCGGGCCAGGGCGATGCAATGGGCATATTGGCGGGCATCGTCGATGCGTTCGCCGCCGGCCTTGCCGGCCGTGGCGGCGGGTTTGGCCGCCGGTGCCGGCGCGCTGGGCACGCCGCCGGACGGCACGGCGGGGCCGTCGCTTTGCTGGGCCTGCGCCGGCAGGGCCAGCAGCAGCCCGGCCATCAGGCCGAGAACGGAAAACGGAACGCGGAAAACGCTTATCATGGCCTGGTCCGTGGTTGCCGACAGAATGCGGGATGGCTGGTCAAACGCCCCATCCCATGGGTATAGTTCAGGCATGACCGATGCGCCAGACCTTGAACAGCTTGCCAAACGCTACCTTGATCTATGGCAGGATCAGGTGGCCGCAATGGTCAACGATCCGGCGCTGGCCGAAACCATGGCCCAGGCCTACCGCCTGATGGTCAGGGGGGCGGAAAACATCGCCCAGGCCACCGGCATCAAAACCGCCGCCAAACCCGGGGAGGCGCATGAGCCCGCACCGCACGCTCCACCACCCGCCCAGTCCGCGGCAGGGGCCCCGGCCGCTGCCGTTCCATCTGATCAGCCAGGCCACGACGCTGTTCAGCTCGCAGGGCGCGTTGCCCGGCTTGAGGAACGGGTCGCTGACCTGGAAGCCCGGCTTGCGCGCCGCCGCCGAAACCCTGCGCCAAACCCTGGCGGGGCTTGACGCCGAGGCCTTCAGCCGCGCCGTGCAGGCGGAAAGCGCGCGCCGCATGGCCGGATTTCTCGATGGTATCGAGGCCTACCGCCGCCATCCCTATCGCCGCGCCCTGCCCGAGGCCGCCGTGGTGTGGCGGGACGGCGGCAGCCGGCTTCTGGATTACGCTCCCGCCGCCGCGCCGGAGGCGCCGCCGGTGCTGGTGGTGCCCTCGCTGATCAACCGCGCCTATATCCTGGATCTGACCCCGAAGCGCAGCCTGATGCGCTACATGGCGGAAAAGGGCCTGCGCCCCTTCCTGCTGGACTGGGGAACGCCGGGGCCGCTGGAGAAAACCTTCGATCTCAACGCCTATATCGGCGGCCGCTTGAGCCGCGCCCTCGACGCCGTGCTGGCCCTGGCCGGCAAACCGGCGCTGGTGGGCTATTGCATGGGCGGCCTGCTGGGGCTGGGGCTGGGGCTGTTGCGCCAGGAGGATGTGAGCGGTCTGGCCCTGCTGGCCACGCCGTGGGATTTTCACCAGCCCGATACCCGCCAGGCCCGCATGCTGCAAAGCCTGGCCCGGCCGCTGGAGGATGTGATGGAACTGGAGGGCGTGCTGCCGCTGGATCTGCTGCAGGTTCTGTTCGCCAGCATCGATCCCTCGGGGGCCGACCGCAAGTTCCGCGCCTTCGCCCGGCTGCCGCCGCGCGGCGCCAAGGCCCGCGATTTCGTGGCCCTGGAAGACTGGCTGAACGACGGCGTGCCCCTGGCGGCGCCGGTGGCCCGGGACTGCCTGTTCGGCTGGTACGGCCGCAACGATACCGCCGCCGGGCGGTGGTGCCTGGGCGGGCGCGCCATGCGGCCGCAAGATTTCACGAAGCCGTCGCTTGCCATGATCCCCTTGCGGGATCGTATCGTTCCCCCGGTCTCGGCCCTGCCGCTGGCCCGGTCGCTGCCGCGCTGCCGCATCCGCCAGGTGGCGGTGGGCCATATCGGCATGATGACCGGACGGCGGGCCAAAACCGAGATCTACGGCCCCCTGGTCCGCTGGTTGAAAGGGGTTAGGTAATCCTTGCTTCCGCAATAATATATCTCATACACTCTGCCCGCTAAAATTTTCTTAGCCCAAAACGAGGGCGCCGCCAGCAGGCGCCCCAGGGGACTCGAAGATCAATCCATCCGCCAACACTGTTCGTAACCAAGGAGACACAAGGACATGTCCGATATCGTTATCGTCGCCGCCACCCGCACGCCGATCGGCGCCTTCAACGGCAGCCTGTCGTCCTACAGCGCCGCCGCTTTGGGTGAAGTGGTGATCCGCGAGCTGCTGAACCGCTCCAAGGTCGAGGCCGCCGAAGTCTCCGAACTGATTTTCGGCCAGGTGCTGGCGGCCGGCGACGGCCAGAACGCCGCCCGTCAGGCGGCCCTGAAGGCCGGTCTGTCCATCGAAACCCCGGCCTGGACCATCAATCAGGTGTGCGGCTCGGGCCTGCGCACCGTGGCCCTGGGTTTCCAGGCCATCAAGAACGGCGACGCCAGCATCGTCATCGCCGGCGGCCATGAAAGCATGAGCAACTCCCGCCATGCCGTCTACCTGCGCTCCGGCACCAAGATGGGCAACGCCGCCATGGTGGATACCATGATCAACGACGGCCTGACCGACGCCTTCTCGGGCACGCACATGGGCATCACCGCCGAGAACGTGGCCAAGCAGTGGAACATCAGCCGCGAAGAGCAGGACGCCTTCGCCCTGGGCTCGCAGCAGAAGGCCGAGGCGGCCATCAAGGGCGGCAAGTTCAAGGCCGAGATCGTGCCGGTGAAGATCGTGGTGAAGAAAGAGGAAAAGCTCTTCGACACCGACGAGCATCCGAAGTTCGGCACCACCGCCGAAAGCCTGGCCAAGCTGCGCCCGGCCTTCGACAAGGCCGGCAGCGTCACCGCCGGCAACGCCTCCGGCATCAATGACGGCGCCTCGGCGGTCATGCTGATGACGGCGGCGGAAGCGGCCAGGCGCGGCCTGACCCCCCTGGCCCGCATCGCCTCCTGGGCCACCGCCGGCGTTGATCCCTCCATCATGGGCACCGGCCCGATCCCCGCCTCGAAGAAGGCCCTGGCCAAGGCCGGCTGGAGCGTGGACGATCTCGATCTGATCGAAGCCAACGAAGCCTTCGCCGCCCAGGCCATCGCCGTCAACCGCGACATGGGCTGGGATGTGTCCAAGGTCAACGTCAACGGCGGCGCCATCGCCCTCGGCCATCCCATCGGCGCCTCGGGCAACCGTGTGCTGGTGACCCTGCTGCACGAAATGCAGAAGACCAACGCCAAGAAGGGCCTGGCCACCCTGTGCATCGGCGGCGGCATGGGCGTTGCCGTGGCCATCGAACGCTAAACACTGTTCAGGCGCATCCCCCTTCCCGTCGGGAAGGGGGATGTTTTTTTGAGGATTGACGGCGCGGCGCCGTACGGGAACAGTCGATCCCTGTCTTTATGGATTGGATGCCGTCATGTTCTCGTCCGCGCGCGCCACCCTGATCGGCGCGTTGGCCCTGCTGCTGTGGGGCACCCTGGCCATTCTCACCCTGTGGTCGGGGGCCGTGCCGCCGTTTCAGCTGGTGGCCATGGCCTTTTCCCTGGGGTTCCTGATCGCCCTGGTCAACTGGCTGGTGCGCGGCCAGGCCATCTGGCCGCGGCTGAAGCAGCCGGCGGGGGCGTGGCTTCTGGGGGTGGCCGGGCTGTTCGGCTATCACTTCTTCTATTTTCTGGCCCTGCGGCTGGCGCCGCCGCTGGAGGCCAATCTGCTGAACTATCTGTGGCCGCTGCTGATCGTGCTGTTCGCGGCGCTGCTGCCGGGCGAGGTGCTGCGGCCCCGTCATCTTCTGGGGGCGCTGGCCGGTCTGGCCGGGGCGGCGCTGCTGATCGTCAAGAGCGGCGGCGTGCGCTTCGAGGGCCGTTATGCCCTGGGCTATGGCGCGGCGCTGGCCTGCGGGGTGATCTGGGCCGGCTATTCGGTGCTGAACCGCCGCTACCGCGAGGTGCCCAGCGATGCGGTGGGCGGCTTTTGCGCCGCCACCGCCCTGCTGGCCCTGGCCTGCCATCTGGCCTTTGAAAAAACGGTGTGGCCCGAAGGCTGGCAATGGGCGGCGGTGCTGGCCATGGGGCTGGGGCCGGTGGGGGCGGCCTTCTTCGTGTGGGATCTGGGCTGCAAGCACGGCAATCTGCGCGCCCTGGGGGCCATGGCCTATGGGGTGCCGCTGCTGTCCAACGGCCTGCTCATCGCCTTCGGCCGGGGCGTTTTGAGCTGGCGGGTGGCGGCGGCGGCGGCGCTGATCATCGGCGGCGCCGCCCTGGGCGCCGGCGATCTGGTCAGGAGACGGCGCCGAACAGGCGGGGAAAGCGGCCCTCCAGCCGCAGCTTGAGCCGTTCCCAGCCGGCGGGCGGGCTGGGATCGAGGGCGATGCCCACCGAGGTGATGCGCCCATCGGTCATATCGCGCACGATCAGATCCACCGGGCCCAGATGGATGCGGTCGCCCAGTTCCAGATCCTGGCGGAACTCGCGGCGGAACAGCTCGGCCAGGGTCAGGGCGTCGGGCAAGGCGGGCAGAACAAGGCCGTAGGCGTCGCGCAGGGCGGCCACGGTGATGTCGGGGGTCATGGCGAAATCGCCGTAGAGGCTGGCCTCGGTTTCGGCCTGATCGCGCATGCGGCCGAACAGGCCGTCCAGCAGCGGCACCTGATGCGGGGCGGCCAGCAGAAACACCCGGTCGCCGGCCTGCAAGGGGCCGGGGGCGCCGCTCAGGCGGCCGGCGCGGCGCACCAGGATGGGCCGGGCCCAGCGCGGCAGCGGCC
>JAJZGK010000176.1 GCA_021798485.1 Pseudomonadota bacterium
CGCTGTCGCCGCGCGGCATCGATGCGGCGCTGTTTCCGTCCAGGGAATGGAGCCGCCTGCTGGCGCGGCGCTGGCGGCGGCCGGGCCCGGCGCTGCTGGACGGCAATGATCCGGCCGGTTTCGCGCCCTTACGCCGGGCCATCGCCGAACATCTGGGGCGCAGCCGCGGCGTGCGCTGCGCCGCCGATCAGGTGGTGGTGGTTTCGGGCTCGCAACAGGCTTTGGATCTGGCGGTCCGCCTGCTGCTGGACCCCGGCGATCAGGCCTGGATCGAGGATCCCGGATATGGCGGGCTGAAGGCGGCCTTGCGGGCCGCCGGGGCGGTGCCGCTGCCGGTGCCGGTGGATGGGCAAGGATTTGATCCCCGCGCCGCCGAACGGGCGCAGCCGGGGGCCAGGGTGGCTTTCATCACCCCCTCGCACCAGTTTCCCACCGGCGCCACCATGCCGGTGGAACGGCGCCTGGCCCTGATCGAGTGGGCGGCGCGCAGCGGCGGCTGGATCGTGGAAGACGATTACGACAGCGATTTCCGCTATAACGGCCCGCCCCTGGCGGCGCTGCAGGGGCTGGATCCCAACGGGCGCACCCTTTATTGCGGCACCTTTTCCAAAAGCATGTTCGCCGGGCTGCGGCTGGGCTGGCTGGTGGCGCCGCCCGATCTGCTGGCGCCCGTGCTGGCCCTGCGCGCCGCCGCCGATGGGGCGCCGCCGCTGCTGGGGCAGGCGGCCATGGCCGATTTCATGGCCGAAGGGCTGTTGCAGGCGCATCTGCGCCGCCTGCGCGCCGCCTATGGCGAGCGCCGCGCCGCCCTGTTGGCGGCGGCCACGCGCCATTTGGCCGGTCTGGCCGAAATTTCGGCGGGCGAGGCCGGAACCCATATTCTGGCCTGGCTGCCCGAGGGGCGCGACGATCAGGCCCTGGCCCGGGCCGCCCGCGCCAAAGGCTTGGGGCCGGTGCCGCTCAGCCGCTACCGCCTGCGGCCGGGGCGGCCGGGCCTGATCCTGGGCTACGCCGCCCATCCCCCCGCCGTTCTCGAAGCCGCCGCCGCCGCCCTGGCTTCGGTGCTGCGCGCCTAAACTCTTTCACACCGGTAAATACCCAATATTTCCTGATGGCTTTTTCCCCCTATTGGTTTATTCGTTATTCATAAATAAATTCAAATTGGGGTGGTTTCATGGGTTTCTTTTCCGCAAAGGCGGGCGCCGACAGCGCCCTGCCGCTTAAGCTTGCCTTTTTCGACGCAACGCCCGATGCCCTGCTGGTGATCGACGAGCAGGGGAATTTCGTGGAATGCAACGCCTCGGCGGTGCGCATGTTCGGCTATCACGAGAAGCGGGCGGTGATCAATGTCTCTCCCGCCGCGCTGTCGCCGCCGCGCCAGCCCAACGGCGAGGAGTCGGGGGTGGCGGCGCAGCGCATCATCGCCGAGGCGATGACGGCGGGCTACAAGCGCTTTGAATGGACGCACCGCCGCGCCGACGGCAGCGACTTCCACGTGACGGTCACGCTGTTTCTGACCAATGTGGAGGGCAAGAACTATATCTATACCGCGCTGTCGGATTTTTCCGACATGAAGGCGCGCGAAGCCCGCGCCCAGGCCCTGCACAGCATGACCGATCGCTTCGGCCGCGAGGTGCGCGGGCTGCTGGATGGCGTGGCCGGCGCCGCCAACGAGATGAACACGGTGGCCCAGACCATGTCGGCCAATGCCGAGCAGACCCGCAGCCAGGCCGCCGGGGTGGGTAATGCCAGCGATCTGGCTTCGTCCAGCGTGCAGACGGTGGCCGAGGCCGCCGATCAGCTGTCGCACTCCATCCGCGAGATTTCCCAGCAGGTGGCCCAGTCCAGTCAGATCTCGCAGCTGGCCTCCGACGAGGCGCAGCGCACCAAC
Organism: Pseudomonadota bacterium; assembly: GCA_021798485.1. Taxonomy (GTDB): domain Bacteria; phylum Pseudomonadota; class Alphaproteobacteria; order Rhodospirillales; family Magnetospirillaceae; genus JAJZGK01. The sequence goes on from JAJZGK010000176.1 coordinate 1,892, forward strand.
GCCACCATGCAGGAACTGGCCGAGCGCTCCACCCGCATCAGCGACGTGGTGAAGCTGATCAACGATATCGCCAGCCAAACCAACCTGCTGGCCCTGAACGCCACCATCGAGGCGGCCAGGGCCGGTGATGCCGGCAAGGGCTTTGCCGTGGTGGCGGGCGAGGTGAAGAATCTCGCCAATCAAACCGCCAAGGCCACCGACGAGATCACCGCCCAGATCGGCGGCGTGCAGGATGCCACCCGTCAGGCGGTGGATGCCATCGGCGCCATCGTCACCCGCATTACCGAGATCAACGATATCGCCTCGGCCATCGCCGCGGCGGTGGAAGAGCAACTGGCCGCCACCTCGGGCATCGCCCGCAGCGTGCAGGATGCCGCCAACGGCACCCGCCAGGTGTCGCAGACCATCGGCGGCGTGACCCATGCCGCCGTGGAAACCGGCTCGGCCGCCGACAAGGTGCTGGCCTCGGCCCGTTCTGTGGCCAGCGGCTCGGGCGGCCTGCGCGATCTCATCACCGGTTTTCTGCACGAGGTGGGAACACTGGGCTAGGCCCGAGGCATAGAAAAAAGGCAAGACCCGCCAGTCTTGCCTTTTCACCTCACGAGATGGCAACCGCCAGGTTCATCCCGGCTGGGTTTGCATCTCCTCCCTAAACCCGGGATGGAGCAAGGATGCTCGGCCCCCTTCTTTATGACGGGGACCATACGTAATTTCCTTCTCATTGTCATCATTAAAATTTGCGAAAATTGCGCGTCCGTTGCTCTTAGTACCAACCGGCCAATGAATTGCCCGGTTGTAGTGTCCCTCGCCGGGCGGCTGCATCCGCAGCCTTGGCCGCTCGCTCAAGGCTCGCTGGAAACCGGCCAACGAGTCACTTCAATGGCTGGCCGGTCTTATATGACCAAAGTCTGGGTGCTGGTGGCGCCTCCCGGCACCGGGGGATCGATATCGTGCGGGGTGCCGGCAGAATCCACGTAATGGCGGCTGTTGAAGGTCCAGCTGGCGCCGGGGAGGGCTTACCCGCCACACCCGCCCATTGTCAGCCGATCGTGGAATCGGGCATGCTGGGGAGCGCGTTCCCGCTGCCCCAGGAGGCCGTTCATGTTTGTTTCGCGCGCCGCCGTTATTGCCGTCGTGCTGCTGCTGCCGGGCCTGGCCCGGGCCGGCGAGGTGACCATCGCCGGAACCCCGGTTTACGTCACCCGCGAGGATTGCCAGGCTTTGCTGACCTATCAGCCGTCCGATGATGTGACCTATCATCCGGGCCAGGATGTGCATGGGAATTATGTGGCTCCGGCCGATCTGGGCGGCGATGCGGGCGTGCAGCTGCCCGAACGCATCGAGTTCCCGCTGATGATCAATCCCATGAACTATACCGGCGTCAACAAGGGCACCGCCACCACCCAGCCGCCTTATGCCAATACCGCGGTGCCGGTGGCCCAGGTGACCGTGGATCTGAAAACCGGCCGCACCTTCCTGAACGGCCATCCCCTCGACGGCGAGCAGGACGCCATGGTGCGCCAGGCCTGCCGGGGCGGCGGGCACCGCTGATAGTGCCGCTATAAAGATGGACCTGGGTCAAGACTTTGCCTAAAGTCTCGGCCAGTTGTTCACCCTGCCTGTTTTTTCGAGGAGCAGAATGCGTCTCTCCGTTTATTTCCTGCCCACCCTGAAGGAAAACCCCACCGAGGCCCAGATCGTCTCGCACCGCCTGATGCTTCGGGCCGGCATGATCCGCCAGACCGCCGCCGGCATTTATGTGTGGCTGCCGCTGGGCTACCGGGTGCTGCGCAAGATCGAGCAGATCGTGCGCGAGGAGCAGGACCGCGCCGGGGCGCAGGAACTGCTGATGCCCACCATCCAGTCGGCCGATCTGTGGAAGGACTCCGGCCGCTACGATGATTACGGCAAGGAGATGCTGCGCATCACCGACCGGCACGAGCGGGAAATGCTGTTCGGCCCCACCAACGAGGAAATGATCACCGCGCTGTTCCGCGACAATGTGAAAAGCTACAAGGAACTGCCGCGCATCCTTTACCATATCCAGTGGAAGTTCCGCGACGAGGTGCGTCCGCGCTTCGGCGTGATGCGCGGCCGCGAGTTCCTGATGAAGGACAGCTATTCCTTCGATCTCGATGCCGCCGCCGCCCGCCGCTCCTACAACCGCATGTTCATCGCCTATATGCGCACCTTCGCCCGCATGGGCCTGAAGGCCATCCCCATGAAGGCCGATACCGGCCCCATCGGCGGCGATCTGTCGCACGAATTCCATATTCTGGCCGAAACCGGCGAATCCGGGGTGTTCGTGCACCGCGATTTCATCGAAATGGACTGGCGGGACCGCGATGTCGATTACAGCGGCGATCTGCAGCCCCTGGTGGATGAGCTGACCGGCAAATATGCCGTGACCGAGGAAAAGCAGGATCCGGCCATCGAAGCCGAACTGGGCGACAAACTGGTGGCGGCGCGCGGTATCGAAGTGGGGCATATCTTCTATTTCGGCACCAAATATTCCAAGGCCATGGGCGCGGTGGTGGCCGGCCCCGACGGCGAGCCGGTGACGGTGGAAATGGGCAGCTACGGCATCGGCGTATCGCGGCTGATGGGCGCTCTGATCGAGGCTTATCATGATGATGCCGGCATCGTCTGGCCCGAGGCGGTGGCGCCGTTCCGTATCGGCCTCATCAATCTGAAGAAGGGCGATGCCGCCTGCGACGAGGCCTGCGAAACCCTGTACCGCGCCTTCGGCGACGAAGTGCTCTACGACGACCGCGACGAGCGGGCCGGGGCCAAGTTCGCCAACATGGATCTGATCGGCCTGCCCTGGCAGGTGATCGTTGGCCCCAAGGGTCTGGCCTCGGGCGCGGTGGAAGTGAAGAACCGCGCCAGCGGCGAACGCCAGGAGATGAGCCTTTCCGACGTTATCGCCCGCTTCGGGCGGGTATAAAACCGCGACGGGCCGCCGGCCGCCAAAGGGCGCCGGCGGCCCTCATGCTTTTAGGATCGCATCATGATCTTCGGCGCGTTTGAGAGAATGGTGGCCGCCCGGTATCTCAGGGCCCGGCGCCGCGAGGGATTTATTTCCATCATCGCCTGGTTTTCGCTGCTGGGCATCGCCCTTGGCGTGGCCACTCTGATTATCGTTATGTCGGTGATGAACGGCTTTCGGGCCGAACTGATGAGCCGCATCTTAGGCATGAACGGCCATGTGGGCGTTTATGCCGAAGGCGGCGGCGGTTTGGCCAATTTCGATCCCCTGGCCGATAAGATCCGCCATATCGCCCATGTGGTTTCGGTCACCCCCACCCTGGAAGGGCAGGTTCTGGTGTCCTCGCCCCGTTCGGGCGGATCGGGCGCCGTGGTGCGCGGCGTGCGCGCCGCCGATCTGGCCGGCCTGATGTCGCGCCATCATCCCTGGGATCAGATCCAGCTGGGCGATCCCCGCCAGTTCACCGGCGATGACGCCGTGGTGGTGGGCTACCGTCTGGCCGAGAAGATGGGGCTGACGGTGGGCGACAAGATCACCCTGATTTCTCCCAAGGGCAATGTCACCGCCTTCGGCACGGTGCCGCGCGTGCGCGCCTACCGCATCGTCGCCACCTTCAATTCCGGCATGTACGAGTATGATTCCTCGTTCATTTTCATGCCGCTGGAGGCCGCCCAGGTCTATTTCCTGCTGCCGGGGCAGGTGACCGATCTGCAGGTCAAGGTGGATGACCCCGACCGTGCCGCCGATGTCTCCGACGTGGTGCTGAACGAAACCCAGGGCCATGTGCGGGTTTATGACTGGCAGAAGGCCAATGCCAGCTATTTCAACGCGGTGCAGGTGGAACGCAATGTGATGTTCCTGATCCTGACCCTGATCATCCTGGTGGCGGCCTTCAACATCATCTCCAGCCTGATCATGCTGGTGAAGGACAAGGGCCGCGATATCGCCATCCTGCGCACCATGGGGGCCACCCGCGGCATGATCATGCGCATTTTCTTCCTGTCGGGGGCCTCGGTGGGGGTGACCGGCACGGCGGCCGGGGTGGGGCTGGGGCTGGCCTTCGCCTATAATATCGAGCATATCCGCCGATTCCTGCAAAGCCTGACCGGCACCGATCTGTTCAATGCCGAGATCTATTTCCTGAGTCAGCTGCCGGCCCGCGTCGATAGCGGCGAGGTGATCCTGGTGGTGGTGCTGTCGCTGGCGCTGTCGTTCGCCGCCACCATCTATCCCAGCTGGCGGGCGGCCCGGCTCGATCCGGTGGAGGCGTTGCGCTATGAGTGAGGTGGCTTTGGCCCTGGACGGCGTGCGCCGTCATTTCAAGCAGGGCAAGGAAGAGCTTGCGGTGCTGAACGGCGCCAGCCTGACCGTGCATCGCGGCGAAATCGTGGCCCTGGTGGGGCCGTCGGGGGCGGGGAAATCCACCCTTTTGCAAATTGCCGGGCTGCTGGAGCGCCCGGATGACGGCGAGGTGTGGGTGGACGGCTTCGCCTGCGGCGGCCTGTCGGACGACAAGCGCACGCGCATGCGCCGCCACAAACTGGGCTTCGTCTACCAGTATCATCATCTGCTGCCGGAATTTTCCGCCCTGGAAAATGTGGTGCTGCCGCAGATGATCAACGGCAAATCCCGCGCCCTGGCGGCGGAACGCGGCGGCGATCTGCTGGAGCGCATGGGGCTGGGGCATCGCGCCGCCCATCGTCCCGGCCAGCTGTCGGGCGGCGAACAGCAGCGCGTGGCCATCGCCCGCGCCCTGGCCAACGGCCCCACCCTGCTGCTGGCCGACGAGCCCACCGGCAACCTCGATCCCCACACCTCCGACGGGGTGTTCGCCCAGTTGATGGAGCTGGTGCGCGGCCAGGGCCTGGCGGCGCTGATCGCCACCCACAATCCCGATCTGGCCCGGCGCATGGACCGCATGGTGACCCTGCGCGAGGGCGTGCTGACCGAGGTGTAATACCGGCCAACCATTGACGTGACTCGTTGGCCGGTCTCCAGCGAGCATTGAGCGAGCGGCCAAGGCGGCGGATGCCGCCGCCCGGCGAGGGACGATACAACCGGTCAATTCATTGGGCGGTTGGTATAAAAGCCAAATGCCGGC
>JAJZGK010000177.1 GCA_021798485.1 Pseudomonadota bacterium
GGCGGCGGCGCTGGCCGGGGCGGGTGCGGCGACATCGAGGCCGTCGAGGCTGAGGGCGGCCTGGGTGATGGTCAGGGCCCGCCGCTCGGGCAGGGTCAGATGCAGCGCCTTCATCTGGAGGGCGGCCTGGGCGACGCGCAGAGCCAGCGCCGGTTTCGACCAGTCGGCGGCGGCGTCGAGGCTGAGGCCGAGCCGGCCGTCGAGCACATCCACCGGCGCGTCGGACAGATAGGGATGCAGCGGGGCCAGGGCCAGATCCTGGAGGGTCAGATGCAGCTGGGTCTGCCCGGCGGCGGGGCGCAGGGAGCCGGTCAGGGCCACGGTGCCGCCGCTGCCGAGGCTGGCCGACAGGCTGTAGGCGGCGGGGGTGGCGGCGGTGAGGGCGAAATCGGACAGCGCGGCGTTCAGATGGTTGAGGCTCAATGCGGCGGCGGGGTGGGGGGTGGCGTCGGCGAAATGCAGGGTGCCGTCATTGAGAACGGCCTGCTGGATGCTGAGATCCAGCGGCGCGGCGGGGGCCGCCGCCGCTTTCCCGGTGGTGGCGGGGGCGGCGGCCGGCAGCGGCAGCCGCAGCCGGCCATCGGGACGGCGGACCAGATCCACCACCGGCTGGTCGAGGCGGATCAGATTGAAATGCAGCCGCTGCCGCAAGGGCTCCAGATCCCAGGCGGTGACATGCAGGGCCTGGGCCGAGAGCAGCGGCGCGCCGTCCGGGGTGGTCAGGCGCGGCGCCTCCACATCGACGCTGCCCGACAGGCTGATCTCCGGGCTGTCGCCCTGGCGGCGGAAATGCAGGGTCAGATCGCAGGAGAGCCGCCCGGCGGGCAGGGCCACGGGCAGCGGCACCGGAGCGTAGGACAGCAGCGGCGGCAGATCGAGGCTCCGCAGGGTCAGGGACAGGGTGGAGTCCAGCGAGGGCAGAAAGGGTTTGCTGCGGGCGGTCAGCTCCAGCGGGCTGCCGTCGATGCGGGCCGACAGGCGGGGCTGCACGAAAATTCCGGTCTGGGTGGGCAGGTTGGCCAGGAAGGGAATATGCAAAGACCATTGGTCGATCACATGCTGGCGGTGCAGCACCTGATCGTCGAAATGGATGCTGCCGCCGTCGAGCTGGATATTGGACAGGGCGAAGCGGGGCAGGGGCGCCGGCGCGGCTGCCGCCGGCGCGGCGGAGGGGGCCATGGCGTCGGCGATGAGGTCGCTGATGTTGAAATGCTGGGGCTGGTCGCGCACCAGGGTCAGGCGCGGCTGTTCGATCCGGATCTCGCTGATGATGGGGGCCAGACGGAACAGCGATCCCCACGAAACCCGCACCACCAGTTTGGCGATGCCGAGCAGCTGGCCGGGGCCGGTGCGGGCGCCGATGCCGAGATCATCCACCTCCAGGCGCAGGGTGTAGGGGTTGAAGGCCACATGGCCGATATGGGCGGGGCGGTGCAGCGCCTGGCTCAACTGCCGCTCGGCGGCATGGCGGATCAGCGGCGGCGCGGCGAAAAAGCCCAAGGCCCCCACCAGCAGCAGCAAAGCGGCGGTGATGGCGGCGGCGCGGCGGCGGCGGCGGGTGTTCAGGCGGAACAGCAGAACGGCGACGCCCGCCCGCAGGCGGCTGGCGGTTGTGGTCGTCATCTTCCGTCCCTCTCCCGATCAACCCTGCCATACTGTAAGGCCGCACTTCGGCGAAGATCAAGACGGGGACGCCCGGGGGCCTCGGCCCCCGGATGAAAACCCTCAACGCTGTTCGAGGGCGCGCACCTCCTGCAGGAAGGTATCGGACAGGCCGCGCAGCAGATCGATATGGTGGGTGACGAGATCGCTGGAGCTTTGCACCCGGGTGGCGCTGGCGCCGGCCCGTTCCGCCACGCTGTTGACGCCGGAAATGCTGGCCGACACCTGATGGGTGGCGTCGGCGGCGCCCTGGATGCTGCGGGCGATTTCCGATGTGGCGGCGGTTTGCTGCTCCACCGCGGCGGCAATGGCCGAGGCGATGCTGTTGATGCCGCCGATGCGGCCGACGATGGCGCCGATGGCGTTGGCGGCCTCGCGGCTGGTGCGCTGCACGTCGGCGATCTGGGCGGTGATCTCGTCGGTGGCCCGGCTGGTCTGGTTGGCCAGGGATTTGACCTCGCCGGCCACCACGGCGAAGCCCTTGCCGGCCTCACCGGCGCGGGCCGCCTCGATGGTGGCGTTCAGGGCCAGAAGGTTGGTCTGGCTGGCGATATCGTTGATCAGCTGCACCACGTCGCCGATTCTGGCCGAGCTGGCGGCCAGGCTCTGCACGGTGCTGTTGGCCTGATCGGCGTCGCGGGCGGCGTTCTGCGACAAGGTGGCGGCCTGATGCACCTGGTGGGAAATCTCGGTGATGGAGGTGGACAGTTCCTCGGCGGCGCTGGCGATGGTCTGCACGCTGGCCGAGGCCTGGCTGCTGGCCGAACTGGTGGCATCGGCTTGATGGCGGGTTTCCTCGGTATCGCTCACCATACCGCGCGCCAGGCCGCTCATGTCGTGGGCGGCGCCGGTCAGTTCGGCCAGAAGACCGCTCACGCCCTGATCGAAGCGGCTGGTGGCGTCGCGCATGGCGGCGGCGCGGCGTTCCCGTTCCTTCATGTCGGAAAAATCCGACAGGCAGGTGAAGATGTGGGGCTTGCCCCGCACCGCGGCGGTGAAAAGGGTGACGGTGACCGGAAACGCCTCGCCGTCGAGGCGGCGGTGCAGCCATTCGAAACGGGCGAAGCCCACGCGCAGGGCCTCGCCGATGATTTCGTCGGCCAGGGTTTTCGAGTCGCGGCCGCCCGGCTGGGTCGGCGGCGACAAAGCGCTGGGATGGCTGTTGAGAATGGCCTGCCTGCCGGGGGCCCGGAACATCTTGACGGCGGCATCGTTGCAATCGACAAAACGGGCGGATTCGTCAATAACCAGAATGGCATCCGGAGTTTGGTTGAAAAAAACCAGATGCATATCCTGATAGGTGTCGGTTTTTTCGCGGAAAAATGAAAAGCTCATGTGAACCTCCCCCTATATTCGCCCATGTTCTGTTTTTTGTGATCGGGCGAAATTTACATCCTCTGTTTCTTAAATTTTATTTATATCACTTTTAACTTTCCGCCGTTACGTGTCGGAAGCGTGGCCCCCCCATTCTTGGTATCGATGCTCATCCCATAGTATGAAGCCGATTCACAAAAGCGCGCTCTTGGCGGTTCCTCCAAACGGCGGTTCGTTCCTAAGCGCGCCCCCCGGCGGCGGGCGATCCGCTATCCTGAAACGCGCGGGACCTGGGTTTTAAGCGGCTTAAGGGTGCGGACTATGCGGATCGTGCTTATCGATGACAGTGAAAGCGCCGTGACCTACATGGCGGGGTTGATCCGGGCCATCCCCGATTGCGAGGCCCTGCCGTTTCAGGAGTCCGAGGCGGCCCTGGACTGGTGCCTGGGCAACGACATGGATCTGATCGTGGTGGACTACATCATGCCGGGGATGGACGGCCTGCGTTTCATCGAACGGTTTCGCGGCCAGGCGGGCAAAAGCGAGGTGCCGGTGGTGATGGTCACCTCGCTCGATCTCAAGGATGTCCGCTACAAGGCGCTGCAGCTGGGGGCTACCGATTTCCTCATCAAGCCCATCGATCCCATCGAGTTCGTGGCCCGCAGCCGCAATCTGCTGAAGGGGTATGGCGCCCACAAGGCCTTGAACGATCTGTCCTGCCATCTGGCCGAGGCGGTGGAGCGGGCCACCCGCAAGGTTTTGGAGCGGGAACGGGAAACCATTCACTATATCGCCCGCACCGCCGAGCACCGCGATCCCGAGACCGGACGCCATCTTTTACGCATGGCGCACTATTCCCGCCTGATCGCCAGGCGGCTGGGGCTGGACGAGGCGCGGTGCGAGGCTCTGTGCACGGCGGCGCCGCTGCATGATGTGGGCAAGGTGGGCATTCCCGACACCATTTTGCTGAAACCGGGCCCCCTGACCGATGATGAGCGCCGGGTGATGTGGCGTCATGCCGAATATGGCGCGCATATCCTTGCGGGCAGCACCTCGCCCCTGCTCAATCTGGCCGCCGAAATCGCCTATTGCCATCACGAGCGCTACGACGGCGGCGGCTATCCGCGCGGCCTGGGCGGCGAGGCCATTCCGCAGTCGGGGCGGATCGTCGCCCTGGCCGATGCCTTCGACGCCCTGACCAGCGTGCGCCCTTACAAGGAGGCCTGGAGCCTGGAGCGCTCGCTGGACTATGTGATCGGCCAGCGCGGCGGCCATTTCGATCCGGCCTGTGTCGAGGTCTTCCTCTCGGCAGAGGACGAGGTGACGGCGATCATGCGCGCCTTCGCCGAGGGCGGAGACGGCCTTCAGAACAGGAACTGATCGATATCGCCGCCGCCCGCCGCCTCCGCCGGTGCCGGAGGGGCGGCGCCGGCGCTGTGCCGGGCATGCACCTCGCGCTCGCGGTCCATGGTGTAGCGCCCGGCCAAATGGTCCAGAAGCTCCGGGTCGAGATCGGCATCGCCGTCTTCGGGGGCGAGGCTGCCGGCCTGACCGCGCAGTTGGGCGGCGGCGGCGCGCAGCGTGCCGTCCAGGCCCTCGGTTCCGGCCAGTCCGGCCTGGGCGTGGCCCAGGGCCTGGATCACGCGGCCGAGGGCGGCGGCCAGGGCGGACAGGGTTTGGGCCAGATCAGCACCGGCCGCGGTCAGGCTGGCTTCCGCCGCCTCCATCCCCGCCAGCAGGCCGCCGATGCCGTCGTCGTCGCCGGTTTGGCCGCTCAGGCGCACGGCGGAGTCGATAACGCTGTTCAGCCCCTCCATCACGTGCCCGGCATCGGCCACGGTGCTGCCGGCATAGCCGCGTAAGGTCTGGGCGATAATGCCCAGGGCCCGGCCATCCGAGCCCAGCCGTCCGCACTTCAGGGTGGCGTTCAGGCCCATCAGGCGCAGATCGATCTCGATGGAATGCACCGCTTCCACATGCTCCACCATACCGGCGCCGCGCGCCGCCACCGCCCGCACCAGGCTTTCGGTTTCGCGGGTGGCGCGGCCGTATTCGGCCATCATGCCGTTGGCGGCGCGCAGCTGTTCGGCCAGATCCTGCAGAAAGGAGCCCTGGCCGTCCTGGCCGCCGCCGAAGGTGAGGCGGCCCTGCTGTTCCAGATGGCGGGCCTCATCGGCGATGGCGTTCAGATTGCGCCGCGCCGTCTCGGCGGCCTGGCGCAGATCGTCGGCGGCATGATCCAGCTGGGCCGCCTGCAAGCGGTAGAGGGCGGCGGCCAGGGCCGGCGCATCGGGCGGGGTGGCCAGAGCCTCGGTCACATGATCCAGCCGTTGCCGGGTGATATCGCCGATCTGCAGGGCCAGCACCGCCGCGCCGAGATGGGCGCCGACCGAACGGGCCTCGTCGGCGATGGCGGCCAGGGTGGCGGCGGCGGCGGCGCGGCGACCGTCGGCGGCGGCGGCGGCATTGCCGATTTTACCGCCGATCTCGTTCAAAGACTGACGATGGGCGGTCTGGAAGCGGCGCTGGCCGTCGCGGGCCGTCTGGATGCGCTGGTCCAGGCCGTCCAGCTCGCCGCCGAGATTGTGCAGGCTTTGCTCGGCCAGATCGGACAGGCGGCCGATTTCCGTGGTGAAAACGGTGAAATCGAGGGCGCCCGAGGCCACATGGGCGGCTTCGATGCGGGCATTGACCGACAGCAGCCGCACCTCGGCGATGGTCTTGCACAGCCGGACCAGACGGGCCTGCAGCTGCGCCACCCTCCCGACCATGCCGTCGAGGTCGGCCAGGTGGGCGGCGCTGGCCCGGCCGATGGCGGCAACGCCGCCGGCCACCTGTTCCAGGCAGGCCACGGCCTGGCGCAGATCGTCTTCTTCCAGCCGCGCCGTCAGGCTTTCGAAGCGGCGGGTGACGGTGGAAAGATCGGCGGCACCCGCCGTCAGCTTTTCGCCCACGTCCAGGAACAGGCTTTCCACGGCGCGGGCGGCATCATCCAGCGGCGGCGGCGGCGCGGCGGCGGCAAGGGGGGATCCGTCCATGGGGGCCTTTCGCATGTCAGGGCCGGGCCGTGTCGGCCCGGCGGATTTCGCCGGGGATCTGATCCAGAGCCACCACCTTATCGACGGCGCCGAGGGCGATGGCTTCCCTGGGCATGCCGAACACCACGCAGCTGGCCTCGTCCTGGGCCAGGGTGAAGGCGCCGGCCTGGCGCATTTCCCCCAGGCCGCGGGCGCCGTCGTCGCCCATGCCGGTCATCAGGATGCCCACCGCGTTGGCTCCGGCACACTGCGCCGCCGAGCGGAACAGCACATCCACCGAGGGGCGGTGGCGCGAGACCGGCGGCCCGTCCTTGATCTGAACATGATAGCGCGCGCCGGACCGCTGCAGCAGCAGATGGCGGTTGCCGGGGGCGATCAGCACGTGGCCGCGCAGCACCGGATCGCCGTCGGCGGCTTCCCGCACCGAAACCTCGCACAAACTGTCGAGGCGCTGGGCGAACGAGGCGGTGAATTTTTCCGGCATATGCTGCACCACCACGATGCCGGGGCAATCGCCGGGCAGCTGTTCCAGTACCGCCCGCAGCGATTCGGTGCCGCCGGTGGAGGCGCCGATGCAGACCACCCGCTCGGTGGTGCGGGCCATGGCCCGGCTGGCCTGGGGCGCGGGCATGATGACGTCGGCGGTCAGTTTGCGTTCCACCTGGAGAGAGGGACGGCGCAGCGGCAGCCGGGCCAGATTGGCCCGGGCGGCGGCGACCACCGTGTCGCAGATGGTCAGGGCGGTGTCCTGCAGATGGGCGCGCACGTCGAGCCGGGGCTTCAGGATCACGTCCACCGCCCCCGCCGCCAGAGCCTGCATCAGGGTTTCCGAGCCCGCCTCGGTCAGCGACGAGCACATCACCACCGGGATGGGATGCTGGGCCATCAGCTTGCGCAGAAAGGTGATGCCGTCCATGCGCGGCATCTCCACATCCAGGGTGATGACGTCGGGGGTGAGA
>JAJZGK010000178.1 GCA_021798485.1 Pseudomonadota bacterium
CCGATCTGGGTGCGGTTTGCTGGCCTATGTGCTGATCCGCTATTTCGGGTCCAGCGTTCATGTGGCCGGGTTCACGTTCCTGGCCTCGGTTCTCCTTATCGTGTCCGGAGCGCAGCTGCTGTCTCTGGGCTTCATCGGGGAATATATCTCCCGGTTGCATCTCCGCTCCATGGGACAGCCCAGTTACGTGATCCGCGACGAAGCCGATGGCGGGCGGGCATGATCGCGCTGTCCGAGATCGATCAGGCGCGCTTCGGCATCGTGATCGCCCGCGCCACCGTCAAGACCGTGGCGGAGCGGGAGGAGGCTTTGGCCTTCTGCGCCCGGCATGGCGTCGAACTGCTGATCGCCCGCATGCCGGCGCTGACGCCGTTTCTCGGCCAGCCGCTGCTGGCCGAAGGCGCCCTGCTGACCGATACGCTGTGTGTCTTTTCGCGCGCCAGTCTGCCGGAGGACGCCCTGTTCGAGGCGCCCGCCGATATCGTGTTTCGCCGCGCCTCTCCCAAGGATGCCGAGGCGGTGGCCTTGCTGGCCGCCAGGGCCTTCCACGATTATCCCAATCATTACTGGGCCGATCCCAATCTCGACCGGGATGCCTGCAACGCCGTCTTGCCCGACTGGGGGAGCCGGCTCTGCGCGTCCGATGGCAAAACGGTTTCCTGGATCGCCGAGGGGGAGGGCAATGTCGTCGGATTTCTGGGCTCGGATTGCGGCGCGCCGGATGTCACGCACCTCGGTTTGGGCATGGTGGAAGAGGACTGGCGGGGGCGGGGCATTCTGCTTGATCTGCTGCGGTGTCAGTTGTCTTTCGATGCGTCGCGGGGAGCTGTGCGCACCCTTTATCCAACCCAGCTGTGGAATATGGCATCGCTCCGCTGCGCCGTGCGCCTGGGTTATATCCCCATGGAAGGCTATCACACGGTGCATCACTGGTTTCCGGCGCGCTCCCGTCCATCCGCCGGGTAGGGGGCAGGATGCCGTTGCATCGCGGAACGCCCTATCCCAGCACCAGACAGTCCTCGGGCAGCCAGCCCCGCGGACTTTCGATGTCCACCACCCAAAGATCGCCGTCCCGCGCCAGGTGGCGGGCGATCAGGGCGTCGGCCTCGGCTTCCGGCACCGGGACCGGGCCGGTGGCGCGGCGCCAGGCCGGACGGCCGTCGGGGGCGCGCAGCTGGCTCAGCACCGTGCAGGTGCCGTCGAGGAAACTCTGTTTCAGCAGAATGGCGCCGGCATCGGCGTCGCCCTTGCGGGCGACCACGGCATAGGCATCGTGGCGCTGGGCGCCGCGCACCAGGGCCTGCACCCAGAAGCCGCTTTTCAGGCGGGCCTCGCTCATGGCCGGATCATACCGCATCCGCCGCCGGCAGCGGCGGCAGATGCGGATGGCGGGCCAGGGCCTCGGCCTCCAGGGCGCGGGTGGCGGTTTCGATGCGCTGCTCCAGTTCCGGCATCAGCAGTTTGCGGTTGAGGCCGGGGGGGATGGCGGGCAGGAATTCCAGGGTGATCACCCCGGCATGGCGCAAAAAGGCGTTGCGCCCCCAGAACAGACCGGAATTGAGGGCCACCGGCACCAGCGGCAGCTCCAGTCCGGCATAAAGGGCGGCGACGCCGGAATGATAGTCGCCGCTCTGGCCGGCCGGGGCGCGGTGGCCTTCGGGAAAGATCACCACCTGGCGGCCCTCGGCGGCGGCGGCCTTGGCGGCGTCGACCATCAGCTTCAGGGCCTTGATGCCGGCGGTGCGGTCGATGGCCACCATGCCGGTCTTTTGCAGATACCAGCCGATGAAGGGCAGGCGCAGCAGCTCCTGCTTCAGCACATAGGCCGGATCGCCCAGCAGCTGGTGGAAGATCATGGTGTCCCAGGCCGATTGATGCTTGGCGGCGATCAGGGCCGCTCCCGCCGGCAGATGCTCGCGGCCCCGCACCTCGTAGCGCAGGCCCAGCACGGCGGCCTGCAGGGCCAGGGCGCCCCGCAGCCAGAAGGCGGCGGCGCGCTGCATCCGCCGCCGCGGTCCCAGCAGCAGCGGCAGATAAAGCAGGCTGAGCCCCAGGGTCCAGGGCAGGAACAGCAGCTGATAGGCCAGGGAACGCAGGGCGGTCACGGATTATCCTCCAGAATTTCCATCCAGTGGCGCAGATGCGCCGCCAGAAATTTGCTGTATTCGGCGGTGATGAGATGGGCGCTGCCGGGCCACAGCCACCATTCCCCCTTCACGTTCTGCGGAAAGACCGGGTTGGGAATGATGGCGATATCGGGCATGGCGTAATGGAATTCCAGCAGGCTGCGCTGCATATGGTAATTCGAGGTCACCAGCCGCAGCGAGCGGAAGCCTTCCGCCCGCATCCAGGCGGCGGTTTCCACGGCATTGCCCACCGTATTGTCGGCGGCATGGCCCAGCACCAGGCAACAGGTCAGCTCGTCGGGCTTCTGGCGGGCCAGCCGCAGCAGGGCGGCCACGTCGACGCTGTGATAAACCCCCGAAACGAACAGTTTGCGCCCCATCTTGCGGCGGAGCAGCTCCAGGCCGGTGTCCAGACGCTCGGTGCCGCCGGTCAAGACCACGATGGCGTCGGTGGAGGTGGCGGTATCGGCCACGCTATGGGGGATATGCGCGGAAAACCAGGCCAGGCCGCCCAGCCAGGCGGCCAGGGCCAGCAGCGGCGGGGCGGCCAGGCGGGGCCAAAGGCGGCGCGGCGGCGGGCGGCGGAAGGAGCGGGCCATGGGGCTTACACCATGCGGGCCAGGGTGGCGTGCACGGTCAGGCGGGCGGTCAGCATGGCGAGAAAGGCGGCGGCCGCCGGCAGCACCGCCACGCCGATCCAGCCCAGGAAGGGCAGCGACAGATCGCCCAGAAAACCGCCCTGCAGGCGGTGCAGGCCGAAAAAGCCCAGCCCGCCCAGGATGGGAATGTTCAGCAGCAGGCCCAGCACGCCGCCTTTCAGGGCCAGACTGAAGGCGCGGTCGGCGAACTGGCGGGCGATATAATCGTCGGTGGCGCCGATCAGATGCAGCACGTCGATCACCTCGCGGTGCACCGCCATGCCGGTGCGGGTGGCGTAGATCACCGTGGCCGAGGTGGCGCCGGCGATGATCACCACCACCGCCACCGCCAGACCGGCGATGGCCCGCGACAGGCCGATCAGCCGCGACAGCCAGACGCGGTGATCATCGATGGAGGCCCCCTCCACCGCCTTGTCGAGGCGGGCCGACAAGGCATCGAGATCGGGGCCGTGCCCGGGGCTGATGGTCACGTCGATCAGGGCGGGCAGCGGCATTTCGCGCAAAAGATCGGTTTTGCCCAGCCAGGGCGCCAGCAGGGCCGAAAGCTGGTCCTGGCTCAGGGCGCGGGCCTGGATCACGCCCGGCGTGTCCGACAGGATCCTGATGGCCGCCTCCACCTTGGCGCGGGTCTGTTCCGCCGAGGTCTGGGCGTCGCCGGGGGCGGCGGCGATCTCCACCGTCAGGGTGCCGGAAACGTCGCGGTCCCAGCGGCCGATCATGCCGTAGAGGATGATGGTGCCGGCCAGGGCGATGGAGCAGAGAAACACCATGGGGGCGATCAGCCAGGGCAGAAAGCGGCTGGTGGCGTCGTTCTTCAGGGGCAGATCGGAGCGGGCGCCGAACAGAATCATGGCTCGGGCCCCAACAGGGCGCCGTTCTCCAGATGCAGGCGCGGATGCTGCAGCCGCGAGATCAGGCTTTGATTGTGGGTGGCCACCAGTACCGTGGTGCCCAGCTTGTTCAATTCCTCGAACAGATACATCAGGCGCATGGCGATGTCGTCGTCCACATTGCCGGTGGGTTCGTCGGCGAGCAGAAGATCGGGGCGGGCGATAACGGCGCGGGCGATGGCCACCCGCTGCTTCTGGCCGCCCGACAGGGTGGGCGGCTTGGCGTGGATATGCTCGCTCAAGCCCACCCAGTCCAAAAGATCGGGCACGAATTTCTGCACCTCGGCCTCGCCGGCGCCGGCCACGCGCAACGGCAGGGCCACGTTGTCGAGGGTGGAGAGATGATCGAGAAGCTTGAATTCCTGGAACACCACGCCCACGCGGCGGCGCAGGGCCGGCAGTTCGTAGCGCCGCGCCAGCAGCGTGTCGCGGCCGAACAGGGTCACCCGCCCGCGCGAGGGCTTTTGCGCCAGATAGATCAGGCGCAGCAGCGAGGACTTTCCGGCTCCCGAGGGGCCGGTCAGAAAATGGAACGACCCGGCGGGCAGAGCGAAATTGATGTCCTGCAATATTTCCGGCCCATGATCGTAGCGCAGCCCGACACTGTCGAACTGCACAACGTTTCCATGGTTTGGCGTCTTGCGTCCCAATGCTGTCCCTCTGATATGACGGCGGCAGGATGGCATGGCAAAAGCCCATCCGTCCAGCGCGGGCTTCAGGGAACAGGGGGATTAAGGGGGAAGGCGCGCCCCCTTCCCCAAGGGCGTCTGGGAAGAGGAAGGGGGCGCTTCCATCGCCCCTGAAGAGGTCAGGGGCGGTGGTTCTATGCCTGATGGGGTGTTTCAGGCCAAGACCGCCGGAAGCAATCTCGATGGAGGCATTGAAACAGGCTTCTGTTTCAAGCAAATGTCGCCGGGGCGGGAAAGGTGTAACACTGTGTTACGGCGGCCTTTTGCCGTAACCGCTCCGTTACCCCGAAACGGCTGCGTCCGCCGCGCCGCCGCGCTATACTTCGCGGCATGAACGATACCTCCGTCCCTCATATCCTGGTGGTCGACGACGACCGGGAAATCCGCGATCTGCTGTCGCGTTTTCTCGTCAAGCACGGCCTGCGGGTCAGCGCCGCCCGCGATGGCGTGGAGATGATGCGCAGCCTCGATGGCGCCGCCATCGATCTGGTGGTGCTGGATCTGATGATGCCGGGCGAGGACGGCCTGTCGCTGTGCCGCCGCCTGCGCGCCAAATCGGCGCTGCCGGTGATCATGCTGACCGCCATGGGCGAGGAGACGGACCGCATCGTCGGCCTGGAGATGGGCGCCGACGATTACCTGGCCAAGCCGTTCAATCCGCGCGAGCTGCTGGCCCGCATCAAGGCGGTGCTGCGCCGGGCCCAGGCGCCGCAGGCGGCCTTGCCCGCCGGCGCCCTGCTGCGCTTTTCCGGCTGGGTGCTGGATGCCGGGGCCCGCACCCTGACCAACGCCGCGGGCGGAGAGGTGATTCTCTCCACCGGCGAGTGGGAGCTTTTGTACGCCTTCGTCACCCATCCGCGCCGGGTGCTGTCGCGCGATCAGCTGCTGGATCTGGCCCGGGGCCGCGCCGCGGTGCCGTTCGACCGCAGCATCGATATCCAGGTCATGCGCCTGCGCCGCAAGATCGAGGCCGATCCCGCCGATCCGCAGCTGATCAAAACGGTGCGCGGCGGCGGCTATGTTTTTGCCGCCGAGGTGACCGGCTGATGCGCCTGGTCCCGGAAACCCTGGTGGGGCGCACCGTGCTGATCCTGCTGGTGGGGCTGGTGCTGTCGCAGGTGGCGGCGGTGTTGCTGTTCGGCCTGAACCATCATGCCTTTTTCCTGCGCATGACCAGTCAGCGCCGGGCCGAACGTATCGCTTCGGCGGTGCAGGTGCTGAACGGCACGGCGGCGGCGCGGCGGCTCGAGACGGAGCGGGCCCTGGACGCCCCCGGCTTCCGGGTGCGCTGGCTGCCGCAGGCCGGCCCGCCGCCGTCCGGCCCCGTGCCCGGCGAGGCGCGGGATCTGGAGATGGAGCTGCACCGCCTGATGCCGGGGCGGACGGTTCTGGTGCGCCAGGGGTTTCATCCGCCGCCGGGCTTTTTTCCGCGGCCACCGGATGGCGCCTTCGCCGGGCCCGACGATTTCGGGCCGCCGCCCGACGAGATGGAGCATCCCCATCCGCCGCCGCTGGTGATCTGGACCCGGCTGGACGACGGCACCTGGCTGCGCATGGTGGCGCGCGCCGCCCAGGGCGAGGGCTTCCTGCATCCCGGCTTTTATGGGCCGTTGCTGACCAGCATGGTGGTGGTGCTGCTGTTCTCGCTGCTGGCGGCGCGGCGGGCGGCGCGGCCGTTGGCGCTGATGGAGGCGGCGGCCTCTCGCCTGGGCCGCGATGTCAACGCGCCGCCGGTGGCGGTGAGCGGCCCGCGCGAGGTGCGGGCGGCGGCCATGGCCTTCAACGAGATGCAGGCCCGCCTGCGCCGCTTCATCGATGACCGCACCCAGATGGTGGCGGCCATCAGCCACGATCTGCGCACCCCCATCACCCGCCTGAAACTGCGGGCCGAATTCATCGACGACGAGGAGCAGCGCGGCAAGGTGCTGTCGGATCTGGCCGAAATGGAGGCGATGATCGCCTCCACCCTGGCCTTCGCCCGCGACGACGCGGCGCGCGAAATGCGCGAGCCCCTGGATCTGGCCCAGATGCTGGCCGATCTGGCCGATGAATTCGGCGGGCATTACAGCGGCCCCGCCGCGCTGGTGATCACCGCCGGGCCCCTGGGGCTGAAGCGCACCTTCGCCAATCTGATCGGCAATGCGGTCAAATACGGCGGCACCGCCCGCATCGGCCTGGAGCGGAAGGACGGCGGCCATGTGCGGGTGATCATCGATGACGATGGGCCGGGCATTCCCGAGGCCGAACTGGAGCGGGTGTTCGCGCCTTTTTACCGGGTCGAGGCCTCGCGCAACCGCGAGACCGGCGGCACCGGCCTGGGGTTGGCGGTGGCCCGTTCGGCGGTGCGGGCCCATGGCGGCGACATCACCCTGAAAAACCGCGCCGGCGGCGGATTGCGGGTCACGGTGCTGCTGCCGGTATAATACCGGCCATCCATTGAAGTGACGGGTTGGCCGGTCTCCAGCGAGCCTTGAGCGAGCGGCCAAGGCGGCGGATGCCGCCGCCCGGCGAGGGACGATACAACCGGTCAATTCATTGGCCGGTTGGTATAACAGGCTGCGGAATGAAAAACGCCGGC
>JAJZGK010000179.1 GCA_021798485.1 Pseudomonadota bacterium
GCCACAGTCCTTCCCTTAAGCCGTCTTGGCCGGGCTTGACCCGGCCATCCATGTGGGGGGAGACGCCGTCTTATGATGCGCGGGTCAAGCCCGCGCATGACGACAGGAGGGGGATGCCGCCCTGCGGACGACGACAAAAGGGCCTTGGCGCCCAAGGAGCATGCTTCAAGACAGCGTGGAAAACGCTATTCTGGTGCCGCACGGTGTTGCTCCGT
The DNA here is from genome assembly GCA_021798485.1 of Pseudomonadota bacterium. Classification (GTDB taxonomy): domain Bacteria; phylum Pseudomonadota; class Alphaproteobacteria; order Rhodospirillales; family Magnetospirillaceae; genus JAJZGK01. The sequence continues at coordinate 216 of JAJZGK010000179.1, forward strand.
TTTCGTGTCCGGTAGATGCGTCAACATCTGGAACACGAGTGGAATCAACACCGTGCGCTCAGTCCAGAAAATTAAACCGGACAGCCGTGGGGCGGCGCCCGGCCATCTCATCGCAGCGCGCTCCAGCAGGGGGGGGCGGAAAAACCCTCTTGCGGGGGCATTTGCCCCCGATCCCCCAATCGGGAGGGTTGATCCTCCCAAACGGGTCTGGGTGGTGGCTCATCCGCGAAGCGGCGTTTTCCGCAGCCTGTTACAGGCAGTAGGGCTGCTCGCATTCGGGGAAAACAAGCGTGAAGCGGGCGCCGCCGGTCTCGCTCCGATCCACCTCCACGCGGCCTCCGTGCTCCTCCATGGTGCGGGCCACGATGGCCAGGCCTAAGCCGGCGCCACGCCGTTTTCCGCTGCGGCGGTCCCGCCGCTTTTGCCAGAAGCGGGTAAAAAGAGCGGTCCGATCCTCTTCGGCGATGCCCGGCCCTTGATCTTCGATCACGATGGCGGCGGGCTGGCGCACGGTGATGCGCACTTCCGAGCCGGGCGGGGTATGGGTCAGGGCGTTTTCCACCACATTGCGCAAAGCGCGGAACAGCACATCCTCGATACCGCGTACCGGCACCGGCCAGTCCGGCGCCGTCAGAGCGATCGACCGGTTGCGCCGCAAGGCCAGCGGCGCCAGATATTCGGCCACCTCGCGGGCCAGGGCCGTCAGGTCGGCCTGGTCCTGGTCGCCGATGCGCAGCACATCCAGGCGGGCGGCGTCGAGCAGCTGCAGCACCAGCCGTTCCAGCTGATCGAGGTCGGCCACCAGATCCCGGGCGCCGGCTTTGTCGTCCAGCAGCGAAAGATGCGCCTTCATGACCGCCAGCGGCGTGCGCAGTTCATGGGTGACATCGGCCAGGAAGTCGCGCTGGGCGTTGTAGGCGGCCTCGATCCGGCCGAAGGCGCCGTTGACCGCCGCCACCAGGGGGATGATCTCGCGCGGCATGCCCGCCAGCGGCAGGCGTTCGCCCAACCCTTGCGGCCCGATCGCTTCGGCCAGATGCGAGGCGTGGCGGAGCGGCGCCAGGCCATGGTGGATCGCCAGGATATTGACGCCCAGCAGCAGCAGGGTGAAGGGCAGCCAGAACCAGCCGATGTGGATGAAATACTCCTCGACCACGGAATCCAGCAGCATTTCCCGGTCGGTGGAGGCCACCTGCACCAGATAGGGGTGCCGGTTGAGGACGATGATCCGGCTGAGGCCGTAATGCATCTCGCCGCCGTCCAGGCTGTTGTTGACGAAGAAGACCTCGCGGTTCGACTTCTGCCGGAACGGCCAGATCCCGGTGGAGCGGCTGTTGGCGCTTTGCTGCATTTTCAGCGGCCATAACGCCTGGCCGGTCGCTGCCGAGGCCAGGATGATCCGGCCATCCTGGCCGTCAAGAACGTCGTAATGGGTGGAATAGGCCTTGAACAGGTCGGCGCTGCGCGCGGGCAGCGCGAGGGTGAGGCGGCCGCCGGGGGCGATGCGCAGGGCCTCCTCCAGCAGATCGGATTGGCCGCGCAGGGTTTGCAGGCGGGTCAGGCTGTTATCGGTGCGGAACTGCCAGTAGAGCAGCACGGCGGTCAGGCTGATCCCCAGGGTCACGGCGGCCAGCAGCCACAAGACGATGTGGAACAGCAGGGAACGGGGCCGCGTCACGGCGTCTTTTCCGCCAGGATGTAACCGATGCCGCGCATGGTGTGGATGCCCACATCCGCCTCGGCGGTTTGCAGGCGCTTGCGCAGGCGGTGCATCAGAACCTCGATGGCGTTGGAGGCGATTTCCTTGTCGAAGGGATAGATGGCCTCTTCCAGGGCCGCCTTGCTGACCACGCGGCCGGCGCGGCGGAACAAAAGTTCCAGGGCGTCCAGTTCGCGGCGGGTCAGCGGCAGCGGGCGGCCGGAAACGCGGGCCTCGCGGAAGGCGCTGTTGAACTGCAGATTGCCCAGGGTGAGCACGGCTTCGAGGGCGCGGCCCGAGCGCCGCAGCAGGGCCCGCACCCGCGCCACCAGCTCCTCCATGGCGAAGGGCTTCAAAAGGTAGTCGTCGGCGCCTTCGTTCAGGCCCTTCACACGGTCGCCGGTGCCGTCGCGCGCCGTCAGAATCAGCACGGGCATGGTGCTGCCGCGGGCGCGCAGTTCGCGCAGCAGCACCATGCCGTCTTCGTCGGGCAGGCCAAGATCGAGGATCAGGACATCGTAGGTGGCGGCGGCCAGGGCATCGCGCCCTTCGGCGGCGGTGCCGCCGCCATCCACCGCGAAACCCGCCTTGTCGAGGCCGGTGCGGACCAATCCGGCCAGACGCTCGTTGTCCTCGACAAGCAGCACTCTCATGGCGGCGGGCCCTCCAGACGGGGAAACGGGTGCACAGGAAAAGGCAGATTGAGGTTGGGCGCAAGACTTTCCGGCGCCGGCGGTAATTTTGATGGGGGCGCCGGCGCACCGGCTGTATACTCCGGCCATGACGCGCGGCGATCATCTTTCCCATCGCGGTATTTGGACGGCCATGGCCGCCGCCGCCCTGTTCGGCGCCAGCACGCCGGTGGCCAAGCGGCTGCTGGGCGCGGTGGATCCCTGGCTGCTGGCCGGGGTGCTGTATCTGGGCTCGGGGCTGGGGCTGTCGGCGCTGGGGCGGCTGCTGCCCGGCGAACGCACCCGGCTGGGGCCGGGCGAATGGCCCTGGCTGCTGGGGGCCGTTCTGGCCGGCGGCGTGGCCGGGCCGGTGCTGCTGCTGCTGGGCCTGAAGGGGAGCGGCGCCGCCGCCGCCTCGCTGCTGCTCAATGCCGAAGGGGTGTTCACCGCCCTGCTGGCCTGGCTGGTGTTCAAGGAAAACGCCGACCGCCGCATCGTGCTCGGCATGGCGGCCATCGTGGCCGGGGCGGTGGTGCTGTCCTGGCGGGGCTGGGGCGGCGGGATGGCGGCCCGCCCGGCCCTGTTCATTCTGGGCGCCTGCCTGTGCTGGGCCGTGGACAACAATCTGACCCGCCGCGTCGCCCTGGCCGATCCCTTGCGCATCGCCGCCCTGAAGGGGCTGGGGGCCGGCGCCACCAATGTGGTTCTGGCCCTGCTGTTAGGGGCGGGGGCGGTTTCGCCGGGCGTGCTGGCCCTGGGGGGCCTGGTGGGCTTTCTTGGCTACGGGCTCAGTCTGGCGGCTTTCGTGCTGGCCTTGCGCGATCTGGGCGCCGCCCGCACCGGCGCCTATTTCTCCACCGCGCCCTTCGTCGGCGCCCTGCTGGCGGTGCTGGCCCTGGGCGAGCCGGTAACGCCCCGCCTGCTGCTGGCCGGCGGGCTGATGGCCCTGGGCCTGTGGCTGCATATGAGCGAACGGCACGAGCACGACCACAGGCACGAGGCCCTGGCGCACGACCATGCGCACGCGCACGATGCCCATCACCAACACCCCCACGCGGCGGGCGAGGCGGCGGGCGAGGCGGCGGGGCCGCACCGGCATTTCCACCGGCATGCGCCGCTGGCGCACCGCCATCCCCATTTTCCCGATGCCCATCACCGCCATCCCCACGACCATGACCACGGCGGCGAGCCTGGCCATGATCCGGGGCACGGGCAGGGATAACGGTTATACCGGCCAACCGTTGAAGTGACTCGTTGGCCGGTATCCGGCGAGCATTGAGCGAGCGGCCAAGGCGGCGGATGCCGCCGCCCGGCGAGGGACGATACAACCGGGCAATTCATTGGCCGGTTGGTATTAAAGAATCTCCAGAACCTGTTCCGGCGGGCGGCCCAGGCGGGCCTGGCCGCCGGAGACCACGATGGGGCGTTCGATCACCGCCGGATGCGCCGCCATGGCGGCGATCAGCGCCTCTTCGGGCAGGGCGGGGTCGATGCCGGCCTCGGCGGCCTCCTTCTTGCGCAACAGGCCGCTGGCGGGCAGCCCCAGCTGGCGCAAAATCACCGTCAGTTCGGCGGCGCTGGGCGGTGTTTTCAGATACTCCACCACCCGGGGGGCAAGGCCCTTGTCCTCGATCAGCTTCAGGGTTTCCCGCGATTTGCTGCATTTTGGATTGTGGTAAATGGTAACGGACATTGCCGTTTCTCCCTTGTTCGCGGGGCCGGCGCGGCCCCTTGCTGTCCGGCCCCTGGTGTGCCATGTCCGCTCCTCAGGCTCAAGCCGTTCCACAAGGCGTCTTTGCAAGCCGGGCCGGGGGCTTTACACTTCGAAGCGCATGAAGAGCGGGGAGGAACCATCATGATCAGTACTCAGGCCGCCTTGATCTACGCCATGGTGTTGGTTTCCGCGGCGGATCAGGACATGTCGGACGCCGAACTGCGCGCCATCGGCGAGATCGTCAATTACCTGCCGGTGTTCGCCGATTACGATCCCCGGCTGCTGCCCAATACCGCCGAGGCCTGCGCCGAGATGCTGGAAATGCCCGACGGCCTCGACAAGGTTCTGGATCTGGTGCGCCAATCCCTGCCCGGCAAGCTGCGGGAAACCGCCTATGCCCTGGCCTGCGACGTGGCGGTGGCCGATATCGAGATGAACCAGGAAAAACTGCGGGTGCTGGAGCTGATCCGCCACAAGCTGGAGATCGACCGCCTGGTGTCGGCGGCCATCGAGCGCGGCGCCGTGGCGCGCTACCGCCGGGTTTGATCCTTGCCGTCCACCAGGCGCAGCAGGCGGGCCAGTTCGCCGCCGCCCAGGCCCATGCCGGCCAGTTGCTCCAGGGTGCTGGCCAGATAGTCGCGGCTGGAGCCGCCATGGCCGTGGCCCTGGCGGATCAGGGCCGCCCGCGCCGCCGCATCCAGGCGGCCGGCATATTGCGGATGCTCGGGCCGGGCCACGAAGATATAGGCCGGCACCCGGCGGCCGTCGCCCAGCCGCACCGGGGCGAAGCGGGGGGTGTAAACGTCGGAGATCAGCTCGCGCCGGTGTAAGATTCCCTGCACCTCGGCTTCGCGTCCCTCGGCAACGCGGAAGGCGATGCCGCGGCAGCTGCCGCCCCGGGTCAGCCCCAGCACCAGGCCGGGCTGCCCCGGCGTGCCGCGGTAATGGGTGGAAAGGATGCACATGGCGCGGTGCCAGCCATGCAGCAGGGCCGTCTGGCTTTCCTCGAAGGGGAAATCCGGCCGCCACATCAGCGAGCCGTATCCGAACACCCAGAAACTCACCCCGACCTCTCCTTTGCGATAACCGGAAATGTGCTATAAGGCGGCACCATGGATATCAAGATCGCCCGCAGCCGTATTTCGGTCAAGGCCGCCGCAGCGCTTGCGCTGGCGGCGGCCTTGCTGTTCTTTGCCCTCTATAGCGCCTGGTGGCTCAGCCTGTCGCGGCTGATGAAGCAAAGCCTGGATGATTGGGCGGCACAGCGCATGGCGGCGGGCTGGACCGTGACCACCGGCAGCCGGGCGACGCGGGGGTTCCCCGGACCGGTGCGGCTGGTGCTGGACGCCCCCTCGGTGATGGATGCCGCCGGCAACCGCTGGCAGGGGCCGGAACTGTCGGTCAGCCTGTCGCCGCTGCATCCCGATCATGTGAAGATCCTGGCCCCGGGCCGCCATATCCTGACCCTGGCGCATGGCTTGCCCGTGGAGATCAAGGCCCGGCAGGCCGGAGTGGTGGTGGCGCTGTCGCCGGCGGGCTGGCGCCAGGCCGATCTTTCCCTGGCCGGGGTCGAGGCTTTTGGCGGGCGCCTCGAGGCCGCCACCGCGGTGCTGACCCGGCTGACCGCGTCGGGCCGCCCGGTGGACGAGCGCACGGCATCGTTCCGCCTGCGGTTCGATCTTGCCGGCTTGACCCTGCCCGATCTGCCCGGCCTGGCCCTGGGGCGCAGCCTGCGCTCGGCCACGCTGCAGGCGCGGCTGATGGGAGCGCCGGGCAAAGGCGATCTGAAGAGCGCCCTGGCGGCCTGGCGCGACGGCGGCGGCACCCTGGAGGTGGATCGCCTGGCCCTGGACTGGCCGCCCTTCACCCTGGAGGGCCAGGGCACCCTGGCCCTGGACGACGCCATGCAGCCGATGTTTTCCAGCTCCTGCGCCGTGGGCGGCCTGTTCGAGGGCTTGAACCGCCTGGCGCAAAGCGGTGTGGTGCGCCGCCAGGATGCCATGATGGCCCATATGGTGCTGAACGCCCTGGCCCATCCCGGCCCCGATGGCCAACCCCGCGTTACCGTGCCGCTCAGCCTGCAGCGGCAAAGCCTGTATCTGGGGCCGCTGCGGCTGCTGACGGTGGCGAAACTTCCCTGGTGAACCACGACTTGTTTCGATAAAGAAACGAATGCGGGGCGAATGTAGTTGCGGGCGGGATCATACCGGCCAACCATTGAAGTGACTCGTTGGCCGGTATTCAGCGAGCATTGAGCGAGCGGCCAAGGCGGCGGATGCCGCCGCCCGGCGAGGGACGATACAACCGGTCAAGTCATTGGGCGGTTGGTATCAGTTGCCACCGACGGAGCGGACCCACCGGGTATGAAACTGCTGGTAAGCCGCCTGACCTGGTTTCTTTCTAGTTGCCACCGACGGAGCGGACCCACCGGGTATGAAACTGCTGGTAAGCCGTCTGACCTGGTTTCTTTCTAGACGGCGTCGCCCCCACAGGGATGGCCGGGTCAAGCCCGGCCAAGACGGCTTAAGGGAGGGACTGTGGCGCCATGGCCCCTTCGTCGTCGTCCGCAGAGCGGCAG
>JAJZGK010000180.1 GCA_021798485.1 Pseudomonadota bacterium
ACCGGCGCGGCTGCATTTTGCGCCACCGGCGCTATTTGGTTTTGCGCCACCGGCGCGGCGGCGGCGGTCTCGGCGCCGGCCACCGGCAGCTGCAGCCGCTGGCCGATGCGGATATGGTTGGGATTGCTGATGGCGTTCATGCGCAAAAGCGTGCTGTAGGATACCCCGGTCTTGCGGGCGATGCGCAGCAGGCTGTCGCCCGGACGCACCACATATTCATTGCTGGTGGAAAGCCGCAGCACCTGCCCCACCGTCAGCTGGTAGGGCGGCACCAGGCGGTTGGCATCGATCAGCGAGCGCACCGAGAGATTATATTCGCGGGCGATGCCGTAGATGGTATCGCCCCGCTGCACCACATAGACGCCATCGGCGGGAATCGACCGCCCCCCCACCTGCACGCCGGTCAGCTCCGCGCCGTTGCCGCCGACGGGATTGAAACTGCAGGCCGACACCAGCCATGCCAGGGCGGCCACGGCCAGAACGGGGCGGAGAGGACGCAAACGCTTCATCATGCCGCGCACACTATAGGAGCGGGCGGCGCTCGGCAATCGGATGAACGCGCGGCTGTTGTTTTACGCCCAACCGTCTTCGGCGCGATGGCGCTTTAAGCGCCCGGCGATTGAGGGACGCCGACGATGAAAAAATCCATCCGCGTTGCCGATCCGCCCCGCCGCTCCAGGCGACAATTGCATATAATTTAGCCATTTATTCAGAAGCCCAAATTTTGTGCTGAAATGTCAAGCGCGGCGGCCGGGGGCGCCTTATGCTCGGGGCATCATCAACCCCAGCCGCGAGGACGCCCATGCCCCAACGCAGCACGATTCTGGGTGGCGAGCGCCATGTTTTCGAGGATTTGCGCGCCCTGATGGCCGCCGCCTCGCCGCGCCGCTCGGGCGACGAGCTGGCCGGCATCGCCGCCGGCAGCGATCTGCGGCGGGTGGCGGCGCGTCTGGCCCTGGCCGATCTGCCGCTCGCAACCTTCCTCAACGAGACGCTGATCCCCTACGAGGACGACGAGGTGACCCGTCTGATCCAAGACAGCCACGATGCCCGCGCCCATGGGCCGGTGGCCTCGTTCACCGTGGGCGATCTGCGCGACTGGCTGCTGTCCTACGATGCCGACGAGGCCGCCCTGGCCGCCCTGGCGCCGGGCCTGACCCCGGAAATGGCGGCGGCGGTCAGCAAGATCATGCGCAATCAGGATCTGATCACCGTGGCCGCCAAATGCCGGGTGGTCAGCCGGTTCCGCACCACCATGGGGCTGGCCGGGCGCCTGGGCAGCCGTCTGCAGCCCAACCACCCCACCGACGATCCCACCGGCATCGCCGGCTCCATCCTCGACGGCCTGCTGCACGGGGTGGGCGACGCCGTGATCGGCATCAATCCGGCCAGCGACAATCTGGCCTCCTACATCACCCTGGTGGAGCTGATCGACGATCTGCGCCGCAAGCTGGATCTGCCCACCCAGTCCTGCGTGCTGGCCCATGTCACCACCGCCCTGGCCGCCATGGAAAAGAACGCCCCGGTGGATCTGGTGTTCCAATCCATCGCCGGCACCGAGGCGGCCAATGCCGGCTTCGGCATTTCGCTGGCCCTGCTGGACGAGGCGCACCAGGCCGCCCTGGCCCTGAAGCGCGGCACCCTGGGCGACAATGTGATGTATTTCGAAACCGGCCAGGGCAGCGCCCTGTCGGCCGAGGCCCATTACGGCGTCGATCAGCAAACGGTGGAGGCCCGCGCCTATGCCGTGGCCCGCCGCTTCCGCCCCTTGCTGGTGAACACGGTGGTGGGCTTCATCGGCCCGGAATATCTCTACGATTCCAAGCAGATCATCCGCGCCGGGCTGGAAGACCATTTCTGCGCCAAGCTGCTGGGCCTGCCCATGGGGGTGGATGTCTGCTACACCAACCACGCCGAGGCCGATCAGGACGACATGGACAGCCTGATGACCCTGCTGGCCGCCGCCGGGGTCAATTTCATCATGGGCCTGCCCGCCGGCGACGACATCATGCTGAACTATCAGAGCACCTCGTTCCACGACGTGGTGAGCCTGCGCCATCTCTTTCACCGCCCGCCCGCCCCGGAATTCGAGGCCTGGCTGCGGCGCATGGGCATGATCGACGCCAAGGGCCGCCTGGCGCCGCAGGCCGGCGACGGCCACGCCGCCCGCGCCCTGCTGGCCCGGGGAGAAGCGGCATGAGCGAGCACCGCCACGCCCTGCGCCCCGTTCCGCGCCTGGAGCCCGGCGCCGATCCCTGGAGCCGTTTCGCCGCCGCCACCCCGGCCCGCATCAATCTGGGCCGCAGCGGCGACGCCCTGCCCACCCGCGCCCTGCTGGAGTTTCAGGCCGATCACGCCCGCGCCCGCGATGCCGTGCACGGTAAGGTGGAGGTTGAGCGGCTGGCGGCGCAGCTGGCCCCCTGGCCCAGCCTGGCGGTGAACAGCCGCGCCGCCAGCCGCGCCGTTTATCTGCGCCGCCCCGATCTGGGGCGCCGCCTGGACGCCGCCGATGCCGAGTCCCTGGCCGCCCTGGCCGATCCGACCTGGGATCTGGCCCTGGTGGTGGCCGACGGCCTGTCGGCCCAGGCGGTGATGCATCAGGCCGTGCCCACCCTCCTGGCCATCCGCGCCGCCCTGCCCGGCTGGCGCCTGGCCCCGGTGGTGCTGGCCCGCCAGGCCCGCGTCGCCCTGGGCGACGAGGTGGGGCAGATCCTGCAAGCGCCGCTGGTGGCGGTGCTGGTGGGCGAGCGCCCCGGCCTGTCGGTGGCGGATTCCTTGGGCATCTATCTGACCTACGCCCCGGCCGTGGGCTGCCGCGATGCCGCCCGCAACTGCATTTCCAACATTCACGGCGCCGGCCTGTCCCCGCAGGACGCCGCCGCCAAACTGGCCTGGCTGGCCACCCATGCCCGCCGCCTGCGGCTGACCGGCGTCGCCCTCAAGGAGGATGCCGCGCCCGCCGCCCTGCCCGTCACCCCGTCCATCCCCGCATCGTACGACTCCAAGGAGGGAGCAGGCCGATGACCCACAGCCAACACGACCACGACAAACACATGCTGCACAGCATGGGCTATGCCCAGGAACTGCTGCGCGGCATGAAAACCTTCCAGAACTTCGCCATTTCCTTCTCGATCATCTGCATCCTCTCGGGCGGCATCAATTCCTTCAGCCAGGGCCTGGGCAGCGTCGGCGGCGCCGCCATCGGCATCGGCTGGCCGCTGGCCCTGCTGTTCTCGTTCCTGGTGGCCCTGGCCATGGGGCAGATCGCCTCGGCCTTTCCCACCGCCGGCGGGCTTTACCACTGGGGCTCGATCCTGGGCGGCCGCGCCCTGGGCTGGATCACCGCCTGGTTCAATCTGGTGGGGCTGACCACGGTGCTGGCCGCCATCAATGTCGGCACCTATCTGTTCTTCGTGAACGCCCTGGGCTCGACCCTGGGGCTCGACACCAACGCCCTGCTGCCCGCCACCCCCACCGCCTACAGCCTGACGGTGCAGGCGGCGGCGGTGATCCTGATCACCGTTTCGCAGGGGCTGTTCAACCATTTCGGCATCCGCCTCACCTCGAAGCTGACCGATTTCTCGGGCTATGTGATCTTCCTCGGCGCCATCGTGCTGACGCTGTCGCTGCTGATCTTCGCCCCGCATCTCGATTTCAGCCGCCTGGTCACCTTCAGCAACTATAGCGGCGATGCCGGCGGCGGCACCTGGCCGCACAGCGACCACATGGCCTATCTGTTCCTGCTGGGCCTGCTGCTGCCGGCCTACACCATCACCGGCTTCGACGCCTCGGCCCACACCGCCGAGGAAACCATCAACGCCGCCCACACAGTGCCCAAGGGCATGACCCATTCGGTGCTGTGGGCGGGCGTGTTCGGCTGGGTGATGCTGTGCGCCATCATCCTGGCGGCCCCCGATCTTTCGGCGGCGGCGGCCAAGGGCGGTTCGCAGTTCTTCTTCATCATGGATCAGGTGCTGCCGGCACCGCTGAAGGTGGCGCTTTATGCGGTGATCTTCCTGGCCCAGTATCTGTGCGGCCTGGCCACCGTCACCTCCGCCAGCCGCATGGTGTTCGCCTTCGCCCGCGACGGCGGCCTGCCCTTCTCGCGCAAGCTGCGCAAGATCGATCCCAAATACCGCACCCCGGTGTGGGCCTTGTGGTCGGTGGTGGCGCTGTCGATCCTCTTCACCCTTTATACGCCGGTCTACACCACCATCGCCGCCGTCTGCACCATGTTCCTCTACATCTCCTACCTGCTGCCGGTGGCCGCCGGGCTGATCGCCTACCGCCGCAGCTGGACGCAGATGGGGCCGTTCAATCTGGGCGGCTTCTATCCCGTCATCGCCGTGCTGGCCCTGGCCGGAGGCGTGGTGCTGCTCTATATCGGCATCCAGCCGCCCAACGATCAGGCCTTGAGCGTAACCCTGATCGCCCTGGCGGTGACGGCGCTGGTGTGGTTCGGCCTGGAACGCCGCCGCTTCCAGGGGCCGCCGCTCGGCAAGCTCAGCGCCGCGCAGCTGGCCGAGATCGCCGCCCGCGAACAGGCGGTGGGCGAAGCCCTGGTCCAGCCCGCCGACTGACCGCCCCCGCCCCAACCGTCCCTGGAGCCGCCCCCCGGCTCCAGGGCATTTTGGCATGCCGCCTGCATATCATCGCAGGATAGCCGGTTTCAAGGACCGCCAGGATGCAACCACGCCGCAGAAACGGGCAGATCCGCCCGCCGCTCAGCCCAGGAAACAGGCAGCGCCGCATTCTGGCCGCCGCCGCCAGCGGCGTGGCCGAGTTCATCACCGCCCAGGGCGGCGATGCCGAGCGCATTTTCACCGCCAGCGGCGTCGAGGCGGCCTGCCTGGCCGATCCCCTGGCGCCACTGGCCCTGCCGGCCTTCGTGGCCATGATGGAGGAAGGGGCGCGCCAAACCGGCAACGACAATTTCGGCCTGTGGTACGGCCAGGGCTTTTCGCCGGAAATGCAGGGGCTGATGGGCCGCGCCGTGCTGGCCGCCCCCACCGTGGCCTCGGCCCTGCAAACCATGGCCGAGCTTTTTCCCCACCATCAGCACGGCACCTTATGCCGTCTGCTGGCCGAGGACGGCCTGCTGCGCCTGGAATACCGCATCATGGACCCCAGCATCGTGCATCGCCGCCAGGATGCCGAACTGACCCTGGGCATGGTGCTGAATGTCTGCCGCCGCGGCCTGGGCCAGGGCTGGCTGCCGGAGCGGGTGGAGTTCGAGCATTTACGCCCCGAGGGCTGGCAGGCGCACGAACGGGCCTTCGGCGCCGAGGCCTGTTTCGGCCAGCGCACCAACGCCCTGGTGTTCCGCCGTCCCGGCCTGGAGCGGGCCATGCCCGGCGCCGATCTGCCGGCCTTCCAGGCGGCCCGCGCCGCCATGCTGGCCCTGGCCGGCGGCGATTGCGGCCCGCCCAGCCTGCTGGAACAGGTGATGAGCGAGGTGCGGGCCACCCTGCACGACGGCCCGCCCCATATCGAGGCGGTGGCCGCCGCCCTGGGCCAGCCGCGCTGGACCCTGCAGCGCCGCCTGGGCGAGGCCGGCTGCGCCTTTTCCGAGCTGGTGGAGCAGGTGCGCCGCGATCTGGCCGATCTTTATCTGCGCCAGCCGCATCTGCCGCTGTCGGAGATCGCCCTGGCCCTGGGCTATTCCGAACTGAGCGCCTTCAGCCGCGCCTTCACCCGCTGGCACGGCCAGCCCCCGGCCCGGCTGCGGGCGGGGATCTAAGGATGGCGCACCACGTCCTGATCAGCCCAGCCGGTCCTTCAGGGCGAACCACAGCATGCCCAGCACGTATAAAGGCGTGCGCAGGCGGGTGCCGCCGGGAAATTTCGGCGGGGCGATGCGGGAAAACAGATCGAAGCCGCCAAGGGTGCCGCCCACCGCCTCGGCCAGCAGCTTGCCGGCCAGGGTGGAGAGGATCACCCCCTCGCCGGAATAGCCGTGCGCGAAGAACAGGTTGCCGCGGCGGCCGAAATGCGGCAGCCGGGTGGTGGTGACCGAAACCATGCCGCCCCAGCCGTAATCGGCCCGCACCCCGGCCAATTGCGGGAACACGCGGGGCAGATGGCGCATCACCGCCCGGGCGATGTGGCGGGGGTGATGCGGCAGATAGCGCTCGCCGCCGCTGAACAGCAGGCGGCCATCGGCGCTTAAGCGGAAATAATGCAGCGAGAACAGGGTATCGGCCACGGCGCGGTTGTGCGGGATCAGCATGCCGGCCCGCTCGCCCAGCGGCTCGGTGGCGGCGATATAGCTGGCCACCGGCATGATGCGGGCGGCCAGATCGGCATCCAGGCCGCCCACCAGGGCGTCGCAGGCCAGCACGGCATGGCGGGCCGAAAACACCCCCTGGCCGGTGACGGCCCGCACCCCGCCCGGTCCATCCTCCAGCGACAGCACCGGACTGGCCTCGTACAGGGCCACGCCGGCCTCCTCGGCGGCGCGGGCCAGCCCCAGGGTGTAGTTCAAGGGGTGCAGATGGGCGCCGCGCTCATCCAGCAGGCCGCCGCGATACAGCGGCGACGCCACCTCGCCGCCGATATCGGCGGGGCCGATCACCCGGCAATGGGGATAGTCCATCAGGGTGGCCAGGGTTTCGGCCTCCTCGGCCATCCAGATCAGATCGGTCTCGCGCACCGCCGCCGTCAGATGGCCGCTGTCCCGGAAATCGCAGGCGATGCCGTGGCGGGCGATGAGATCGGCCATCAGTTGGCGGCCCTCCACCGTCAGGGCGAAAAGATCGCGGGCCATGTCGCGGCCGAAGCGGGCCACCAGCTGGCCGGGCGACTGGCGCAGGCCGGTGATCATCTGGCCGCCGTTGCGGCCCGAAG
>JAJZGK010000181.1 GCA_021798485.1 Pseudomonadota bacterium
CCAGATCCACCGCCGCCAGCCGGGTCCGGCCATCGGCGGCGGGCACCAGCAGCAGGCGTCCGGCGGCGAAGAGGATTTCGCCATAACCCTGGCGCGCCGTCACCGCGAAGCCCAGGCGGGTGAACAGGGCGGCGGCGGCATCGGCATCGGCCACGGCCAGGATCAGGCCGTCGAGATGGGGGGCGGGATGGGGCATGGGATCAGTCTTTCTGGGCGTTGACGCCGTAGGAGGCGAACTTTTCCAGCACCCGCTCCATCTCGGCATCGTCCAGCAGCACCGGCTGGCCGATCTGCAGGGCCCGCCAGTAGCCTTCCGCCAGCTCCTCCACCTCCACCGCCAGGGTCAGGGCCTCGTCCAGGGTTTTGCCGCAGGCGATCATGCCGTGATTGGCCAGCAGGCAGGCGGTGCGGCCCTGCAGCGCCGCCAGGGCGTGATCCGACAGGGCCTGGGTGCCGTAGGTGGCATAGGGGGCGCAGCGGATATCCCGGCCACCGGCCTTGGCCACCATGTAGTGATAGGGGGGAATATCCTTGTGCAGCACCGCCAGGGCCACGCAGAACGGGGCATGGCTGTGCACCACCGCCCCCACATCCGGGCGGCTGGCGTAGATATCGCGGTGGAAGCGCCATTCCGACGACGGCGCCCGCCGCCCCTCGGCCTCGCCGTCCAGGTTCATGCGCACGATATCCTCGGGATGCACCTTCCCCGCCGCCATGCCGGAGGGGGTGATCAGAAACCCTTCATCCCAGCGCACGCTGATATTGCCGGCCATGCCCTTGTTCAGCCCCAGCCGCTCCAGCTTCAGCAGGGTATCGATGATGGCCAGACGGTTGCGGGTGGAGCGGACGTAACGGGTATCTTTCATGATCAGCCATGCTCTGGGTAAAGGGAGAGAAGCCCGGCGCGCGAGGCCGGGCACACCCCCCGTTCGGTGATAAGGCCGGTGACCAGCCGGGCCGGGGTCACATCGAAACCGTAATTGACGGCCGGACTGCCGTCGGGGGTCAGCTGCACCGCCACCCGGGCGCCATCGGCGGTCCGCCCGGCGATATGGGTGATCTCGGCGGGATCGCGCTCCTCGATGGGGATTTCGGCCACGCCGTCGGCCAGGGTCCAGTCGATGGTGGGGCCGGGCAGCGCCACATAGAAGGGCACGCCGTTATCCCGCGCCGCCAACGCCTTCAGATAGGTGCCGATCTTGTTGCAGACATCGCCCTCGGCGGTGGTGCGGTCGGTGCCGACGATGCACAGATCCACCAGCCCGTGCTGCATCAGATGGCCGCCGGCGTTATCGACGATCACCGTATGCGCCACCCCCTGCCAGTTCAGCTCGCGCGCCGTCAGGCTGGCGCCCTGGTTGCGCGGCCGGGTTTCATCCACCCACACATGCAGCGGAATCCCCGCCTCGAAGGCCTTGTAAACCGGGGCCAGGGCCGTGCCCCAATCCACCGTGGCCAGCCAGCCGGCGTTGCAGTGGGTCAGGATGTTCAGCCGCTCGGCGCCTTTGGCCCGCTTTTCCGCCCACAGGGCGGCGATCACCTCAAGGCCGTGCCGGCCCAGGGCCTCGTTCATCGCCACGTCCTCGTCGGCGATGGCCTGGGCGCGGGCATAGGCCGCCGCCTTGCGCCGCCCGGGCGGCAGCGGCGCCAGCAGGGCCTTCATATCGTCCAGGGCCCAGCGCAGATTGACCGCCGTGGGCCGGGTGGCGTAAAGGCGCCCATAGGCCTCGTCCAGACGGGCGTCGCTCTGATCGTGGCGCAGGGCCAGCGCCATGCCGAAGGCGGCGGTGGCGCCGATCAGGGGGGCGCCGCGCACCCACATGTCGCGGATGGCGGCGCAGGCGTCCTCCAGCCCGGTCAACGCCACCACCACGAAATCGTGCGGCAGCCGGGTCTGGTCGATGATCTCCACCGTTTCACCATCGGCGGCCAGCCACAGGGTGCGGGTGGGTTTGCCGTTGATCCTCATGGCTCTAGCCCTTCAGAACCCGCCCGGCCACGGCGTCCAGCCTGGCCAGCATGGCCGGATCGCGGGCCTCGGGGGCGGTGATGATGGCGTGATCCAGGGCGTGGTGGCAGCCCCTGGGGCAGGCGCCGTCGCGATGGCGCAGTTTGGGGGCCACGGCGCGCACCAGGGCGCGGGCCTTGTCGGCATTGTCCAGCAGCACCTTGACGATGGCATCCACCGTCACGTGATCATGATCGGGATGCCAGCAGTCGTAATCGGTGACCATGGCCACGGTGGCGTAGCAAAGCTCGGCCTCGCGCGCCAGCTTGGCCTCGGGCATGTTGGTCATGCCGATCACGTCGCAGCCCCACTGGCGGTAGAGGGCGCTTTCGGCCTTGGTGGAAAACTGCGGCCCTTCCATCACCAGATAGGTGCCGCCGCGCCGCACCGGAATGGCGCAGTCGGCCGCCGCCGCCTCCAGGGCGTCGCCCAGGCGGGCGCACACCGGATCGCCCAGCCCGACATGGGCCACCAGGCCGGTGCCGAAGAAGCTTTTGGCGCGGGCGAAGCTGCGGTCGATGAACTGATCGACGATGACGAAGGTGCCCGGCGTCAGCTCCTCCTTCAGCGACCCCACCGCCGACACCGAAATGATCTCGGTGCAGCCGGCCCGCTTCAGGGCATCGATATTGGCGCGGTAGTTGAGCTCGGAGGGCGGAATGCGGTGCCCCCGGCCATGGCGCGGCAGAAACACCAGTTTCTGGCCGTCCAGCTCGCCGAACAGCAGCTCATCCGAAGGCGCGCCGAACGGGCTCTCCACCTTATGCCATTCGGTGTTGGCCAGGCCGTCGATCTGATAAACGCCGCTGCCGCCGATAATGCCCAGAACCGCTGCCGCCATGACGGACCCCCGCTGCGAATGACTTGAAGGTTCTGGCTTATCGCAAGCCGGGGCAAAAGAAAAGGCCGGGCTGTTGCCAGCCCGGCCCTTTTTCCGCGGCGAAACCGCTTTGATCAGTGCACGTCGGCCCAGATCTTGCGCTTCAGCGCATAGAACATGGCGGTGAGCACGATCAGGAAGCCGATCACCTTGACGCCCAGCGCATGACGCTGGTCGAGCTCGGGCTCGGCGGCCCAGTTCAGGAACGACACCACGTCCTTGGCGATCTGATCCTTGGTGGCCTTGGTGCCGTCGGCATAGGTCACGGCATCGTCCGAGATGGGCGGGGGCATGCCGATGTTGCCGCCGTTGAAGGCGCGGTTGTAGTACATGCCGTCCGGCACCACATGGCCGGCGGGCGGATCGGTAAAGCCGGTCAGGAGGGAATAGACATAGTCCGGACCACCATGACGGGCCTTGACCATCAGCGACAGATCAGGCGGCAGGGCGCCGTTGTTGGCGACGCGGGCGGCCTGCTCGTTGGCGAACGGCGGCACGAAATGATCGGACGGCCGGGCCGGACGCTGATACATCTCGCCCTGGTCGTTCGGGCCGTCGGTCACCTGCTTCTCGGCGGCGAACGCCTTGATCTGATCGGCGGTGAAGCCCAGAGAGGCCAGGTTGCGGTAGGCCAGCAGGTTCATCGAGTGGCAGTTGGAGCAGATGTCGTGATAGACCTGCCAGCCGCGGCGCAGCTGGGCCTTGTCGTAATGGCCGAACACGCCCTGCCACGACCAGACCTGCTTGTCCAGCGCCGGGCCTTCATGGGCCAGGGCCGGAGTCGCGGCGGCCAGCAGACCCGCCGCGATGGTGGACAGAAGGAACTTACGCATTACGCCTTCTCCGACTTCAGAACCGCAGCGCTGATGCTTTGCGGCAAGGCACGCGGCTTCTCGATCTTGCCCAGCAGGTACAGGAACGGGAAGAACAGGAAGTAGACCGCCGTGGCGATCTGGCCGATCACGACCAGGGGACCACCCGGAGGCTGGCTGCCCACATAGCCCAGCACGATGGTGTCGAGCACGAAGATCCAGAACACCTGCTTGAAGATCGGACGGAACTTGGCCGACCGCACCTTGGAGCTGTCGATCCAGGGCAGGAAGAACAGGATCAGAATGGCCGAGAACATGGCGATAACGCCGGCCAGCTTGTTGGGGATCGAGCGCAGGATGGCGTAGAACGGCAGGTAGTACCATTCCGGCACGATATGCGGCGGGGTGACCATCGGATTGGCGGGAATATAGTTGTCCGGCTCGCCGAAGAAGTTCGGCGCGAAGAACACGAAGGCCATGTAGATGATCAGGAACAGGCCCACCCCGTACAGGTCCTTGATGGTGTAGTAGGGATGGAACGGGATGGAATCCTGCGGCCCCTTCATTTCGATGCCCAGCGGGTTGCTGCTCTTGACGGTGTGCAGAGCCACCAGATGCAGGAACACCACGGCGAAGATCAGGAACGGCAGCAGGTAGTGCAGCGAGAAGAACCGGTTCAGGGTGGGGTTGGCCACCGAGAAGCCGCCCCACAGCAGGGTGACGATGTAGTCGCCCACCACCGGGAAGGCCGAGAACAGGTTGGTGATCACGGTGGCGCCCCAGAAGGACATCTGGCCCCAGGGCAGCACGTAGCCCATGAAGGCGGTGGCCATCATCAGCAGGTAGATCACCAGGCCCAGCCACCACAGCACTTCACGCGGGGCCTTGTAGGAACCGTAGTAAAGGCCGCGGAAAATGTGGATGTAGACCACGATGAAGAACATCGAGGCGCCGTTGGCGTGCATGTAGCGGATCAGCCAGCCGTAGTTCACGTCGCGCATGATGCGCTCGACGGAATCAAAGGCCAGGGCGGCGTTCGGGGTGTAGTTCATCACCAGGAACACGCCGGTGAGGATCATGATCACCAGCATCATCAGCGCCAGCGACCCGAAGTTCCACCAGTAGTTCAGGTTGCGCGGGGTGGGATAATCGGTGGTGCTGTGACGCAGCACGGTGAAGAGGGGCAGACGGTCGTCGAACCACTGCACCGCCTTGTTTTCGAATTTATATCCACTCATCAGGGGGGCTCCTAGCCGATCCGGATCGACGTGGGGGTCAGGAACTTGTACGGCGGAACCGCCAGGTTCAACGGCGCCGGACCCTTGCGGATACGGCCGGAGGTGTCGTACTGCGAGCCATGGCAGGGGCAGAACCAGCCGCCGAACTCGCCACGCGGGTCGGCGGGCTTCTGGCCCAGCGGCACGCAGCCCAGATGGGTGCAGATCCCGATAACGATCAGCCATTCCGGCTTCTGCACGCGCGAGGCGTCGGTCTGCGGATCACGCAGATCGGCAACATTCACGGCCTCGGCGGCGGCGATCTCGGCGGGGGTGCGGTGACGGATGAACACCGGCTTGCCGCGCCAGGTCACGGTGATGGACTGGCCCACGGCGACATGGGAAATGTCCACTTCGGTGCTGGACAGCGCCAGCACGTCGGCGGCCGGGTTCATGCTGTCGATGAATGGCCAGATGGCCATAGCGGTGCCCGCAACGCCGACAGCCGTCGTCGCATAGAGCAGAAAGTCCCGGCGGGTTTCGCCCTCGGGGGGCGGCGCCAGGGGGGAGGTTGACGTCTCAGCCATTGTTTTTCCTCTTGTTTGCGCCAGGGGGGGCGCACTTTCGCTTCGCTAGCGGAAGACATCGGGCCCTGCGCGGAAAACGCAGAACCCAATGGTTCGCGCCTGACGACGCGAACAGAAGCCTTGACGCATATAAAACAATTCCCACGGTTTGAAAAGCGCGGGTTGCCCTTGCCGACGCTTTCGCGCACCCTTATTTGATGAGAATTTGCTTATTCCAGCCAGACATTCCCCAAAATGCCGGATCGCTGCTGCGCCTGGGAGCCTGCCTGGGCTGCCCGGTGGATATTATCGAGCCCTGCGGCTTCCTGTTCGACGACCGCAAGTTGCGGCGCGCCGGCATGGATTATCTCGATCTGGCCGAGCTGACCCGCCACCGCTCCTGGGAGGCCTTCCAGGCCGCCCGGTCCCAGGGACTGGGGGGGCGCCTGGTGCTGCTGACCACCCGGGCCGAAACCAGCCATCTCGACATCGCCTTCCGCCCCGACGACATGCTGCTGCTGGGCCGGGAAAGCGCCGGCGTGCCCGAACCGGTGCACAACGCCGCCGATCTCCGCCTGCGCATTCCCATGCGCCCCGGCAGCCGCTCGCTGAACCTGGCCATGGCCGCCGCCCTGGTGCTGGGCGAGGCCCTGCGCCAGACCGGCGGCTTCCCCGCCGAGCGGTATTAAAGTCACAGTTTGATCACGGATGTAATGTTAGACTGCCCGCTTCCGCATCACCGGACTGATCCATGCTACGCCGCAAGCTCGTTCTGACCGCCTTTCTCCTGGCCACCTTCGCCGGGGCCTCGGCCGCCACCTATATCACCGTCAAGCGGCCTCCCGCCGCCGATGATGGCGGCGGCGCCACCCCGGCGGAACGGGCCGCCATCGCCGCCACGCACGGGCTGGTGCGGCGCCAGGGGCCGGCCCTGTCGATGAAACTGCACAGCGGCGCCGAACTGACCCTGACCGACCGCAGCCGCTGCGGCGATCTGCCCTGCCCGGCCGATCTCAAGGAACAGTACCGCTTCCGGGGCTGGAGCGCCCGGCTGGGCGGCTATCTGCTCGATAACGGCGGCCAGGCGGCGCTGCTGCCCTTCGACGAGGATCCCGCCCTGCTGGATCCGGCCCATACCGAGCCCCTGGCCCGGGGCGCCCTGCCGCTGCCCGCCGTGCCGCCGCCCGCCGTCCGCGATGCCGGGCTGGGCCGCTGGCTGGACGGCATCACCACCGCCCGCGCCCGCGCCGAACAGCCCCTGCTGGCCGCCGCCCTGGGCCGGGCGCGGCGCGAGGCCGATCAGCTGATCCTGACCCTGGCCGACGGCCGCC
>JAJZGK010000182.1 GCA_021798485.1 Pseudomonadota bacterium
GGCCAAGACGGCTTAAGGGCGGGACTGTGGCGCCAAGGCCCTTTTGTCGTCGTCCGCAGGGCGGCATCCCCCTCTTGTCGTCATGCGCGGGCTTGACCCGCGCATCATAAGACGGCGTCTCCTCCCACAGGGATGGCCGGGTCAAGCCCGGCCAAGACGGCTTAAGGGTCCCGTCCCAAGCGGCCCAGAAGGCCGTTCAAAGCTCCCTCGCGTTCGCCCGTCTCGCCCGCGCAAATCTAACGATCCGCCGCCACGGACCGACCCCAAGCAGATGGTGTAGCAATGGGCCTGAATTTAAACCGGACAGCCGTGGGCTTGACCCGAGGGTCCACGACGCGGTTGGAACGAAAAGCGTCTCGTGGCGCCGGAACCATAAGGATAAGCCACCAAGCTCAATATCCAGACAGGCCTTCGCCTTGGCGCGGCTTCAAGGATCGATCTCGTAGCGGGTCTGGCCGTCCTGCAGCACCCGCACGGTTTCCACCGTGACCAGGGTGCTGACCAGCAGCGGGCGCACCGCTTCCAGATAGGCCTCCACCTTGGAGCGGACATCGACGATTTCCAGCACCAGCGGCAGATTGTGCGACAGATCGAGGATCTTGGCGCTGTGCAGCTTGCCGGAATGGCCGAAGCCCAGCGGGCCGCGCAGCACGGTGGCCCCGGAAAGCCCCATGTCGCGGGCCTTGACCACCAGGGTTTCATAAAGGGGATGCGGGCCGGCATGTTCGGCCTCGCCCAGATAGATGCGCAGCAGCAGGGCGGTTTGCGGCAAAGTCATGGACGTTGTTTCCTTAAAGGCTTGGGATCAGGCGTTCAGCAGCGCGGCGGAGACGGCGCCCAGCCAGGCGCCCGTCAGGCACAGCAGAAGAGACAAGACGATGTTGAGGCCGGCATTCAGCCATTCGCCGCCCTGGGCCAGGGCCAGGGTCTGCATGCTGAAGGAGGAAAAAGTGGTGTAGCCGCCGCAGATCCCCACCATGAAGAACTGCCGCCATTCACCGGGAATGAACAGCCGGGCGTCGGGCGCCGTCAGGGTGGCGAAAAAAACAATAATGAAGGATCCCGTGACATTCACGGTCAGCGTACCCCAGGGAAAGGTCTGGCCCACCTGATTGGCCACCAGCGCCGACAGCCAGTAGCGCAGAACCGAGCCGATCGCCCCCCCGATGGCGACAAGAAAATAGATCATCCAAAGGTCCTCGTCGTGCCTGTCTCATGGACAAAAAAACGCCCCATCGGCATCGGATGGCGGCGGTTCAGGCACGATCTCCCACCGCGCAACGCGACGCAGTAGGAGTCATCAGCCTTGCGGCGGTTTCGGGAGACCCCATTCCCAGACTATGATCGGCCTCATGCTAGCCCGGACCGGGAAAACGGTCAATGCCGGGCGCCGATTTTCTTGGCCCGCACCTCAAACCAAGATATAGTTAAAAACTATACCAATTCTCTTCGTTCGAGGGCCCGTTGCAGAAAAGCCGTATTCTTGTGGTGGATGATTCGCGCTTCTTCAACGGCCTTGTCAGCAAAGCCGTGCAGGAACGCGTCAATGTGGATGTGGTTTCCGCCTTCACCTTCGCCGAAACCCGCCAGGCCGTCGAAACCACCGTCCAGCCCATTTCCCTGGCTCTGGTGGATCTGATGCTGAGCGATGCCGCCAAGGGCGAGGCGGTGGACTGGCTGCTGGAACGGGGCGTGCCCTGCATCGTTTTCACCAGCATCTTCTCGGAGGACCTGCGCGAGCGCCTGCTGTCGCAGAACGCCATCGACTATGTGGTCAAGGATACGCCCTCCAGCCTGGATTATCTGATCAATCTGGTGGAGCGACTGCACCGCAACGGCGAAACCAAGGTGCTGCTGGTGGAGGATTCCAAGGTGGCCCGCGACTATGCCGCCGGTCTGCTGAAAAGCTACCAGTTCCAGGTGATCGAGGCCGGCGACGGCGCGCAAGGGCTGGCGGCGCTGGAGGCGAACCCCGATATCCGGCTGGTCATCACCGATCATCACATGCCCCGTATGGACGGGGTGGAGATGATCAAGCGCATGCGCGTAACCCACGATCAGGACCGTCTCTCCATCATCGGCCTGTCGGCGGGCGGCGGCGGCGCGCTGTCGGCCATGTTCATCAAGTTCGGGGCCAATGATTTCATCAACAAGCCGTTCCTGCCCGAGGAGTTTTTCTGCCGCGTCATGCAGAACGTGCGCATGCTGGACATGGTGGACCGCCTGACCGACATGGCCACCAAGGACGGCCTGACCGGCATCCACAACCGCCGCTTCTTCTTCGAGGCGGGCGAGGCCCTGTTCGCCAGCGCCCGGCGCGAGCATCTGTCGCTGACCGCCGCCATGATCGATGTGGATTTCTTCAAGCGGGTCAACGATGCCTACGGCCACGATGCCGGCGATGCCGTGCTGCGCCGGGTGGCCACGGCGCTGCGCCGCCAGTGCCGCCAAACCGACGTGGTGGCCCGCGTCGGCGGCGAGGAATTCGCCATTCTGGCCGTGAATATGGACAGCGGCGCCGTGGGCCCCTTCTTCGAGAAACTGCGCGCCGCCATCGCGGCGGAGCATGTGGTGATCGGCAACCAGAGCCTGGCCGTCACCGCCAGTTTCGGCGTGTGCCACGGCGCCGGCACCTCGCTGGAAACCATGCTGAAAATCGCCGACGAAAACCTGTACCGCGCCAAGCAGACCGGCCGCGACCGCGTGGAGATCAGCTGAATCCCCCCTGGCGGACCGGGGCCGCCCCCGCCTTATATCAAAGGTATTAGGATACCCCCTGATATATTAGGGTGGTGTGCATATTGTTTATTCACCGGGCCGCACAAACGAAAGAAGCATTGTTCAAAATCATAAAGCACAAAATAATAACCACAAAAATCACAATAAAATAAAGATATTAACAAAAACGCATCCCGATGAAGGCCCCATCACAATACAGCACTGCCCCGTTCTAAACCGCTAAAGCTCATACTAAACCAGAGCTCCGGCTCCGCGGCTGCTTCAAGCGCCTGCGGCAACGCTATTTCTGTGCGTTTCCGGATCTCTCCGCCAGGAAAGCCCCTGACATGGACAACATTAAGATCAAGCACAAGATTTTACTGATCGTGGCCATCCTCGGCCTGGTGGTCATCGCCGGCGGTCTTTATGCCGCCCTGTCGATGACCGCCATCGACACCGCCTATTCCGGTCTTCTCGATCACGAGGAGCATGCCGCCATCGAAAGCGGCGAAGCCGGCCGCGACCTGCGCAACATCATGAGCAGCGCCTTCAACCTGGCCTTCGAAACCACCGAGGCCGGCGATGCCCGCATGTTACAGGAAACCTTGCAGGCCGAGCAGACCTACCTGCAGGATCTGTCCGCCATCCGTGCCCTGGTTCCCGCCTATGCCGCCGCCATCGACGCCATGGAGAGCAAGGCGAAAGCCGATTTCGCCCGTTGCGACGGCCCCATCCATCATGCCGCCAGCGTTACCGATGCCGCCGCCATCGTTGCGGCCGGGCAGATCCTGCGCACGCAGTGCGAGCCGCTGCTGCACGCCCTGGAGGCCGATCAGCGCGCCTTTACCGACCGGGTGGTGACGGACGCCAGCAAAAACTCCGACGATCTGACCGGCCAAACCCACCGCACCGTGGCCACCACGCTGGGAGTGGAAGGTCTGGGGCTGGGGCTGGCGGTGCTGCTGGCCCTGTGGATCGCCGGCGCCAAGATCGCCACGCCCCTCACCCGGCTGTCCGAGGTGATGCGGCGCCTGGCCGACAATGATCTCGCCGTGGAAATCCCCGACCGCCAGCGCGGCGACGAGGTGGGCCTGATGGCCCGCACCGTGGAGGTGTTCAAGGACAACGCCCTGGAACGGGCCCGCATGGAGGAGCGCGAAGCCGCCGCCCTGGCCGAACGGGAAGCCCGGGCCCGGACCATCGAAGGCCTGACCGCCGCCTTCGACCGTAGTATCAGCAGCATGCTGGACACCGTGGCCGGGGCCAGCACCGAGCTGGAAGCCACCGCCGCCTCCATGGCCGGCGGCGCCGAACAGACCACGCAACAGGCCACCACCGTGGCCTCGGCCACCGAACAGGCCTCGAACGCCGTGGAAACCGTGGCCTCGGCCGCCGAGGAACTGTCGGCCTCGATCCGCGAGATCGGCCGCCAGGTGTCGGAGGCCAGCACTATCGCCAACACCGCCGCCGAGGATGCCGGGCGCACCAACCAGACGGTGCGCGATCTGGAAGCCACCGCCGCCAAGATCGGCGACGTGGTCAACCTCATCACCGATATCGCCAGCCAGACCAATCTGCTGGCCCTGAACGCCACCATCGAGGCGGCGCGGGCCGGCGAGGCCGGCAAGGGCTTCGCCGTGGTGGCCGGCGAGGTGAAGAATCTCGCCAATCAGACGGCGCGCGCCACCGATGAGATCGGCAGCCAGATCGGCATGGTGCAAACCCAAACCCAGAACGTGGTGGAGGCCATCGGCGGCATCGTCAAACGCATCGACGACATCAGCCATATTTCCACCGCCATCGCCTCGGCGGTGGAGGAACAGGGCGCCGCCACCGCCGAGATCGCCGGCAACGTGGCCCAGGCCTCGCAAGGCACCGCTCTGGTGGCCGGCACCATCAGCGGCGTCAGCGACGCCGCCGCCGGCACCGGCGCCGCCGCCCAGCAGGTGCTGTCCTCGGCCCGCTCGCTGTCGTCCGAGGCCGAACAGCTGAAAAGCGTGGTCACCACCTTCCTGCACGACGTGCGGGCGGCGTAACATCGGCCAACCCTTGAAGTGACGCGTTGGCCGGTCTCCAGCGAGCCTTGAGCGAGCGGCCAAGGCTTAAGGATGCCGCCGCCCGGCGAGGGACGATACAACCGGTCCATTCATTGGCCGGTTGGTATGGACCGTGGAGTCCGGCCGATTTGCAGGGAACGGCATCGCCGTTCCCTGTGGCCGGTTATGAACCGCGGCATGCGCAACTGTCTTGCCGATCGGCGTTACCACCCGGCCTGCCGCAAGAGGCCGGGCCAGTCCCTGTCCCAGCCGCCGCAATGATCGCAATCGGGGCACAGGATCATGCGGGCCGGGGCATCGGTCGGCAGGCGGCGCAGGAAGGCCCGCACCACATCGGGGCCCACGGCGCGATCCCGGCCGCCGGTAAAATGCACCTGCGGCAGCCTGGCCACCTGGTGGGCCACGGCGGCGGGATCGAGGGAACCCGACAGCGGCACCCCATCGCGCGCCCCCCAATAGGCCAGATCCAGATTGGCCACCACGGTGATCAGCCCGGCCACGTCGGCACGGCGCGCCGCCAGCAGCACCGCCAGCGCGCCGCCGCCGGAATAGCCGGCCAGCCACAGCCGCCGGGCGCCGCGGCGGACCTTCAGAAGATCGAGGCTGGTCTCCAGGGCCGCCACGATCTCCGGCCCGTAGCGCCCGGTGGTCCAGCAGTCGGGGCCGCAGCGGGGCCCCCGCACATATTGGCAGGGCCGGGCCAGCCAGGCCAGGCTGCGCGGCGGGGTCTCCGCCATGCCGCCCTGCAGCAGGGCCAGCCGCAGGGCCAGGGGATCGTCGGGGGTGGGATCGGGGGCCGGCAGGCCCGGTCCGGCGTAATCGGCGCCGTCGCCTTCCAGATAGACCACCAGATCGGCGCCGGGCACCGATGGGGCCAGGGCGGCGGCCACCGCGAAGGCGCCGCCGTCCAAAATCTCCCAGCTCCAGCCGGCGGCGCCGGCCAGAGCGGGAGCCCGCGCCGGATCGCTCACGGCGTCGGGCCCGTCATTCCGTCTTGGTGCCCTTGAGGGCGGCGGCCAGCCCCTGCAGATGCACCGGCAATTCCAGCGGCCTGCCGGGCGCGGCCATGAAGCGCACCGTCATCACCTTGCCCTTGAGGAAATGCTCCAGGGCGGGTTCGTCCATGTCGATGAACGACAGGCAGCCCTCGGGGGTGCAGACCTCGAACGGCGCCGTCAGCGGCTTTTTCTTGTCGATGCTGATGCTGATCCCCGTGGTCAGCAGCACGCCCAGCGGCACCGACATGATCAGCCGCGGCTTGTCCTTGGGCCCGGTATAGCCGAACTGCGCCAGCAGCAGCGGCCGATGCTGCTGTTCGTCCATCACGAACTGGCGCACCACGCACACCTCTTTGCCGTCGGCCACCTTGCCGCACTTTTTCACCCATTCCGGCCCCTTGGCGCTTTCCGCCGCCTGCGCCGGCAGCGCGCCACAGAGAACACCCACCAGGAGCAGCGGGAGAACCCGCCCGATAAAACGCACCATTTTGTCTGTCCCGACAATGAAAAGAGGCCGCCATAGTGCGGCAGCGCCCGCCTTCGTTCAAGTGCGCCGGAAGGCCACCGCAGGACAATCGGGTGAAGCCGATCGCCCTGTTTGATGTGCACCCCTCAAGCGCCGGGCGCTGGCGTACCGCCAGCTTGGCTTGCGCGCGAACGCTCGCGCGGGCGCTCAATGCGCCATCGCGGCGAAGACGGTATGGCGTAAAACAACATCCGCGCGTTCATCCGGTCACCCTGAAGGACACCGGCACTTGCACGGTCATCGGCGCCAGCGGCGGCGGCGGCAGGGGCTGGGCGGACCGTACCGCCGCCAGGGCCTCCTGGCGCAGCAGCGATGCATCAACGCCGCCCACCACCGCCAGCGACGCTTCGCGCACCCGGCCATCGGCGGCGATGATGAAGCGCACCACCACCACCCCATCCAGGCCCAGGCTGCGGGCGGCCTGGGGGTAGAGCAGATGCGCCTGCAGCAGGCCGTGCACCCGGCGCAGATAGTCTTGCAGCACGGCCCGTCCGGGCCGGG
>JAJZGK010000183.1 GCA_021798485.1 Pseudomonadota bacterium
GCGCCGCCGTTGGCGGCTTCTCTGTGATTTGCCGCTGAAAGCGCGCCGCCGTTGGCGGCTTCTCTGTGATTTGCCGCTGAAAGCGCGCCGCCGTTGGCGGCTTCTCTGTGATTTGCCGCTGAAAGCGCGCCGCCGTTGGCGGCTTCTCTGTGATTTGCCGCTGAAAGCGGCGGGCGCCATTGGCGGCTTTTTATGGTGATTTGCCGCTGAAAGCGCCCCTCAGGGCTTCATGCGGGCGATGGTGCCGGTGGTGCTTTGGCCGGCCACCAGATCGGCCAGCACCACTTTGCCGCCCCAGCTCTGCACCAGATCGGCACCCACCACCTTGTCGATGCTGTAGTCGGCGCCCTTGACCAGCAGGTCGGGCTTCAAGGCGGCGATCAGTTCATAGGGGGTGTCCTCGCCGAAGATCACCACCAGATCCACATTGGCCAGCGAGGCGAGAACGGTGGCCCGGGCCGCTTCCGACTGCACCGGCCGGGTCGGTCCTTTCAGCCGCTGCACCGAGGCGTCGCTGTTCAGCCCCACCACCAGACGGTCGCAGGCGGCGCGGGCCTGGGCCAGCAGCGATACATGGCCCGGATGCAGAAGATCGAAGCAGCCGTTGGTGAAGCCCACCGTCTGGCCCTTGTGCTGCCAGCGCGCCACCAGATCCATGGCGGCGGTGCGGTCCAGCACCTTGGCCTCGCCGGCCACGATGTCGGAGTGATGCAGGGCGGCCACCAGATCCGAGGCATAGGCCACGGCGGTGCCCACCTTGCCCACCACGATGCCGGCGGCGATGTTGGCCAGCCGGGCCGAATCCTCGAGCCCGAGGCCGGCGGCCAGGCAGGCGGCCATGCTGGCCACCACGGTATCGCCGGCGCCCGACACGTCGAACACCTCGCGGGCCTCGGCCGGCAGATGCAGCACGGCGCCGTCCGCCGATATCAGGCTCATGCCGTCCTGGCTGCGGGTCACCAGCACATGGCCGATGCCGCAGGTTTCGATAAGATGGCGGGCGGCGGCGATCACCTCGGCGTCGGTTCCCGCCGGCATCTGGGTGGCGTCGTGCAGTTCCTTGCGGTTGGGGGTGACCATGGTGGCACCCCTGTAGATGCGGTAGTCGCTGCCCTTGGGATCGATGATCACCGGTTTGCCGGCGGCGCGCGCCCCTTCGATCAGGCGGCGGGTCAGGGCCGGCGGCAGCACGCCCTTGCCGTAATCCGACAGCACCACCACGCCGACGCCGGCGAACAGGTGTTCGGCGGCCTGCCGCAGGCGGGCCAGGCTGTCCTCGGTCAGCGGCGCCGCGCTCTCGCGGTCGGCGCGCAGCAACTGCTGGCCGCCGGCCACGAAGCGGGTCTTGATGGTGGTGGGGCGTTCGGCCTCCACCACCAGGAACGGGTCCACCTCGGGATGCTCGCCCAGCAGACGGGTGACGTCGTTGCCGGCATGGTCGTCGCCCACAACCGAGAGAAAATGCGGATGCGCCCCCAGGGCCACCAGATTGCGCACCACATTGCCGGCGCCGCCCAGCATCACGGCGTCGCGGGTGACGCGCAGCACCGGAATCGGCCCTTCCGGCGAAATGCGCTCCACCTCGCCGTAGGTGAAGAAATCGAGCATGACATCGCCGATGCACAAAACCCGGCCTCCCTGCAGACTGGGGACGCGGGCGGCGAGAGCGGAATGATCGGACATGGGAGCGGCGCACTCTGAAGCATAAGGAAACTGCAAGGTTGGCTAACCCATGTCCGGGCGGGTTGCAAGTCCTATCCAAATCATCCTCCGGCAAGAAGGCCTCTGGTTGCGGGCGGCGGGGAATGTTATGTCTTGAAAGGAATGGCGGTTCCCCCGCCGGGATCTGGGTTTTAGGAGGGGGTATGAACAGTCCGGTGCCCGACGCCGATGGTCCTGAGATCGTAACGCAGGAGAGCTTGCTCCTGGGGGCGGTCGAGCGTGTGGGCAAAATCCGCGAAGGCCGCCTGGGCGTGGTTATTTTTCTGTCGCGCCTGAAGCCGCAGAACCGGCAGGAGGGGCATATCCGCATCGCCCTGCGCATGCTGGAGCCCATGGTCAACGCCTATCGCGGCCAGATGTTCCTGTTCTCCAATTCCGACATCGTTTTTCTGCTGAAGGATCCCAACGAGCTCGATGTCGAGAACATGGTCTATAAGCTGCGGGCCCTGTTCTCCAAGGATCCGCTCACCTTTGCCGATGCCGGCGATGGCCAGGACCGCTTTTGCAGCTGGTACGACCTGGGCGGCAACGATTATCAGGCCTTTCTCGCCCTGGCCCAGGATGCCGCGCAGGAAGCGCGGCAGAAAAACCGCAGCCGCGGCGCGGCGCGCGCGGTGGCCCAGCCCATGGACGCCAAGGGGCTGGACGGCATTCTCACCCGTCTGCAGGCCATGGACGTGACGGGACTGGTGTCGCGCCAGGCCGCCATGGTGCTGACCGACCGCCAGACGGCGGAAGTGCTGTTCCAGGAATATTACGTCTCCATGGCCGAGCTGCAGAAGGCTCTGGCCCCGGATGTCAATCTGCTGGCCAACCGCTGGCTGTTTCAGCATCTGAGCCTGACCCTGGACCGGCAGGTGCTGGCGGCGCTGTCGCGGCTGGCCCTGCGCCGGAAGCCCGATCAGATCAATCTCAACCTCAACATCGCCACCGTGCTCGGGCCGGATTTCAAGCGCTTCCTGAAGGAGAGCGCCCAGGGCATGCGGGTGGCGGTGGAGTTTCAGGTGCTGGACATGCTGGCCGACAGCCGCGGTTATTTCGCCGCCCGCGCCTTCCTGCGCGAACAGGGCGCCCAGGTGGTGGTGGACGGCCTCAACGATCTGACTCTGCAGTTCATGGAGGTGGAGCATTTCGGCGCCGATCTCTACAAACTGTCGTGGAGCCCCGAACTGAAGGATGGCGAGTCCGGCGCCCTGCCGCTGGCCAGCCTCGATCCCGAGGCGCTGCTGTTGGCCCGCTGCGATTCCGAAGCGGCCATCGCCTGGGGGGTGGAGCGGGGCCTGAAGCGCTTTCAGGGTCGCTATGTGGATGCCATGCTGGCGGCCTTCACCATGGCCCATTGCGATCATGCCGCCGCCTGCACCCTGCAGCAATGCGTGGCCCGCCACGGCGTCATCAGCGGCGGCCTGCGCGCCGCCTGCGGCAATCACGACATGCTGGACAGCCTGCCGGTGATGCGCGCGCCCAAGATCCGCCCCAGGGAGACGTAAGCCATGCTGCCCCCCCGCGAGGACCCTCCTTTAAGCGCGCAGCAGCGCGCCATCGCCCAGCGTCTGGTCGGCCAGGAAAATCTTCTGGTCGATTACGTGCAAAAACTCGACAAACACCGGCGCGGCCGCCAGGCGGTGGTGATCAAGCTGTCGGGGCTGCAGGCGGTCAACCGCCGCGAACATCACATCCGCATCGCCCTCAGCGGATTCGAGCCGCTGATCCGCCAGTTGAAGGGACAGGTGTTTTCGCTGACCAACAGCGACATCGTGTTCATTTTCCGCGAAACCGCGCGGGAAGAGGTGGAAGCGGCCCTGGTCAAGCTGCGCTTCCTGTTCGGCGATGATCCGCTGCTGGCCGACGAGGGCTATGCCGGCAAGGCCAGCTTCATCAGCTGGTATCTGCTGGAGCGCGATTACGATGCCCTGCTGCAGGTGGTCAAGCAGGCCGCCGCCGACGAGGAGCAGCGCCGCGCCCTGGAGCGCACCAAAAACGCGATGGCGCAAACCCCGGCGGTGCGGCTGCAGGGGCGGGGCGATCCCCTGACCCCGGACATGCTGGCCAAGATCGAGGATGCCCTGGTGCGGGCCGATCTCGGCAACATGATGCGCCGCCAGGCCATTTGCGCCATCATCGGCAAGGTGGCGCCGCAGCCGGTCTATTACGAGCTGTTCATCTCCATCGCCGATCTGCGGTCCACCATCCTGCCCAACGTCAACCTGGCCTCCAGCCCCTGGCTGTTCCAGCAAATGACCGAAACCCTCGACAAGCGGGTGCTGGCTCTGCTCAACAAGCACGACGACCGCACCATTGCCGGCGATATCAGCATCAATCTCAATGTGCAGACCCTGCTGTCGCCGGAATTTCTGGTGTTCGACGATAATCTGAAGGCCAGCATGCGCGGCACCATCGTGCTGGAATTGCAGAAGGTGGATGTGTTCGCCGATCTGGGGGCCTTCCTGTTCGCCCGCGATTTCGCCCATGACCGCGGCTATCGCATCTGCATCGATGGCGTCACCATGGAGAATCTGCCCTTCGTCGACCGCGAGCGGCTGGGGGTGGATCTGGTCAAGGTGATCTGGGATCCGGCCATGCAGGATGGCATGATGCCCGGCGGCGGCAGCCTGGAACGCTATTTCCGCATCTGCGGCCCGTCGCGCTCGATCCTGTGCCGCTGCGACGAGCAGGAGGCCATCGATTGGGGGCAGTCGGTGGGCATCACCCTGTTCCAGGGCCGCCATGTGGAAGCCCTGCTGGCCGCCGAGCAGGTCCGCCTGCGCGGCCTGGCGGCGCGGCGGCGCTAGAGGGCGGGCCATGGAACGGGTCACGCTGTCGCTCGACGAGGATCTGCTGCGCCAGTTCGACAGCCACATGGCCCGGCACGGCTATGGCAACCGCTCCGAGGCGGTGCGCGATATCCTGCGCCGGACCCTGGAGGCCGAGCGTTTGGCCGAGGAGGAGAACGGCCACTGCGTGGCCTGCCTGTCCTACATCTATAATCATCACGAGCGGGAGCTTTCCCGCCGTCTGACCCAGGCCAGCCACGATCATCACGATCTTACCCTGTCCACCCTGCATCTGCATCTCGATCACGAAACCTGCATGGAGGTGGTGCTGCTGCAAGGGCCGACCGGGGCGGTGCGGCGCTTCGCCGATACCCTGACCGCCGAAACCGGCGTGCGCCACGGCCAGCTCAACGCCGTGCCGGTGGAGATGGGGGGCGATGGGCATTCTCATACCCATACCCATGCCGCGCAGGCCCCGCACCGGCACGCCCGCCCGAAAACCTGATCCCGCCCGGCGCCTTGACAGGCGCGGCCCGGTATGAATAATTTTGTAAAGTTCATACGATTCGTGCCGGCAGGGGGCCTTCATGCATATTCCCGATGGGTATCTCAGCCCCGCCACCTGCGCCGTGGCCACCATGGCGGCGCTGCCGGTGTGGGCGGTGGCGCTGCGCCGGGTGAAGCGCCAGCTGCAAAGCCGGCTGGTGCCGCTGCTGGCGGTGGTGTCGGCCTTCTGCTTCGTGGTGATGATGTTCAATCTGCCGATTCCCGGCGGCACCACCGCCCATGCGGTGGGCATGGGGCTGGCGGCCATTCTGCTGGGGCCGTGGGCGGCGTCGCTGGCCATTTCCATCGCCCTGCTGATCCAGGCGCTGTTTTTCGGTGATGGCGGCATCACCACCTTCGGGGCCAATTGCCTCAACATGGCCATCGTCGGTTCCTTTGTCGCCGCCGCCGTTTATCGCCTGCTGGCGGGGCGCGCGCCGCTTCTGGCCCGCCGCCGCGTGGTGGCCGCCGCCGTGGCCGGCTATGCGGGCATCAACATGGCGGCCTTTCTGGCGGCCTGCGAGTTCGGCCTGCAGCCGCTGCTGTTCCACGATGCCGCCGGCACGCCGCTTTA
Organism: Pseudomonadota bacterium; assembly: GCA_021798485.1. Taxonomy (GTDB): domain Bacteria; phylum Pseudomonadota; class Alphaproteobacteria; order Rhodospirillales; family Magnetospirillaceae; genus JAJZGK01. Next base: position 5,617 of record JAJZGK010000183.1, read on the forward strand.
TGCGCCCTATCCGTTCAGTGTGGCCCTGCCGGCCATGATGCTGGCGCACCTGACCCTGGCCGGCGCCGCCGAGGCGGTGATCGCCGGCGGGGTGGTGGCCTATCTGCAGCGGGCCAATCCGGCGCTGCTGGAGGCGCCGCTTCTGGGCGGCGCGCCGCGCCGGGTGTCCTTGCGCGCCCTGTGGATCGGGGTGGGGGGGATGATGGTCTGTTCGCCGCTGGGGCTGCTGGCGGCGGGCATGGCCTGGGGCGAGTGGCGGGTGGAGGATCTGCAAAACCCGCAAACGCGCCAGCAGATCGCCGCCGTTTCCGGGCATTTGGCGCCGCCGCCGCATCCGCCCGCCGGTCTGGAGCGTTTGGCCGGGCTGTGGCACGCGCCGCTGCCCGATTACGCGCCGGCCTTTCTGCACAATGCCACGGTGGGGTACGCGGCGAGCGCGGTGATGGGCGGCGGCCTGGTCATTCTGCTGACGGCGGCCCTGACGGCCCTGCTGGCCGCCCGAAAGAGCGCCTGAGGCATGGGGGAACACTCCTATCTGTCCGGGCACCGGCATGGCGGCGGCTTTCTCGACCGTTTGGGCGAGGGCCTGCTGGCCGCCCTGCGGCACGGGCTGGAGGCCGATGATCTGTCGCGCCGCCCCGGCCTGCTGCAGGGGCTTGATCCCCGCGTCAAGCTGGGCGGCGCCCTGGCTTTGATGCTGATGGCGGTTTCGGTGCGCTCCCTGACGGTGCTGGCGGCCCTGCTGGGGCTGGCGGCGGGGCTGGCGGTGGCCTCGCGGGTGCCGCTGGCCCGCCTCATGCGTCAGGTATGGCTGGGGGTTCTGGCCTTTACCGGCCTGCTGGCCCTGCCGGCCCTGGTGCTGGTGCCGGGCCGTCCGCTGCTGCATCTGCCGCTGCTGCCCTGGCCGGTCACGCTGCAGGGGCTGCGCAGCGCCGCCTTTCTGGTGGGGCGGGCGGAAACCACGGCCAGCTACGGCCTGCTGCTGATCCTGTGCACCTCCTGGCCGCATCTTTTGAAAAGCCTGCGGCTGTTCCGGGTGCCGCTGGTGCTGGTGGTGATTCTGGGCATGACGCACCGCTACATCTTTCTGCTGCTGCAAAACGCCGCCGAGATGGTGGAGGCCCGCCGCAGCCGCAGCGTGGGGCCGCTGCCGCCGCGCGAGCGCCGCCGGCTGGCCGCCGGG
>JAJZGK010000184.1 GCA_021798485.1 Pseudomonadota bacterium
CCATGGCCTTGATGCGGCGGCCGAACGTTCGGCCGCCGCCTGCACCGTGCGCCTCAACAAGGAACCGATCATCGAGTACATGCGCTCGAACATCACCTTGATGAAGTGGATGATCGCCAACGGCTACGAGGACGCCCGCACCCTGGGCCGCCGCATCAAGGCCATGGAGGCCTGGATCGCCAAGCCCGAGCTTTTGGCCCCCGACGCCGATGCCGGCTATGCCGCCGTCATCGACATCGACCTGGCCGACATCAAGGAACCGATCGTGGCCTGCCCGAACGATCCCGACGACGTCAAGCTGCTGTCGGAGGTGGCCGGCGACGCCATCGACGAGGTGTTCATCGGTTCCTGCATGACCAATATCGGCCACTTCCGCGCCGCCGGAAAGGTGCTGGAGGGCAAGTCCGACATCCCCACCCGCCTGTGGATCGCCCCCCCCACCAAGATGGACGCCCTGATCCTGAACGAGGAAGGCTATTACAGCATCCTCGGCAAATCGGGCGCCCGCATGGAAATGCCCGGCTGCTCCCTGTGCATGGGCAACCAGGCCCAGGTGCGCAAGGGCAGCACGGCCATGTCCACCAGCACCCGCAACTTCCCCAACCGTCTGGGCCTCGACACCCGCGTCTATCTCGGTTCCGCCGAGCTGGCCGCCGTCTGCGCCCTGATGGGCAAGATCCCCACCGTGGCCGAGTACCTGGCCCAGGTTGAGGTGGTGAACAAGAAGGCCGCCGACATCTATCGCTACATGAACTTCGACCAGATCGAAACGTTCCGCAGCGTGGCCGATACCGTGGCGGTGTAAACCGCGGCGGCAAATCGGAAAAACCCCGCCGGTGCCCGCCGGCGGGGTTTTTTCTTGCGCTTGACCAGCACCATAGGTCGGTTCACTCTCGAACGGCATGCAATCCTGACGTTCGGATTCCTCCCGGCCATGTCGCCTGCTCATAAAAGTGGTTTCTGGGGCTATGTCGGCGCCGGCGCCTGCATCCTGGCCTTGCTGGGCTACATCCTCTGGAGCGCCCGCCACACCGCTCTTGGCGAGGCCCGCCTGACCACGGCCAATCTGGCCAATACCCTGGCCGCGGTCATCGAGGGCGAGCTGTCGCACGCCGAAGGCGATCTCCACGTCATTGCCCGCGAGGTAAAGCCTGCCGATCTGACCGCACCGGCGGCGCCCGGCCGCCGTCAGGCGCTGGAAGCCGTCATGGCCGACAATCTGCGCCTGTTCCCCGCCGTGCTCACCTACCGGGTGTTCGATACCAGCGGCCAGGCCCGCTTCGGCGCCGGCCCCGGCAATCCCCATATGCGTCTGATGGTGAACGACCGCCCCTGGTTCCGCGCCCTGCTGGCCGATCCCGCCATGCCGCTGATCCTGTCCGATGTGCAGACCAGCCGCGCCACCGGCGATCCGATCGTCATCATGGCCATCCCGTTGCGCGATGGCGGCGGGCGGCTGTTCGGCGTGGTGAATGCCGCTCTGAATCTGGCCCAGTTCCGCAGCGAAATTCAGCGCCTGGGCATCGGCCGCGACGAACTGGTGGCGTTGCGCCGCACCGACACCTATCGCCTGGTGCTGCGCCGCCCCGTTCCGGATGCCGCCTCACCCACCGCCCCGCCGGGCAGCGACGACTCGCCGCTGCGGCGGGACATTCTGGCCGGCCGGCCCACGGCGCAAGGCATCTTCGTCAGCCCCCTCGATCACGTGCGCCGCCTTTACACCTTCCGGGCGCTGGAACGCTATCCCCTGGCCGTCGTTGTCGGCCAATCGGTGGATGAGGTGTTGCGCGCCTGGCGGCGGCAGCTGCTGACGAGCGCCTGCGCCGCTTTGCTGCTGAGCGTCGGGCTGGTCCTGCTCTATCGCCGCGACCGTCAGCAGCATGCCACCCTGCAGCGCGCCGCCCAGCGCTATCAGGCGCTGATGGCCACGGCCAGCGACGGCATTCATATCTGCGACGGCAACGGCACCCTGCTGGAAGCCAGCCGCTCGTTCTATACCCTGCTGGGATATGATCCCGATCAGCCGCCGCCGCTCAACGTGCAGGATTGGGATTGCAAGTTCGGCGCCCGCGATCTGCCGGATTTTCTCGACAGCCTGATCAGCCGCAACGAAGACAGCCTGTTCGAAACCCGGTTTCAACGCCGGGATGGCAGCATCCTGGACGTGGAGGTTTCCACCCATGCCCTGTCGGTGCAGGGGCGGGATCTGCTTTATGCCTCGGCCCGCGACATCACCCGGCGCAAGCAGGCGGAACACGACCGCCGGCAAAGCGAAGCCGATCTGCGCGCCACTTCGGCCCGGCTGGCCCTGGTGCTGCAGAACGCCGCCGAGGGCATTCTCTGCTTCGACGACCAGTGGCGGGTGATCTTCACCAGCCCGGCGGCGGCCGAAATCCTGGGCTGGCCCACGCAAGAGGAAATGCAGGGACAGATCGGCGTGCATGTGACCGGCCATCTCACCGCCCAAGGCATTCCGGTTTCACCGGAAAGCTGCGATATCTTCCAGGATGTGCTGAACGGCGCCACCCGGCGGGTGCGCGATGAATTTTTCACCCGGCGCGACGGCACGGTGATCCCGGTGGAATATGTCATCTCGCCGCTTACGGTGAGCACTGTGGCGGTGGGGGCGGTGCTGGTGTTTCACAACATCACGGAACTGAAGGCCCTGGAAACCGATCTGCGCCGCTCCAACGCCGAGCTGGAGCAATTCGCCTATGTGGCCTCGCACGATCTGCGCCAGCCCTTGCGTATGATCACCAGCTATCTTGCCCTGCTGGCCCGCAGCCTGGAGGGGCGTCTGGATGCCGATCAGACCACCTTTCTGGGCTTTGCCAGCGATGGCGCCCGCCGGCTGGACCTGCTGATCCAGGGCCTTTTGGACTATTCCCGCGTGGGCCGCATGGGTGAGCGGTCCCTGGTCTGCCTCTCCGGCTGCCTTGAGGAGGCCTTGCAGAACCTGGCCCTGTCCATCGCGGAATGCGGCGCCACCGTAAGCCATGATCCCGGCCTGCCCACGGTTTTCGGCAATCCGATGGAGATGATGCGCCTGTTCCAGAACCTGATCGGCAACGCGGTGAAATACCATGCCCCCGAGCGGCCGCCGCGGGTGCATGTGAGCTGGCGCGACCTGGGCCGCATGTGGGAAATCACCGTGACCGACAACGGCATCGGCATCGCGGCCAACGACCGCGAACGGGCTTTTCAGCCGTTCCAGCGGCTGGTGCCGCAAAGCCAGATCGAAGGCACCGGCATCGGCCTGGCGATTTGCCGCAAGATCGTGGAAACGGCGGGCGGACGCATCTGGATCACCGCACCGGTCCAGGGACCGGGCAGCGTCTTCCATGTCACCCTGCCGCAACCCCAGACCCCCTGAGGCCGGAGCGGACCCCACGACGAAAAATAAGTTTTTTTTCCTATAGTTTCGTTGCGACTTTAGCGACCCGCCGCCGCGATTTGATGAAACGTCGCAATTTTGGAATATAAAATTTTTCTTATGCACCTGTGCGGATTATCGCACATCGATTTTCCGGATCAAAAATACCCACATACACCCTTTATAGGCGTATTTCTTTAGAATAAAAATAGTCCATAGCTGCAATTTTCGCCCTGCGCTCTCCGCCGGTCTATTATTTTGTTGCTCCGGTATGAAAATGAGAATAAGCACCTAAAGACATCATCACTAAAATCAAACTGCCGCACCGTCCGCCGCTGGCACGGCCAACGGACGGGTGTATTTTTTCAGGTCAGGGACAATGCCTACACAATCGGACGCCAAAGCCGCCAAACCTCTCAACCGCGCCAACGACACCGACCGCCATGTCGGCGCCAGGATCCGCGAACGCCGCATCATGCTGGGGCTGAGCCAGCAGCAGATGGCCGATCTGATCGGGGTAACCTATCAGCAGGCCCACAAATACGAACGCGGCATCAACCGCATTTCGGCCGGCCGTCTTTACGAGATCGCCCAGGTGGTGGGGGTGCCGGTGGGTTATTTCTTCGAGGGCCTGGAAAACCAGCGCGCCCCGGATCTGACGGCCCGCCAGCGCATGTGCCTGGAACTGGCCCGCAACTTCTCCAGCATCAGCAACGAGCGCCATCAGGAGGCCTTGAGCCAGATGGCCCGCGCCCTGGCCGCCGAAGAGGCGTAATACCGGCCAAGCATTGAAGTGACTCGTTGGCCGGTATCCAGCGAGCATTGAGCGAGCGGCCAAGGCGGCGGATGCCGCCGCCCGGCGAGGGACGATACAACCGGGCAATTCATTGGCCGGTTGGTATTAGCGGATCTTTTTGCGGGTACGGAGAAAGGCGCCGGGCCTACTTGCCCAGCGCCTTGATCTGATGATCCACCAGGGCCAGGAACAGGGCCTCGGCCCGTTCGGCGCCGCCGGGAAAGGCGCCGGCCTGGGTTTGAATGATGAACCCGTGCGCCGCCGCCAGCAGACTGTCGGAGAGATCGTCGGTCTGCTCCGAGGCATCGCGCTTGGCGGCCACATCGGCCGCCGCCTGCCGCAGCACCGCCATGGCCGGACCGCATCCGGCGGCGATGGTCCGCACATCGCCCACCAGCCCGAACATCACGGCGTAAAGCTCGGGGTTATCCTGGGCGAACTGCCAGACGGCCCGCAAGCCGGCGCGCAGGCGCTTGCCGGCGCCATGGCTTGCCGCCACCGCCTGCTCCACCTGCTCCAGCAGGAACTGCCGCCCTTCGGCGGCCAGGGCCGAGAGAATGGCGTCCTTGTCGCGGAAATATTGGTACAAACCGGGAGCGCTGCAGCCCACGCGGGCCGCCACGGCGCGCACCGTCACCGCCGACCAGCCCTGCTCGGCGGCCAGATGCCGCGCCGCATCGACGATTTCACGGCGGCGCGCGGGGTGGCCCAGGGCCTGTTGTGGCGATGCTTTCGTCATGAAGGGGATGCTAGCATGCCCCCGGCGGGACAACCAGAGACCAGACTGTGAAGATTCTGTCTCGGCCCCATCTTGCATCGCCACCGCCGCCCATGCGATAACCGCCACGGGCGCCCGTAGCTCAGCAGGATAGAGCACAGGATTCCTAATCCTGGGGCCGTGGGTTCGAATCCCGCCGGGCGCACCAAACTCCCACCGACGCCGAACCACGAAAAACTCCGCTAAAACAGGTGGTTGGCCTTGCCTTAACCCACCATTTATCGTTGCGCCGCCGCACCCTTATACCCGCCGGTTTAACCTGATTTTCGCCACCTGTTGCGACCTATGTGCGACCTGAAAATCCGGCTCAACGGCAAGCGAGGGCTCTCGGCGACCAATGACGCCTTGGCCCCCTATAAATCGGCGGTGACGCGCGGCAAGGTCATCGAGGGCTTGCGGGCCGCCGCCATCGAACGCTTCACCAACCTGTTTCCCGGCCTGCTAGCGTCTTTTGCGCATCTCCTCGGCTACGATATTTCCGAACTGCCCACCGTCCTTGAACGGGTGGAGAAGGATGTCATCCGCTATGCCTCGCAGCACCCTCATGCCATCAGCGCCAAATTTCAGCGTGCGGCGGACCGCTATGCGCTGCTTCGATAGAGGCCGCAGTCACCCCTTGAAACGACACCATTATGGTGCCATATTTTGCCATGGATAAACGCACGCCAACCTATAATGTCGAGGCGTTCAAGGTTGCCGTCGCCGAGGGGCGGGCGGACTTCACGCAAACCGCCGTGAAGGGTGCCCGCTCTCTGGGCTTCGGCTTGGCGGATATGAAAGCCGTCCTCGCCTCGATGACCCGGCGGCAGTTTTACAAGTCGATGACGGCGCTGGCCGATCATCGGGTTTGGCAGGACGTCTATCACGTCCCCCACGAGGGGCAACTGCTTTATGTGAAGTTCACCGCAGGGGTGGTTGCGAGTTTACCCTTCTGTCGTTCAAGGAAAAATAGGCCATGTCGGACAAGCGGACGGCACAGACGGAAACCATCCCCGCCGAACGGCCCTGCCCGGACTGCGGCGGCACCATGCACCGCGACATCCGGCCGCAACGGATCGAGGTCAAGGGGCTGTCTGTCGAGGTGCCGCAACCCGGCTGGTATTGTGACTGCGGTGAGGCGCTGTTGAGCGAAGCCGATGTGGCCGCCACCGATGGCGCTTATCTTGACCTGCGCGCCACCGCCGAGGGCTTGCTGACAGCCGGCGACGTGGCCCGCATCCGCCGCAAGCTGAAACTGTCGCAACGCCGTGCCGGGGAACTGCTGGGCGGTGGACCGAGGGCGTTCCAGAAATACGAGGCGCGGGCGGTGGCGGTCAGCAAGCCGATGAGCAACTTGCTGCGGTTGCTGGAGCGGCATCCGGAGATGCTGGAGGAGTTGGGAGAGGGGTGAGACGGTTTGCGGAGGGCTGTGGGGCCGGAGCACTCGTTCGCACCTATCGAACGCCTGGATTGGGGCGAGGAACGAACCCGCTGCGCGGGATGAATGTCCCTTGTTGACACGCCTATTGGACATGGAGAGTTGCGCTTCGGTTGAGCGACGGCCAGATCGTGCCCCTTGGCGTGGTGTAACAGCGCTTGGCCGTCATGATCTCCGGCAGGCTTGGCCGGGTTTTCAGGCGGCCGCGATGGGCGGCAGGCTGACCAAGGGATCATCGCTCAGAGGAGCGACGGTTTCCAGTGTCATGTAGCGAGAGCGTTGGACAGCCCATTCATCGTTTTGTTCCAGCAAGATGGCGCCGATCAGCAGGGTGATTGCGGCTTCGTTCGGGAAGATGCCGACCACTTCGGTCCTGCGTTTGATCTCGCCATTGAGGCGCTCGATGGGATTGGTGGAGTGCAGCTTGGTG
>JAJZGK010000011.1 GCA_021798485.1 Pseudomonadota bacterium
CGACACCGGCTGGATCATGAATTCCTGGATGTCGATGGGATTGTCGGCATGGGCGCCGCCGTTGATGATGTTCATCATCGGCACCGGCAGAGTGCGGGCGAAGGTGCCGCCCACATAGCGGTACAGCGGCAGGCCGGCCTCCTCGGCGGAGGCCTTGGCCACGGCCAGCGACACGCCGAGAATGGCGTTGGCGCCCAGACGGCTCTTGTTGGGGGTGCCGTCCAGATCGATCATGGTGCGGTCCACCGCCAGCTGGTCTTCGGCATCCATGCCGGCCAGGGCGTCGTAGATCTCGTCATTGACGGCATCGACGGCCTTCAGCACGCCCTTGCCGCCGAAACGGCTCTTGTCGCCGTCGCGCAGTTCCACCGCCTCGTGGGCGCCGGTCGAAGCGCCCGAGGGCACGGCGGCGCGGCCGAAGGCGCCGGAGTCCAGAATAACGTCAACTTCCACGGTGGGATTGCCGCGCGAATCAAGAATTTCGCGCGCATGAATATCGGTAATCGCGGACATCTGCCCTCTCCTCAGATTTTTTGCAGGACGGAACTCAAGCGATGGTGACGGGATTTTCCTTCGCCAGCCGGTCGAACGCGGCCAGGGTGGCGATGAAATGCGGCATCTCCGCCAGCGGGATCATGTTGGGACCGTCGCTGGGAGCGGCATCGGGGCATTCATGGGCCTCGGCGAACACCGCCGCCACGCCGATGGAAACGGCGGCGCGGGCCAGAATGGGGGCGAATTCGCGCTGGCCGCCCGAACTGGTGCCCTGTCCGCCCGGCTGCTGCACCGAATGGGTGGCGTCGAACACCACCGGGCAACCGGTGCGGGCCATGATGGGCAGGCTGCGCATATCGGCCACCAGGGTGTTGTAGCCGAAGCTGGCGCCGCGTTCGCACAGCATCACGTTGCGATTGCCGGTGCTTTCGATCTTCTTGGCGACGTTGGTCATATCCCACGGCGCCAGGAACTGCCCCTTCTTCACATTGACGGCCCGGCCGGTGGCGCCGGCGGCCAGCAGCAGATCGGTCTGGCGGCACAGGAAGGCCGGGATCTGCAGCACATCCACCACCTCGGCCACCGGAGCGCATTGATCGGCGGCATGCACGTCGGTCAGCACCGGCAGGCCGAAGCGCTCCTTGATCTCGGCGAAAATGGGCAGCGCGGCATCAAGGCCGATGCCGCGCTGGGTGGAAAGGCTGGTGCGGTTGGCCTTGTCGAACGAGGTTTTATAGATCAACCCCATCCCGGCCCGCGCGCACATCTCCTTCAGGGCCTGGGCGCTTTCCAGGGCGTGCTCGCGGCTTTCCATCTGGCAGGGACCGGAAATCAGCACCAGCGGCAGATCGTTGCCGAGGGTGACGGAACCCACCTTGATGTGACGGGGCTTGACGCGGTGCGGCATGATTTTTCCCGAAACGGTTTACACCAGGCGCGACTGCGCGATGGCGGCCTTGATGAAGGAGGTGAACAGCGGATGCGGATCGAACGGTTTCGACTTCAGTTCCGGATGGAACTGCACGCCGACGAACCACGGATGATCGGGGCGCTCGACGATTTCCGGCAGCACGCCATCGGGCGACATGCCGGAAAACACCAGACCGGTGGCCTCGAGCCGCTCCATATAGTCGATATTGACCTCGTAGCGATGGCGGTGGCGTTCGCTGATCACCTTGTGGCCGTAAATCTCGGCCACCTTGCTGCCGTCGCGCAGATGGCATTCATAGGCGCCCAGGCGCATGGTGCCGCCCAGATCGTCGCCGTTGCCGCGGCGCACGGTCTGATTGCCGCGGGTCCACTCGGTCATCAGGCCCACCACCGGCTCTTCGCAGGGACCGAATTCCGACGAGGTGGCGTTGGGCAGGCCGGCCTGATTGCGCGCCGCCTCGATCACCGCCATCTGCATGCCGAAGCAGATGCCGAAATAGGGCACCTTGTGCTCGCGGGCGAAGCGCACCGCCTCGATCTTGCCGGACGCGCCGCGCTCGCCGAAGCCGCCCGGCACCAGAATGCCGTGCACGTCTTCCAGATGATGCACGGCATCCTCGGATTCGAAGATCTGGCTGTCGATCCAGTCCAGGCGCACCCGCACATTGTTGGCGATGCCGCCGTGATGCAGGGCCTCGGCCAGCGACTTGTAGCTGTCGAGCAGGCTGGTGTACTTGCCCACCACGGCGATGCGCACCTCCCCTTCCGGGAAGCGGATGCGCTCAACGATGCGCCGCCAGCGGTCAAGGTCGGGCGGCGGCGCCTCGGCCAGGCCGAAATGCTTGCACACCTGCTCGTCCAGGCCCTGATCGTGATAGCTGATGGGCACCTCGTAGATGGTGTCCACATCCAGGGCCGGGATCACCGCCTCTTCCCGCACATTGCAGAACAGGGCGATCTTGCGGCGCTCCCCTTGCGGGATCTCGCGGTCGGAACGGCACATCAGCATGTCGGGCTGAATGCCCACCGACAGCAGCTCCTTCACCGAATGCTGGGTGGGCTTGGTCTTCAGCTCGCCCGCCGAGGGGATATAGGGCAGCAGGGTCAGATGCACGAACATGGTGCGTTCGCGCCCCAGTTCGTTGCCCAGCTGGCGGATGGCCTCCAGGAACGGCAGGCTTTCGATATCGCCCACCGTGCCGCCGATCTCGCACAGCACGAAATCCTCGTCGGTGATGTCCGACTTGATGAATTCCTTGATGGCGTCGGTCACATGCGGAATCACCTGCACGGTGGCGCCCAGATAGTCGCCGCGCCGTTCCTTGGCGATCACATTGGAATAAATGCGCCCGGTGGTGATGTTGTCGGAGCGGCGCGAGGCCACGCCGGTGAACCGTTCGTAATGGCCGAGATCGAGGTCGGTCTCGGCGCCGTCGTCGGTCACGTAAACCTCGCCGTGCTGATAGGGGCTCATGGTGCCCGGATCGACGTTGAGGTAAGGGTCCAGCTTACGCAGACGGACCTTGAAGCCGCGGGTTTGCAGAACCGAGGCCAGGGCGGCCGAGGCAAGGCCCTTGCCAAGCGAGGAAACCACGCCGCCGGTGATAAAGATAAATCGCGTCATGGAGCGCAACCATACACCAAGAGGCGCCGACGCCCAAGATCTGGACGTGGCGAAGTCATAAAAAAGCAGAGGCGGCGCTGGCGCCGCCCCTATGGACTGAAAGAAACCCTTACCGGCTGAGCGGTGCCGCCGGAGCGGCGGGGGCCACCGGGGCCGGAGCCTTGGCCGGGGCCTGCACCGGCGCCTGATCCATGATCGAGGCGTTCCGGGAGGCGTGGCCGGCATTGGCCAGCAGCGCCAGCCCCAGGCTGGTGACGAAGAAGCCGGCGGCCAGAATGCCGGTGGCGCGGGTCAGGAGATTGCCCGCCGCACGGCCGGTCATGAGCCCGCTGCCGCTGCCGCCGATCCCCAGCGCGCCACCCTCGCTGCGCTGCAGCAGGATCAGGCCCACCATGGCAAGGGCGATCAGAAGATGAATAACCAGCAGTACGTTGATCATGGACTCACCGAATTCAAAGACACACCCCCGCCAAGCCACGAACAGCCGGACGGGGGAATGGATGGGTTGGCGCCTTTTTATGCGCCCTTGCCCCGGAACGCCAGTGTTTTTCGCACTGGCCGCACGAAAAACTGCTTGCCGCCATCCGCGGCTTGGCGCTTGAAAAGCCGCGGTTTTCGCAGGCTTAAGGGCAGCTTTGCGCGATGGCCCAGAAATCCTCGGCCTTCAGGCTGGCGCCGCCGATCAGGCCGCCGTCCACATCCTCCAGGGCCAGCAGCTCGCGGGCGTTGGCGGGCTTCATGGAGCCGCCGTAGAGGATGCGCAGGGCGGCGGCGCCCTCGGCGCCCAGGGCCTTGGCCGCCAGGGCGCGGATGGCGCCGTGCACCTCGGCCACATCGGCGATGCCGGGGGTGCGGCCGCTGCCGATGGCCCACACCGGTTCGTAGGCGATCACCGTATTGGCGGCATTCGCCCCCTCCGGCAGCGAGCCGGCGAACTGCTCGCCCACCACCGCAAGCGTGGCCCCGGCGTCGCGCTCGGCTTCGGTTTCGCCGATGCAGATCACCGCCACCAGGCCGGCGGCCTGGGCGGCGGCGGCCTTGGCCCGCACCAGGGCGCTGCTTTCGCCGTGATCGGCGCGGCGCTCGGAATGGCCGAGGATGACATAGGCGGCGCCCAGATCCTTCAGGGCCACGGCGGCGATATCGCCGGTATGGGCGCCGGCGGTCTTGGCATGGCAATCCTGGCCGCCCACCGCCAGGGCCGAGCCGGCCACGGCCTGGGCCACGGCATCCACCAGGGTGGCGGGCGGGCAGACCAGCATGTCGCAGCGCGGCGCCTCGGCGGCCATTTTGGCGGCGATGCCTTTGGCCAGGGCGACGCCATCGGCCTTAAGGCCGTTCATCTTCCAGTTACCGGCAATCAGCGGACGACGGGCCATCAGCGGGTTCCTCCCCAAAGACATTAAGAATCACAGATTTGCGGATGTAGCATGCCGCCCCGGTTCTTGGGAAGATGCATGGCATCGTTTTCCGGGTTGTCGGGCAACGGCACGGCTTTTATGATGCCGCCTTTGCCCCTTCCGGCGGCCTCAACAGCGAAGACGAGACATGCTCGACACGTTCCGCAGACATTCCCAGCATTGGATCATCAAGATCCTGTTCGCCCTCCTGATCCTCAGCTTCGGCGTTTGGGGCATCGGCGATGTGATCCGTCTGCGTGTCGCCAGCCAGCCCGCCATCACCGTGGGCACGATGGAGGTTCCGGCCCGCGCCGTGGTGGACGACTTCCGTCGTCAGGCCGACCGCCTCATCACCATGAGCCGGGGCAAGATCACCCTGGAACAGGCCCGCGAGATGGGCATCCTCGACACCACCATTCAGCAGATCGTCGACCGCGGCCTGCTGGATCAGGAGGCCGCGCGCCTGAAACTGGCGGTGGACGTGGGCACCCTGCGCGCGGTGATCGCCGCCGATCCGGCCTTCCAGAACAACCTGCACCAGTTCGACAAAACCCGGTACGAAACCGTGCTGGAACGGGCCGGTCTGTCCGAGCGCGCCTTCCTGGCCGACGAGCGCGCCTCGATCCTGCGCAGCAACCTGTTCGACGCCGTCGGCGGCGGCGTGGCGGCGCCGGCCAGCGCCGTGGATCCCCTGTTCCGCTATGTGTTCGAAAAGCGGGTGGCGGAAACCATCACCTACAGCCCCAACGCCATGCCCGCCCCGCCCCGCCCCGACGATCAGGTGCTGCAGGCCTACTACAAAAACCATCAGGCCCAGTTCATGGCCCCGGAACTGCGCGGCGGCACCATCGCCCTGCTGCGCCCCGCCGACGTCTCCGCCGACATCCACCCCTCGGATCAGGATATCGAGCGCAGCTACCAGCTGCGCCAGGACGAGTTTCACCAGCCGGCCAAGCGCGGCCTGCAGCTGGTGACCCTGGCCGACGAGGGCAAGGCCCAGGCCTTCATGGCCGCCGTCAAGGCCGGCAAGAGCTTCGCCGCCGAATCCAAGGCCGCCAAGCTGGACGTGGTGGATCTGGGCACCCTGGTGAAATCCGCCGCCCCCAATACCGAGATCGCCGACGCCGCCTTCGGCACCGATCAGACCGGCGTGGTGGGGCCGGTGCAGTCGCCCCTGGGCTGGCACGTGGTCAACGTCACCTCGGTCACCCCCGGCAAGGATCAGCCGCTGGCCGACGTGCGGGCCAAGATCGTGCAGGACCTGGTGAAGGCCGAGGCCGTCAACCGCATGTATCCCTTGTCGAACGACATGGAGGATAAGATCGGCGCCGGCGCCGCCGTGGAGGATGCCGCCACCGCCGTCGGCGTGAAGCCCATCAGGATCACCGCCATCGACGTCCAGGGCAACGGCCCCGATGGCAGCCCGCTGCCGGTGTCCCTGCCCGCCGCCGTGCTGCAAAAGATGTTCGCCACCGCCAAGGGCGATAGCACCGACGTGGAAAAGCTGGATAACGATGCCGGTTATTACGTGCTGCGCGTCGATCAGATCACGCCGCCGGCGGTGCGGCCCTTCGCCCTGATCAAGGACAAGGTGGCCGCCGCCTGGAGCCTGGACCAGCGCGAGCAGGCCGCCCGCAAGCTGGCCGAGGCCGCCGTGGCCGGCCTGAACAAGGGCGAGGCCCTGCAGGCCGTGGCCGACGCCGTCGGCGCCGGCGCCGGCGCCGGCAAGGCCGACACCACCCAGCCCTTCCGCCGCATCGGCGCGCCGGAAGAGCCCCTGCCCCCCACTCTGCCGCCGGCGGTGTTCAAGCTCGGCCTCGGCGCCGCCCAGCTGGTGGACGCTCCCGACGGCAGTGCCATCGCCGCGCGCCTGAAGCAGGTGATCCCCGCCGATCCCAAGGCCGAGGCGCCGCTGTTTGAAAACTTCCGCGCCCAGTACGCCAAGGGCCTGGGCAACGATCTTCTGGGCTCGTACCGCCAGGCCCTGGAACAGCAGATCGGCGTTTCCATCAACCGTTCCCTCATCGACCAGCAGTTCGACAAATGAAAGCCAGCCTGGATTTCGACGGCTTCCGCCAGCGCTACGAGGCCGGGCAGCCCCAGGTGGTGTGGACCACCCTGGTGGCCGACCTGGAAACCCCGGTTTCGGCCATGCTGAAACTGGCCGACGGCCGCCCGAACAGCTTTTTGCTGGAATCGGTGGAAGGCGGCGCCCAGAAGGAGCGCTATTCCTTCCTGGGCCTGAAGCCCGATCTGATCTGGCGCTGCCACGGCGACAAGGCTGAAATCAACCGCAAGGCCCGCTTCGACCCCGAGGCCTTCGAACCCTGCCCGGTGGGCGAGGCTTCGGGCACCCTGGCCTCGCTGCGGGCGCTGGTGGAGGACTCGCGGCTGGACCTGCCCGAGCACCTGCCGCCCATGGCCGCCGGTCTGGTGGGCTATCTCGGCTACGATGCCGTGCGGCTGGTGGAAAAGCTGCCCGACGCCAATCCCGACAGCATCGGCATTCCCGACGGTGTATTTCTGCGCCCCACGGTGATGGCCATCTTCGACAATGTGGACGATACCGTCACCGTGGTGACGCCGGTGCGCCCGCAAGACGGCATCAACGCCCGTGCCGCCTACAGCCAGGCCCAGGAACGCCTGGCCGACGTGGTGGCCGATTTCGAGCGCTCGGTGCCCTACCGCCGTGAAACCGGCGGCGATGTGGCCGAGATGCCGGAAGCCACCGCCAATATGACGCCGGAGCAGTTCAAGGCCATGGTGGCGAAGGCCAAGGAGTACATCCTGGCCGGCGATATTTTCCAGGTGGTGCTGTCGCAGCGCCTGTCCATGCCCTTCACCCTGCCGCCCTTCGCCCTCTACCGGGCCCTGCGCCGCACCAATCCCAGCCCGTTCCTGTTCTTCCTGGATTTCGGCGGTTTCGCCCTGGTGGGCTCCAGCCCGGAAATTCTGGTGCGCCTGCGCGACAACACCGTGACCATCCGCCCCATCGCCGGCACCCGCAAGCGCGGCGCCAACAGCGCCGAGGACAAGGCCCTGTCCGCCGACCTGCTGGCCGACCCCAAAGAGCTGGCCGAGCATCTGATGCTGCTGGATCTGGGCCGCAACGATGTGGGCCGGGTGTCCGAGGTGGGCACGGTGAAGGTCACCGAGCGGATGGTGATCGAGCTTTATTCCCACGTCATGCATATCGTCTCCAACGTCGAGGGCCGGCTCGATACCGCCCGCCACGACGCCATGGACGCGCTGTTCGCCGGTTTTCCCGCCGGCACGGTGTCGGGGGCGCCCAAGGTGCGGGCCATGGAGATCATCGACGAGCTGGAACCGGAGCGGCGCAGCTTCTATGCCGGCTGCATCGGCTATTTCGCCGCCAACGGCACGCTGGACACCTGCATCGCCCTGCGTACCGCCCTGGTGAAGGACGGGGTGATCACCGTGCAGGCCGGGGCCGGCATCGTGGCCGATTCCCAACCCGAGTCCGAGCATCAGGAATGCTGGAACAAGGCCCGCGCCGTGATCCGCGCCGCCGAGGAGGCGGTGCGGTTTTCCACCCGGCGCAACGGCTGATGGCGGCGGGCCAGACCTTCCGCGCCCTCTGCCCCGAGGCCAAGGCGCTGCATGTGTTCGAGGTGGTGTCGGAACAGGGTAAAACCGTGGCCTGGTGCACCAGGTGCCGCAAGGTTTTTCCGCTGGCCGGTCTGAGCGACGGCCGGGGCGACGACGACATCGCCCCGCCGGCCCGGCCGAAGCGCGGCAGGAAAACCTGAGGCGAACCGATTCTAAGGATGTGGGACGATATCATCGCTCCACATCCTTAAGCCCGAGCGGCGCTTGAGCCCGCCGTAAGCGGAGCGGAGGCGTCTGAATAAACCTTAGGCTCTGGAGCGGTTGTTTCGCGCCAGAGCCTAAGGATGTGGGACGATATAATCGCTCCACATCCTTAAGCCCGAGCGGCGCTTGAGCCCGCCGAAAGCGGAGCGGAGGCGTCTGAATAAACCTTAGGCTCTGGAGCGGTTGTTTCGCGCCAGAGCCTTAAGGCGTTTTTCCACACCCAGGATGCCTTCATGCTGACCTATGGCAATGCTCCCCAGCAACTGGCCGATGTGGCGGTGGTCATGCCCACCGTGCTGCGCCCCACCCTGCTGCGCGCCGTGCGCTCGGTGTACACCCAGCGGCAGGTGGGCCGCATCCATCTGCTGATCGGCATCGACCAGCGCCAGGGCGATGCCGATCAGCTGGATCGCCTGCTGGCGGAACGCCCGGCGCATGTGGCCGTCACCCTGCTGGATCTGGGCTATTCCACCTCCAACCGGCACGGCGGCTACTATCCCAACACCTATAGCGGCAGCTTGCGCACCATTTTGAGTTATGCCGCCAACAGCCACTATGTGGCCTATCTCGACGACGACGACTGGTGGGCCCGCGACCATCTGAGCAGCCTGCTGGCCGCCGTCAACGGCCGCGAATGGGCCTTTTCCTACCGCTGGCTGGTGGACCGCGACACCGGCTGGATCATCTGCCGCGACGAATGGGACTCGGTGGGGCCGGGGCGCGGCATCAATCTGGAAAAATTCGGCGGCTTCGTCAGCCCCAGCAATCTTCTGATCTCGAAAAACTGCGGCCATTTCATTTTTCCGCACTGGTCGCTGGCCGGTTTCGCCAACGGCAGCGGCGAGGACCGCCTGATCTTCGCCGAACTTTTAAAGGTGCCGTCCTGGGCCTCCACCGGGCGCCATACCTGCTTTTATGAAATCTCGCGCGAGCATCTCAGCCACCCGCACCATGCCCGCGAACTGGAGGCCCGCGATATCCGCTGGCTGAACGATCCCGCCCTGATGGCCGATGTGCTGCGCCTGGCCGCCGAAGCCACCGTGGCCCTGAAAAGCGGCGATGCCGCCGCCGCCAAGGCCGCCAGCGAACAGGCCCTGGCCCTGCACCCCTGCCATATCCCGGCCATGCATTGCCTGGCCCGGGCCGAATGGAGCCTGGGGCATGGCGCCGCCGCGCGCGACGCCATCGACCACGCCCTGGAACTGGAAGACGGCAACGCCACCATTATTGCCACCTGGCAAGAATTGCACGGACGAGCCACGTCATAATCGAAGCAAGTCTTTAGTTCCTCTTTCCCGCCGCCTCGCACAAGAGTATGGTGCCGGCACTGGATGAAGGTGGGGGAACATCCGTCCAACCCTTTGCTGAAGGCCCTCCACCGCTTGCACGCGGAGCCGTTAATTATGTCGATCGTGAACATTGCCGCCTTGAACGAAGCGAAGCTGGAAACCGATCCGTTTCCGCATTTCTGTGTGCCCAATTTCCTTTCGAAGGAAGATGTGGCCAAGGCGATCAGCGACTTCCCGCAGATTGAGCACGGCGGGCTGTTCCCGGTGGAAACCTTAACCCCGGGCAGCTTCTTCACCAAAATCATCGGCGAAGTGACCGGCCCCGAAGTGGCCGAGGCGGTGGGCCGCAAGCTGGGCCTGACCCTGACCGGCATGGACACCATGCTGACCATCCGCGGCCGCGCCCGCGCCAAGGACGGCCAAATCCATACCGACGCCACCTTCAAGAAGGCCACCCTGCTGCTTTATCTCAACGAAGGCTGGAGCCATGCCGGCGGCCGCCTGCGCGTGCTGCGGTCCAACAACATGGACGATTACACCGCCGAGGTGGCTCCGGAAGGCGGCACCCTGTTCGGCTTCCAGTGCACCGACAACGCCTGGCACGGCCATCTGCCCTACGAGGGCGTGCGCCGCTACATCATGTGCAATTTCGTGGAGGACAAGGCCATGCTGAAGCGTGAGCTGGCCCGCCACCGCATGAGCGCCCGCCTGAAGTCGCTGGGCCGCATGGTCGGCATCGGCTGAGCATGAGCATCCCCGCCCCATCCCCGCTTTCCTGCTGGATCATCACCGACGGAAAGCCGGGGATGCGGAATCAATGCCTGGGCCTGGCACAGCGCATGGGCCTGGAGCCGCTGGAAAAGGTGGTGCGCCTGCGCGCGCCCTGGAAGCAGCTCAGCCCGGCCATTCTGCGTATCGGCAACCGCTGGGCGATGACACCGGACTCCGACGCCATCGCCCCGCCCTGGCCCGATGTGCTGATCGCCACCGGCCGCCACAGCGTGGCGGCTTCGCTGCTGGTGCGGGCCATGAGCCCGCGCACCTTCCGCATCCAGATCCAGGATCCCGGTATCCGCCCCGCGCTGTTCGATCTGGTGGTGGTGCCCCGGCACGACCGCCTGCGCGGCGCCAATGTTCTGGTCAGCCACGGCGCCCTGCATGGCCTGACCCCGGAGCTGCTGGCGGCGGCGGCGGCGCGCGACGGCGCCGCCTTCCAGCATCTGCCCCATCCCCGCATCGCCGTGCTGATCGGCGGCTCCAACGGCGCCTATCGCCTGGAGGCCGAGGACATGTCGCGCCTGGCCGATGATCTGGCCCGGCTGGCGCAATCGGGGGCCGGGCTGATGGTCACGGCCTCGCGCCGCACCGGCGCCGCCAACGAGGCCCTGCTGCGCGCCCGGCTGGCCGGCCTGCCCGCCGTGATGTGGGACGGCAGCGGCGCCAATCCCTATCACGCCATTTTAGGCCTGGCCGATGCGGTGGTGGTCACCTGCGACAGCGTCAACATGGTGACCGAGGCCGCCATCACCGGCAAACCCATCCATGTGGTGGATCTGCCGGGCGGCTCGGCCAAATTCAGCCGCTTCCATCAGGGCATGCGCGAGGCCGGGCTGTGCCGCCCCTTCGCCCTGCCCCTGCAAAGCTGGAGCTACCCGCAAAGCGACGATTGCGGCCTGGTGGCGGCGGAAGCCTGGCGGCGCCTGCGGGAAAAACGGGGCTGAGCGCGCCGCCGGTAACGTTTTTTTAAACCCCCTCCTCTATTCTGGCGCCATGGAGTTCACACGCCTTGCCGGCGGCGTTCCGCCCCGGCGGCAAGAGGAAACAAGGCCATGGCCATCAATGTCATCAACGAAACCGCAACCAGCGGCATTTCCGGATATGCCGGACGGCCTGATCTGGCCCCCGGTGGCGCGACGACTCCCGAGGCCGGCGGCGCCCCTGTCCAGCCGTCCGCCCTGGCCCTGCCCGACGCCGACGGCGACGGCTCGGCCCAGGGCTCGACCGATCAGGCCATTCAAGACGCCATGACCAGCCAGCAGGCCACATCCTCCAGCCTGAGCGCCATCTCCCAGGTTCAGAAAGGCAATACCCAGCTGCTGAAGCTGCTGGCGGGCTGAGCCCGCCTTTTCGCCCTCTCATACCAACCGCCCAATGAATTGACCGGTTGTATCGTCCCTCGCCGGGCGGCGGCATCCGCCGCCTTGGCCGCTCGCTCAATGCTCGCTGGATACCGGCCAACGAGTCACTTCAATGGTTGGCCGGTATCATACCAACCGCCCAATGAATTGACCGGTTGTATCGTCCCTCGCCGGGCGGCGGCATCCGCCGCCTTGGCCGCTCGCTCAATGCTCGCTGGAAACCGGCCAACGAGTCACGTCAACGATTGGCCGGTATCACCACCCCGCTCCGGCGGGGTTTTTTATGGCGGCAAAGCCCAGCACCGGAAAAGACAAGAAGCACAAGCATACCTTAATATTTGAATTTATTTCCATATCAATAAAGCGGCATATGGAAAACAAATTAAAAAATAAAAAGTTTATTAAAATTAATTCTATATAGTAAAAATATAATGTACACATATTAAATTTTAAAACTTAACTGCAGCGATCAAAATTTTTTATAAACTTTTATAAACAACATAAAATTATTTTGAGAAATAGCAGCATTAATACAGAATTGAATTTCAAAGAAACGAGATTTCCTCTATTTCACACCACCCTATCGGATGGTATAGTCCCTCTTCTGCAATAACCTATTCGATGGCTTAAGGTGACCGGTCAATTTTCCAAGGCGCGTCTGGGCGCCTGCGTGTCCGCCCTGGCTCTGGCCCTTGGCGGCTGTTCGTTCGAATCGGCGCAGCCGGTGCCCAAGCTGGAGGTGCCCACGCATTTCCAGAACGATGCCGGCAAGATGGAATCCAACCAGCCGGCCAATAAGGATGGCGACCGCAAGGATGCCGCCCCGCCCGGCCCGGCCGGAAAGGCGGTGGATGGCCTGCCCCGGCCGCAATCGCGCTGGTGGCAAAGCTTCCATATCCCCGAACTCGACAGCCTAGTGAACACCGCGCTCACCAACAACCACGATCTCAAGGCCGCGGTGCACCGCATCGCCGAGGCCGAAGCCCAGGCCGGTGTGCAGGCCGGGGCTCTGCTGCCCAATCTGTCGCTGTCGGCCAGCGCCAACAACAGCTCGCCCTACGGCGGTGTCGGCACCCGCTACACCACCAACCCCACCGGAACCTCGGCGCGGCTTTATCAGATCGGCCCCACCATCAGCTATGAAACCGACTTCTGGGGCAAGAACCGCGCCAGCGAGGATAGCGCCCTGGCCTCGGCCAAGGCCAGCCTCTACGACCGCGAAACCCTGGCGCAATCGCTGGTGGGCCAGGTGGTTACCGCCTATCTCAACTATCTCAGCCTGTGCGACCGGCTGGAGGTGGCGCACCAGAACGTCGACAATATGAGCCGGGTGCTGAAGGTGGTGGAGCTGCGCCGGGCCATCGGCGCCGGCGCCGATATCGAGATCCGCCAGCAGGCCACCGCCCTGGCTCAGGCCCAGGCCACCATTCCCCCCCTGGCCCTGCAAAAGGAACAGCTGCGCACCGAACTGGCCATTCTCACCGGCCATGCCCCGGAAGGCTTCTCGCTGAAGGGCACCACCCTGAAAACGGCGGCCTTCCCGCCGCTGCCGGGCAGCCTGCCCTCGGAACTGCTGTCCCGCCGCCCCGATCTGCGCAGCGCCGCCGCCAATCTGGTGGCCGCCGACGCCAATATCGCCCAGGCCAAGGCCCAGCTGCTGCCCGACTTCACCTTGAGCGCCGAACGCGGTGTCGGCTCGCCGTGGCTGGCGGTGCTGTTCTCGCCGGCCAGCTATTTCTATTCCGTCACCGCCGGCATGACGCAGACCATCTTCGACAACGGCAAAAGCATCAGCCAGGTGGACTACGCCAAGGAAGTCTACGGCGAGAAGATCGAGAATTATCGCCAGGCCCTGCTCACCGCCCTGCGCGATGTGGAAAACTCCCTGGCCGCCGTGCGCCTGACCCAGGATCTGGAAGTGGCCGATGCCCGCGCCGCCGAACAGGCCACGGCCGCCTACAGCCTGAGCCAGAAGGCCTTCCGGATCGGCAATGCCGATTACCTCACCATCCTCGACGTGGAACGCACCAGCTATCAGACCGAGGATGCCCTGGTGCAGGCCCGCTACGAGCGGCTGAACGCCATGGCCACCCTCTATCAAAGCCTGGGCGGCGGCACCGAAACCGCTACGGCCGAACCGCAGCCCGGCAAAGCCGCGAAAGCCGCCCCGGCCAAGGAAAAAACCGGCGCCCCCGCCCCCGCCGCCAAGGGAAAAACGTCATGATCCGCCCGTTTCGCCTTGCTGTTTCCGCCGCACTGCTGCTGGGCCTTTGCGCCTGCTCCAGCGCCCTGTGGCGCACCGACAGCCTGAGCCATGAGAGCGTTGACGGGCAGGATGTGCTGGTATCGTGGATCTGGGTCGGCGATGACGACATCGATATCAGCGTGGCCGCCGAACCGCCCGGAGAGGAACCGCCCTTCGCCTCGGACAGCCGTCGCCTGACCCCAATGGTGGCGCAAAAGGCCGCCGATATGGTGGCGCACCGCCGCTGCGGTGATGCCCGCCAAACCATGGTGATGACCACCATGCCCACCGGCGTTTACGACTACCACTACCACTGCCCGTAACCGGAGGCCGCCCGAAACGCCGCGCCGGGCCAAGCTTAATTATTGTTAAGGCTGCGGCCACGGTCTGGAAAGGCGGCGGCGGCCATACTGTTTACCAGATGAACGGTCGGAGCCGGGCCACCTTGGCGCCCCGGCTCCGGATCCAATCCGCATTTTCAGGCTTTGGGGACGAAACCCTCGCCCCCTCCCTTGCCAAAGGGAGGACATCATGTCGACCCGATCGAAATATCTGCTGGCCGCGCTCGCCATGGCTCTGTCCATCGGCCCCATGGCGGCCGTCTCGGCCGCCCCGGCCGCGCATGTTCAGGATAACCGCGCCACCAAGGCGCTCAATCTTTTGGAAAATCAGGGCTACGGCATCCCGCTCGGCACCAGGGATCCGCTCGGCAGCTACGCCCAGTTCCAAACCGAAGGGCATCATTTCGCCGTTTACGCGGTCCGCCACGGCGTGGCCGAGCGGCTGCGGATCGATCCCGAGACCGGGCTGATCACCCCGGACACCCTTGCCAACTGAGACCGGCCGGCCAATGAATTGACCGGTTGTATCGTCCCTCGCCGGGCGGCGGCATCCGCCGCCTTGGCCGCTCGCTCAAGGCTCGCTGGATACCGGCCAACCCGTCACTTCAATGGTTGGCCGGTATGAGACCGGAACACCTGCGGGCAGGCCGGCACCACTACACCTGCCCGGTGTTTCCCCCGGCACGGAACGCCGCCGCCAGCAGCCGCAAGGCCGCCACGGCGCGCGTTTCGCTGACGCGGGAATGCAGCATCACCGGCGAAACCGGCAGCGGCGGCAACCCCAGAGCCCGTTCCACATCCATCAAACCCGGCGGCGCCACCCGGCGGGCCAGGGGCGCCACGCCCAGACCGGCCTCGACGGCGGCGGCCACGGCGGCGGTGCCGCCGCCCACAAAGGCCTCGCGCCAGGGAATGGCCCGGGCGGTCAACAGCCGGATGGCCTGGCTGCGGATACCGCACAGGGTGGACAGCGTGACCAGCGGCAAGGGCTGATCCGGCATCCTCCGCCACTCCGCGGCGGCAAACCAGCCGAACCCGTCCTCGAACAGGAGTTCGCCGTCACGGCGGCGGCTGTCCTGGCGCACCACCACCGCCTCCAGATCCCCCAGATCGAACATATCCAGCAGATCCTGGGAGGTGGCGATGCGCACATCCAGCCCCAGCCCCGGATCATGCCGCGCCAGCCGCCGCAGCAGGCCGGGAAACTCCGGACCGGCCACATGATCGCTGATGCCCAGGCTCAGCCGCCGCACCGGCGCGTCGGGCGGCGCCAGGGCCCGCTCCAGGGCCGCCAGCAGGGCGCGCGCCCGCGGCAGGAAATCCTCTCCGGCGGCGGTCAGCCGCACCAGCCGCGGCGTGCGGTCCACCAGCCGCCGCCCCAGCCTGAGCTCCAGCCGCTTCACTCTCTGGCTGACGGCGGCCTGGGTGGAGCCGCAGCTATCGGCGGCGCGGGTAAAACCGCCCAGATCGGCCACCAGCACGAACACCCGCACATCCTCGAGATCCAGAGCCGCCATATCATGCAATTCCGTTATCATTGCTATATTCAATAATTAGATTATTGCATGATTGAGTCTGGCGTACAGTCCTTTTGCACACCCCATACGAAAAGGAGGCCTTCATGCCGATGATTCAAATTAAAGCCGCCAGCCCCCACGCCCCCGACCTCGGTTCGGCGCGGATCGCCGCCCTGGCGGCCCGGCTGTCCACCGAACTGTTGGGCAAGGATCCGGCGGTGACCGCCGTCGTGGTGGAGCAGCTGGCGGCGGAGGCCTGGTTCTGCGCCGGAAAATCCCTGGCCGAACAGGGAAAGGCCGCCTTCTGGCTGGATATCCGCGTCACCGACGGCACCAACAGCAAGGACGAACTGGCGGCCTTCATCCAGGCCGCCTTCGACGGCATGGCGGCCCTGCTGGGGCCGCTGCACGAGGAAAGCTATGTGCATGTCGTTCCGGTTCGGGCCGACAGCTACGGCTATGGCGGGCAAACCCAGGAACGGCGCTACATCGCCGCCCGGCTGCGATGAACATAAAACGGCGGGCCCGGAAACCCGGACCCGCCGCCGCTCGTGGACCATCCCACAAGAGCCATCAGCGCTCGTGGAAGGCCTGCTGGAAGGCCAGCACCACCGGCTTCAGCATATATTGCAGCACGGTTTTCTGGCCGGTTTCAATATCGGCCTGCACCACCATGCCGGGCAGGATGCGGTCCTTTTCATTGCCGACATAAGGATGGGCCAGTTTGACCACGCCCCGGTAATAGGGCTTCTTTTCCTCGTCGAGGAAGGTGGTCGGCGAAACCTGTTCCAAAACCCCCTGCACCCCGCCAAAGCGTGAGAAATCGTAGCTCGACACCTTGACCATCACCTTCTGCCCCACCGCCACATGGCCGATATCGCGGGGCTGAATGCGGGTTTCCACCTTCAATTCGTCATCCACCGGCACCAGCTTCATGATCTCGCCACCCGGCGGCACCACCGAACCCGGCCCGGTCACCTTCAATTCCTGCACCAGGCCGCGCACCGGCGCCATCACATTCACATGGGCCAGACGGTCCTCCTGCTTGGCGGTGGCTTCGCGCACCTGCGCCAGTTCGGTCGAAACCGTGCCCATTTCCGTGAGGGCATCCTGCGCCAGCTTCGAACGCTGCTCGGTAAGATGGTTCTGCGCTTCGGCCAGGGCATCCTGGGCGGTTTTCAGCTGGCCGATCAGCCGCACCTTCTCGCCATCCAGCCGGGCGGTTTCCCGCTGAGCCTGGATCAGTACCAGCTTGGAGTTGAGGCCCATGCGGAAGCCCTCGTCGCGGATGCCCTCCTCCTTTTGCGCCAGATCGATCTGCGGCTCCAGCGAGGCGATCTGCTGGCGATAGAGATCAACCTCGGACTGGCGTTCCGCCTGCTGCTTGGTCAGCACCTGGATGGCGTCGGTGCGGTTCTTCTCCTGGCTGAGGAAAATGGCTTCCTGATCCTTTTCCTGTGGGCTGGACCGGTCGTCGGCGGGAAAATCGGGCACGCGGCCGGCGGCGAAGGCGCGCAGACGCTCGGCCCGCAGTTCCAATCCGGCTTCGCGCGCCTTGACCTGCGCCAGTTCGGTCTGGATCTGCACCGGATCGAAGCGCACCAGCACCGCGCCCTTCTCCACCAGCTGGCCTTCGCGCACCAGCACCTGGGCGATCTGCCCGCCTTCCACATGCTGGATCTGCCGCACATTGCTGGACGGCACCACGGCGCCGTTGGTGGAGGCCACCTCCTTGACTTCGGTCAGCGAGGCCCACACCGCCATGGCCAGCACGATGGCCACCACCGTCAGGATCGAGGCCCGCACCAGGGGCCGCACGCCGCCTTCCTCGAAAACGATGGGATCGGCCAGATAGCGGTCGAACTGATGGGCCAGCCAGGCGCCGCTCAGCAGATGTTTCGCACTCACGCCTTGTTCTCCTTCCTGGCGGCCTCGCCGCCGCCCATAAGCCTTTTACGGACCTCTTCGGCCGGGCCGGCCAGCACCACGCTGCCCCGGTCCATCACCACGATCTGATCGGCCAGGGTCAGATGGCTGGGCCGCTGGGTGACCATGATCACCGTCGAGCGCCCCTTGACGGCCTCGATATAGGTCTTGAACAGAGTATCGCCCTCGAAATCCAGGCCGCTCACCGGCTCATCCAGCAGCAGCACCGGGCTTTTCTTCAGATAGGCCCGCGCCAAAGACAGCTTCTGGATCAGACTGGCGGGCAGTCTGTTGGTGCGGGAATCGCCGATACGGGTATGCATGCCGTTGCCCAAGGCCTCCACCTCGGCGGTGGCGCCGGCCAGGGCCAGGGCCTCGCGCAGTTCGGCATCGCTGGCGGTGGGATGGGCCAGACGCAGATTCTGGGCGATGGTGCCGTGGAACAGGCTGGCGGCCTGCGGCACATAGGCCAAGGTCTGGCGCAGGGTGATGGGATCGAGCTGGCGGATATCGAAATTGTCGATCTGCACATTGCCCGCCTGCGGGGTGTAAAGCCCCGCCACCATTTTCAGCAGGGTGGATTTGCCCGCCCCATCGGGGCCGACGATGGCCACCACCTCGCCGGGGCGGGCCTGGAAGCTCACCCCCACCAGCGCCGGATCGGCTTCGGGCAGATAGCGCAGCGACACGCGGTTGAAACTGACCATGCCGTCGAAGGCCATGCCGGACGAACTGCCGGCGCCGCTGTCCCGCTCGGTGCGGAAGCTCATCAGGCCATCCACCTGCCGGGCGCTGGCCCGGGTTTGCGACAGCCGCAGGAACACGGCGATGCCCGACTGCACCGGCGCCAGAACGCGCCAGACCAGCATCATCGAGGCGATCAGACCGCCCGAGGACATGCCGCCCTGCATCACCACCATCGCCCCCACCGCCATGGTCAGGATGCCGGTGATCACCGTCAGCGACTGCGACAGCGAGGCCACGGTCATCATCAGCTGGCCCGAGCGGTACCCGGCCATGGCGGTTTGCGCCGTCATCTCCACATAGCGCCGGCGCCATACCTTTTCGAGCCCGGCATAGCGCAGGGCCCGCATCTTCAAAAGCGCCTCGATGACGAATTCCTGCCGCGCCATCGACGCCTGGCCGTACTGACGGGTGCGGTCCAGCACCAGCGGCATCAGAGCCGCCGCCGCCACGCCGAACACCGCCAGCGCCACCAGCGGCACCAGCATCACCCACGGCGACAGCACGAACAGCAGCACCAGATAGACCACCACGAAGGGCATATCCACCAGCACCGAGGCGGTAAGGCCGCCGAAAAAGTCGCGGACCGATTCCAGATCCTTGAAGCGGGACAGCTGGCTGCCCACCGTGGCCCGCTCGGTCAACGGCAGCGGCAGCATCAGCGTGCGCCCGAACACCGCCGACATCACCAGATAGGAAATACGCCCGCCCAGAAAATTCAGGGCGTTATGCCGCAGTTCCTTTAAGATCTCGTAGCCGAACACCACGATCAGAATGCCGATGACGAAAGCCGGCAGCATGCTGAGATCCCCGGCGGCGATCACCGTATCGTAGATCGACATGGTGAACAGCGGCGTGCCCAGCGACAAAAGATTGATGATCAGGCTTACGCCCAGCACCGCCCAGATCACGCCGCGGAACCGCGACAGCACGTCGGCGAACCATGAACGCCCGGCCTGGACGCCACGCTCTTCCGGCGACAGGCGGCTGACGAAATAGGCCGTGCCGACCAAATGATCCGGATCCTCCAGCCGTTCGCCGCCGCTTTCACCGTCGAACAGGCGCACCATCTCCCCTTCCCGCCGCAGCAGCACCTTGGGCTGGCCGTCGCGGGTGATGAACAGGCAGGGCAGCAGATGCGAGGGCATGCCGGTCATCCGCCCCTGCAGGGTTTCGCTGCGGTAATGCAGGCAGGACAACACGTTGAGGAAGCTTTGGATATCCAGCTCGGTCTTGAAATGCGGCAGCGCCTCGGCCAGCGGACGCAAGCCTTCCGACCAGTTGAGGGCATGCAGCAGCGGATAGAGGCAGCGCCCCAGGGCCGAACCTTTTTCCACCTCGGCCAGGAAATCCATGTAAAACCGGTCCCCATCGTCCGGAACCGCCGCCCGGCCGGGATCATTGGCCGGGGGCGGCAGGATCTCGGCCACAGGCGCCGTCCCCGGCAACACCTTCAGGGCCGGAGCCCCTGGAATGACCTGCCGGGAATCCTCGAGGCGGCCCTCCACCAGCTTGAAGGTGCGGTCGGCGATGCTCAATGCCGACGGACGCGGCGTCACCAGCACCACGGTGCAGCGGCCCTTCAGGTTTTCCAGGGCCTTGCGCAAAGCCAGATCGCCGGCGCCGTCCAGGGCGGTATTGGCCTCGTCGAACAGCAGCACGCGCGGCGTCTGGGCCAGAGCGCGGGCGATGACGATCATCTGACGGATGCCCTGGGGCAGGCCGTCCTGCGCCCCCTCGCCCACAATGGTTTCGTAGCCGCGCGGCAGGGCCGCCACCACCCGGTCCACCCCCAGGGCCTTGGCGGCGGCGCGGGCCTCGGCCTCGCGTTCGGGCACGAACAGGGTCAGATTCTGCATGATGGTGCCGCGGAACAGCTCGGGCTGCTGCGGCACGTAAGCGATGTAACGGTCCAGACAATCGCGGCTCAGGCTGGCGATATCATGCCCATCCAGCAGCACCCGGCCCTGGCTGGGGGCCAGACGGCCGCACAGCATGGACAGCAGCACGCTCTTGCCGCTGCCGTTCTCGCCGGAAATGCCGATGCAGTCGTTGGGATGGATGGTCAGAGACAAAGGCTGCACGGCGAACTGGCCCTCGCCGTACTGAAAGGCCACATCCTCCAGGGTGATGCGCCCCTCCAGTTCGGTCAGATCCAGCTTGCCCTCTTCGCTTTTGCCGGCCAGATCATCGTCGCCCCAGGTGAAAAGATCGGTCAGGCGGTCCTCGGCGGGTTCCACCATCTGGTAGCGGTTCCAGCGGTCGAGGGCGCCCTGCACCGGCTGGATGCAGCGCCCGGCCAGCAGAGAACAGGCCGCCAGAATACCGGGGGTGATATGGCCCCGCACCACCAGGATGCTGCCCAGCCCCACCACGCTGATGGTGGTGAGCGAGGCGAAGGTCTGCGCCAGGGTGGAGGCCAGGCCGCCGTAATGGCTGACCTTGAGATTGGCCGCCACGTTGGATTCCAGCAGGCGCTCGAAGCGGCGCATCATCAAGGCTTCCATGGCCATGGACTTGATACCGTGGATGCCGCTCAGCACCTCGACGATGAAATTTCCGCGCAGATCATCGGAATGCATGCGCTTTTCCAGAGCGGCGCGGGTGCGCCGCCCCAGGCCCACGGCGGCCAGGCCGAACAGCCCCATCAGGGCCATCGGCACCACCACCAGCCAGCCGGTAAACAGGCCGATCAGCAGCAGGTAGGTAAAGGCGAAGGGAATATCCAGCAGGAACAGAAAGTTCTGGCCGGAATAGAAATCCTTCAGCTGGTTGACCGCATCCAGGCATTCGAAATGGGCACCGGTGCCTTTGCGGTCGAACTCCTCGATCGGCATGTGCAGCAGGCCGGAAAAGGCCCGCTTGCTGGCGCGGTATTCGAAGCGCGACGACAGCCAGCCGCTGATGGTGGCCCGGGCGATGCGCAAAACCGTTTCCAGAACGGTGGTGCCGATCACCCCCACCACCAGGGCGATCAGGGTGCCCACGGCGCGGTTGGGCAAAATACGGTCGTAGGTGTGCAGCAGACTGAGCGGCAGGGCCAGACCCAGCAGATTAAGAAAGAACGTGGCCAGCGCCAGATCCCAGATCGCCCCTTTGAGACCGGCCATGCGAAACAGGATATGGCGCACACCCGGAGGCGCCGCCGGCGCCGGTTGCGCGGACGCGGCGGTTTCAGTGGAGGTTGTGTTCATTCTTTAAAAGATCCCTGGCCCTTCGCACGTCTTAGTAATGCAACGAGGAAATATCGTTGAGATGAATCAACGTGTGATCATTCACCACGATGACGCCGGTCAGGCCATGGCTGTCGGTCAGGATACCGTGGGTGGTGGTGTCGAGCGCGGTGGCGGTGGTGCTGCCGTCGAGATAGAGGGCATAATTGTGCAGGTTGGACACATCCACGCTATGGATGCCGTTGCTGGCATCGGCGAACTGCTCCAGGGTGCCCTGGCTGGACTGCGAGGCGAAACTGCTGTCGGTGAAGGTCAGGGTATCGCTGCCGGTGGTATTGGTCTGCCCCGCGGTGCCGCTGCCCACCATGATGCCCAAATCCGCCGCCGTCTGGCTGACGGCGCTGCCGTCCTGCAGGGTGACATGCATCTGCAGATGCACCTCGGTGCCCGAGGTCAGGCTGCCGGTATCGATCTTCACCTGGCCGAGGTCGGCCGGAGCGATGCTGTAGCTGCCGTCGGCGTTATGGGTAACCCCGGTGCCGCTCAAGCTGATGCCGCTGGACAGATGATCGATGAGAATACCGGTGATACCGGCATGGGCATCGCTCTGGGTCACGGCCAGATTGAGCGAACTGGTGCTATCGGCCGCCACCGTGCCGGCGGCGGTCACACCGGCGGCATCGGCGCTGGGCAGCACCGTGACCGCCAGAGTGGCGCTTTCGCTGGCCGATGCCTTCGCGGCATCCACATTGGTGCCCATCTCGGTGGAGGTGGAGGTGACGGTCAGGGTGTAGGTGCCGAGATCGGTGGAGGGCAGCATCATGTTGAGGCCGCCGCTCACCTCGCTCTGGCTGAAGGTCCAGCTGTCGCTGGAGCCGCCCACCACATGATCGACCGGCGTCACCAGATGGCCCAGGGAATCGTAGAACAGGGCGCCGGTGGGCACGTTGCCCAGGGTTACGGTCAAGGCTTCCGTGCCGGTGAGATCGGTGGCGGCGGTGGCGATGTGCAGCGCCGCCAGATCATTGGGCGCGGTCACGGCGTTTGCCACCGTCAGGGTCGGCGCTTCCGCCACCCCGGCCACATGCACGGCGAAATTCAGGCTGTTGCTGGCCGTGGTGGTGTGGCTGGTATCGGGATCGGTGCTTTGCGCCGTCAGGGTGGCGCTGAGCAGCAGGCCGGCATCGTGGCTGGTGGAGTTGTAGTCGTTCCAGTCCTGCGGCGCCTGAACGTAGAGGCCGCCGGCCTGGATTTCCACCACCTCGGCCTGGGTGAAATCCCACGCCTGGGTGCTGCTGTCGTAATGCCCCACCTGCGTGGAAACGCCGTTCACCTCGGGGATGAAGGAAGCCCCGGACAGGGCCGCCGTGGTGGCGGCATCGCCGCCTTGCGCGGCGATGACCAGACCGGTCAGGGTATCGCCGCTGGCGCCCGCCAGTTCGGACAGATGCAGGGCGATGGGCGTGTTTTCATCGCCCGAGGCGGCGGCGCTCTGCGTCAGATCCGGGGTGGCGGTGCCGGTCACCGTGACATGAATGGTTTCCGAGGCCGACACCGCCGTGGCATGGGCGGCATCCACCGCCGTGCCGCCGCCCAGCACGCTGGAGGTGGCGGTCACCGTCATGGTGAAATCGGCGGCATTGACCGTGGGGGTCAGGGTCAGCCCGGCCCACTGGTCGGAAGTCAGGGTCCAGCTGCCGTCGCTGTTATGGGTGCCGGCGCTCAAAGTCACGCCATCGGGCACGCCGGTGATGGTGACGCTGGAAATGCTTTCCGTCGCCGTCTGCGCGGTAATGGCCGGGGTGATGCTGACGGCGATGGGCACCCCCTCGGTGCCGCTGGCGTCGGCCACGGTCAGGGTGGGGGTATGGGCATCGCCGGCCACATGCAGGGTCAGGGCCAGGCTGCTGGAGGTGGCGCTGACCGTATGGCTGGTATCGGGATCGGTTTCATAGGCGGTGACGGTGGCCGACAGCGACATGCCGCTGTCCTGGCTGGCCGAGAGATAATCGGTCCAGTCGGTGGGCGGCTGAATGTAAAGAGCGCCGCTGCCGATCTCGGCCGAGGTGAAGGTCCAGGTTTCGGTGCCGTTGGCGGCGGTGGTGTAGCTGCCGATAACGGTGCCGCCATTGGCATCGGCGTAGAAATGCGATCCCGCCACCACCCCGGTCAGGGTGATGCTGTAACTGTCGGCGGTGCCGCCCACATGCGGCGTCAGATTGAGGGCCGTCAGGGTGTTTTCATCGGTCTGGATGCTGGCGGCGCTCTCGGTGACGGTGGGCGTGGACACCGTGCCGGTCACCGTGACGTGAATGGTCTGATCGGCGCTGGTGGCGCTGATCACCGCGGCGTCGGCGCTGTTGCTTTCCACGGCGGTGGCGCTGACCGTCAGGGTGAAATCGTGGGCATCGTTGCTGGCCGGCGTTACCGTCAGGCCGCTGATCTGGGTGGCCTGCACCGTCCAGCTGCCATCGGCGTTTTCCGAGCCGTGGTTCAAGGTGGCCCCGGTGGGCACCCCGCTGATGGTGTAGTAACTGACGGCGTCCGAGCCGTCGCTATGGGCCGGGACCGCGCTGATGCTTAATGAGGCGGCGGTATTTTCCGTGGTGGCGGCGGTGGCGGTGGTGGTCAGCACCGGAGCCAGGGCCACGCCCTGCACATCCACCGTCAGCGTGGTCACCGCCCCGGCGGTCAGCGAGACGCCGGTATCGGGATCGGTGTTGGTGGCGGCCAGCGAGGCCGTCATGCCAAGGGCGCCGTGGTTGGCGGTATCCCAATCGCTGTAGTTGGCCGGCGGGGTCATGGACAGGCTGCCGCCCGCCGCCATCACCGCCTGCATGTCGGCGGCGCTGAAATTATAGAGCCCGGTGGTGGCGTCGTAGCTGCCCACCTCGTGGCCGTTGGCGAAAAATTCCGAGCCCGCCGGCGCCCCGGTGATGACCATGGTCAGGCTTTCGTGCGCGGTATCTTGAATGCCGATGGCCAGATTAAGGGCGATGCTGCCGCCGTTTTCCGCCCCCACGGCGGTGGCGGTCTGACTGAGGGTGGGGGTCAGGGCCACGGCCTGCACCGAGACCGGCACCACCACCGCCGCCGACGCCGCCATGGCCGGGGCGCCGGTTTCGTTGCCGTAGGCCACCACCGTCAGCGAAAAATCGGTGGGATCGTTGGCGGCCGGGGTGACGGTCAGGCCCGAAAGATCGGCGGCGGACAAGGTCCAGCTGCCGTCGGCGTTCTCCATGCCGTGATTGAGGTGCGCCCCGCCCGGCACACCGGTGATCACCACGTGATCCACGTAATCGCTGCCGTAATTATGTGGATCGGTGGCGGTGATGGAGAGCGCGATGG
The DNA here is from genome assembly GCA_021798485.1 of Pseudomonadota bacterium. Taxonomy (GTDB): domain Bacteria; phylum Pseudomonadota; class Alphaproteobacteria; order Rhodospirillales; family Magnetospirillaceae; genus JAJZGK01. The sequence continues at coordinate 25,005 of JAJZGK010000011.1, forward strand.
CGCTGCCGTTTTCACTGCCCGCCGCGCCGATGGCGGTGACCATCGGGGTGTTGGCCACCGGGGTGATGGTAAAGGTTTCCGAGGCGCTGCTGGTCTGGATGGTGCCGTCGCCGCCGTTGGCCCAGGTGATGGCCTCCACCTTCAGGGTGATGGCGCCGTTATAGTCGCGGGCCGCCATGCAGGCCAGGCTGGACACATCGGCGCCGTTGACGGTCCAGGTGCCGTCGCCGTTGTTGGTGCCGTTGTTCAGAATGAAGCCGGGCACGGCATTACCGTTGGCATCGACGGCGCTGATCACCAGCGACAACCCTTGCGAGATATCGCTGGTGGCCACCGTGATGTGACTAAGGTCGATCCAGGTGTCTTCCACCCCGGTCAGGGTGGGCATGGTGATGGTGGCGGCGTAGGCTTCCGGCGTCACCTCGACGCCGATGGTCTTCACCGTGGTGGAGGTGCTGACGTTATGATCGTTCTCCACCACCGACAGGCTCAGATTGATCTGCTGGTAGCCGGAATAGCTGCTCCAGTAAGAGGGCACCACCAGCTTCAGCGAAGCCAGCTCGCTGGCGGAAAGCCCCGAGAGATCGTAGCTTTCCATGCTGGCGCCGGCGCCGGTGTCGCTGCCGCTGGGCGTGCCCAGGGTATGCACGGCGCCATTGCCGTCGGTATAGGTGAGCTGCGCCCAGCTCGGCACCTCGCTCAAGGTCACCGACTGGATGGTTTCGGCAATGCCGCCGGCGGTGATGCCCAGATTAAGGGCGATGGCCTGATTTTCCGTGCCGCTGGCGGTCAGGGTGCTGCCGCCGTTCAACAGAATGGTGGGGGTGTCGGCCACCGGAGTCACGGTGACGGGAATGGAATAGCTGGCGCTGGCCTCCTGCCCGGTGCTGGTGCTGGTGGCCACCAGGGTGGCGTCGAGGGTGAGGTTGGCGGCGCTTTCGACGGCGCTGTTCCAGTTCAGCGGCGGCGTATAGGTCAGGCTGGAAAGATGATCCTCCGACACCAGATAGCGGTTGTCCTGGGCATCGTAGAAATCATAGCCGCTCAAGGTGCCGCCATGCAGGCTGGCGCCGTCGATCCACAGGGCGGTGACCACCGAGGACGCGTGGGCGCCTTCCGCCAGATTGAGGCTGATGGCGGTATCCTCATTGCCCGTTGCAGTGCTGGTCAGCGTGGGAACGCTGAGCGTGGTGCCGCCGCTGCCGCCGGTCCCGCCGCCGGCCGTGCCGTCCAGGGTCAGGGCAATGGTCTGAGGCGTGGCGGTGGCCGCCGTGCTGCCGTCGTCCTTCTCCTGCGACATCAGGGTCACGGTCAGGGTGGCGCTGGTGGCCGACAGCTGCGATGGCACGGTGATGCAGATATCGTTGCCGCTGGCGGTGGCCGCCGCCCACTGGCCGGGGGTGATCTCCCAGGTGCCGTTGCCCACGTTATAGCCCAGGATGGCGCCGCTATGATCGGTGAGCAGCGCGCCCTGCGGCACGCCGGTGACGATGGCCCACAGCTGTTCCGAGCCATCCTTATCCACCAGGGCGGAATGGGCGGCGATGTTCAGGGAATGGGTGGCGTTGTCGCCGATGGTCAGGGCCGGCAGCGCGCTCAAGGTGGGAGCCGTGGCCACGCCGGCGATGGTCATATAGACCGTCTGGGTGGTGGTCAGCGCCGTGGCGCCGTGATCCTCGCTGGTCACCGACACGCCGATGGCCAGCCCCTGCCCGCCATCGTTGTAGCCGCTCCAGTATGCCGGCGGCGTCAGGGTGATCTCGCCCGACGACAGGGCGGCGGCGGTGGTGGCATAGCTGGCGGAATCGTTCGATCCGGCGGTATAAACCAGGGCGCCGTGGTCATAGACCTGGGTGCCGCTGGGCAGGGCGCTGAAATCGAGCTGCACGGCGGTGATGGTTTCACCGATGCCGCCGGCCGCCACATTCACCACCAGATGATTGGCCATGCCCTCGTACCCGTCGGTGCTGCCGCTGGGAGCGGTGACGCCCGCCGGCAGGGTCAGGGTGTTGCCCGCCACGCTGGCCGACTGCACCGGACCGATGCTGGCATAATCGGTCACCGGATTGACGGTCAGATCGTAGGTGGTGCTGGTGGTGGTGCGGGCGCCATCCACCTCGGTATCGGTGAAGGTGGCCTTCACATTGATATCGCCGCCGGCCTCCGAGGAATTGTAGTTGGACGGCAGCACCAGGCGGACATTGGCGATATCCGCCTCGGAAACGGTCCAGCTGTTGGAGCCGATGCGCACCGGCTGGTCGGTGGAATTCAGGATCTCGAAATAGGCCCCGCTCGGCAGGCCGCCCGGCACCGTCAGCACCACCGACAGATGCTCGGAGCCATCGGTATCGGTCATCACCATCTGGCTCAGGCCCAGATC
>JAJZGK010000185.1 GCA_021798485.1 Pseudomonadota bacterium
GAAGCCCAGAGACAGCAGCTGCGCTCCGGACACGATAAGGAGAACCGAGGCCAGGAACGTGAACCCGGCCACATGAACGCTGGACCCGAAATAGCGGATCAGCACATAGGCCAGCAAACCGCACCCCAGGACCATGATCGCCAGACCCAGCAGCCCCGACAGCCGCAGCGGCAGCGAGGTCATGCCGATGACCATCGTCACCGCCAGCCGCAGCAGGGCGCGCAGGGAATATCCCGACCGCCCCCGCACCCGCGGATCATGCTCGACGGGAATCGCGGCGAACTGCGACGTCGACCAGCTCAGCAGCACATCGATCATGACGTCGGCGCCGCCAAAATCCGAAAAACCATCCCGCACGTCGCGGCGGAAGGCGCGAAACGGCGAGGCGATTTTGGCAATGCCACGCCCCAGCGAGGCGGATGCGAGCACCCTGGCCCCCCAGGCGCCAATATTGCGCCACAGGCCATGCCCGCGCTGCCGCGGAACCCCATACACCACATCCACCTGCCGCTGCGTCAGCGTATCGAGCAGCGCGGGAATATCCTCGGGGCGGTTTTGCAGATCATCATCCAGCGTCACGATCACCGCGCCCTTTGCGGCGCGGATCCCGGCCAGCAGGGCGTTATGCTGGCCGAAATTGCGGCCAAGCCGCAGCCCCCGCAGCCTCGGGCGGCTTCGCACCAGGGCGCGGACCCGTTCCCAATGCGCCGTCTGGCCGCTGTCATCGACCAGGATGATTTCGTGGGTTCCGCCGCGGCCGTCCAGCACACGGCTCACCCGCGCGCACAAATCGGCAAGAATTTCCGGATCGGACCGAAAGACCGGCACAACCACGCTGACCGCCAGCTCCCCATGCTCAGCGGCCATGGGAAAAGCTCCCGGCAGTGTTCATGCGGAATATATTATAAAAAGAAAATATTCTGGAAACAGCCGCAAAGACAGACATTGCAGATGAAACAATATGCACGCCGCACGCCCCCCTATTGGCGACGCAAATATACGCATATTGAAAATCAGGCTGTCTATACAAATCCCCGGAGTCCTGTCCCTTTCAGAAGACATACAACCGGCGATAACAATATCAGAAGCACTGGGATACCGGGGAGGCCATCCTCGGTATCCCGCCTTCGGCTTTACGCCGCCCGGGCGGCGACGATACCGACGATATCCTCCATGATGGCGGTGATATCGTAGTTCTTCGGCGTGTAGATGCGGGCGCAGCCGGCGGCCAGCAGGCGCTGTTCGTCATCGGGCGGGATGATGCCGCCGGCCACCACCGGGATATCGCCCAGGCCCGCCGCCTTCATGCGCTCCAGCACCTCCGTCACCAGGGGAATGTGGCTGCCCGAGAGGATGGAGAGGCCGACCACATGCACGCCTTCCTCGACGGCGGCGTTGACGATCTGGGCCGGGGTCAGGCGGATGCCTTCATAAACCACTTCCATGCCGGCATCGCGGGCGCGCACGGCGATCTGCTCGGCGCCGTTGGAATGGCCGTCGAGGCCGGGCTTGCCCACCAGGATCTTGACGCGCCGCCCCAGGGTCTTGCTGACCTCCTCCACCTTGCCGCGCACCGCCTTGATCTTGTCGGTGGCGCCGGTGCTGGCGCTGCGGCCGACGCCGGTGGGGGCGCGGTATTCGCCGTAGACCTCGCGCAGGGCGCCGGCCCATTCGCCGCCGGTCACCCCGGCATGGGCGCAGGCGATGCTGTCTTCCATGACGTTGCGCCCCTCGCGCGCCGCATCCTGCAGGCGGGCCAGGGCGGCGGCGGCGGCCTTGCCGTCGCGCTGGTCGCGCCAGGCCTTCAGCTTTTCGATCTGCTCGGCCTCGGCCTTGGGATCCACCGTCATGATGGCGCCGTCGCCGGCGGTCAGCGGGCTGGGAGCGCCCTCGGTGAACGTGTTGACCCCCACCACGATCTGCTCGCCGGCCTCGATGGCGGCCAGACGGCGGCTGTTGGATTCCACCAGCTTCTGCTTCATATAGCTGGAGTCCACGGCGGCCACGGCGCCGCCCATATCGTCGAGGCGGGCCAGCTCGGCGCGGGCCTGGGCCTTCAGCTCCTCCACCTTGCGGGTGATCTCGGCCGAGCCATCGAAGATATCGCCGTAGTCCAGCAGATCGGTTTCAAAGGCCACGATCTGCTGCAGGCGCAGCGACCACTGCTGATCCCAGGGGCGCGGCAGGCCCAAGGCCTCGTTCCAGGCCGGCAGCTGCACGGCCCGCGCCCGGGCGTTCTTCGACAGCACCACCGCCAGCATTTCCAGAAGAATGCGGTAAACGTTGTTTTCCGGCTGCTGCTCGGTCAACCCCAGGCTGTTCACCTGCACGCCGTAGCGGAAGCGGCGCATCTTTTCATCCTGCACACCGTAGCGTTCGCGGCAGATCTCATCCCACAGCTCGCAGAAGGCGCGCATCTTGCAAAGCTCGGTCACGAAGCGGATGCCGGCATTGACGAAAAAGCTGATGCGCCCCACCACCTGTTCAAACTCGGCGGCGGTGGGCACCTGGCCCGAGGCCTTGACCCGGTCCAGCACGGCGATGGCGGTGGCCAGGGCGTAGGCCAGTTCCTGCTCAGGGGTGGCCCCGGCCTCCTGCAGATGGTAGGAGCAGACGTTCATCGGGTTCCACTTCGGCACCTCGCGGTAGGTGAAGGCGATGACGTCGGTGGTCAGCTTCAGCGAGGGTTCCGGCGGGAAGATGTAGGTGCCGCGCGACAGATATTCCTTGATGACGTCGTTCTGGGTGGTGCCCGACAGCGCCGCCCGCGCCGCCCCCTGCTTTTCGGCGGCGGCGATATAGAGCGACAGCAGCCACGGCGCCGGGGCGTTGATGGTCATCGAGGTGTTCATCTTGTCGAGCGGGATGCCGTCGAACAGCGCGCTCATATCGCCCAGATGGCAGATGGGCACCCCCACCTTGCCCACTTCGCCGCGGGCCAGGGGATGGTCGGAGTCGTAGCCGGTCTGGGTGGGCAGGTCGAAGGCCACCGACAGCCCGGTCTGGCCGCGCGAAAGATTCGTGCGGAACAGCCGGTTGGTCTCCACCGCCGAGGAATGGCCCGAATAGGTCCTGAAAAGCCACGGTTTTTCACGGGCGGGCGCATCCTTGCGGGGGGCGGTTTCGGGCTTGCTGGTCATCGCTGGCTCCACTTCACGACTGCGGTCTGATGGTGAAACGGGGGTTTTCCGCGCTATTTGCGCATTAAAATTACCCGTCCCCCTAAATTTACGAAACAAACTATCATTTTGTGCATTGCGAAGAAAGAAACAAAACGCTATGAGTGGACACCAAGGCGGCCTCGTCGGGCAAGCGAAGCTGCGTCAATCGGACCATCACCATCGGAAAGCCGCGGCTTTTACGTGAAACGGCAGGCTTTCCGCACAAGGCATTCGAGGAGCGAGAGCAGGATGAGCGAAGCGAGCCAGGCCACCGGCCAGACCGTCAAGGATCTTTACGAGATCGGCGAAATTCCGCCGCTGGGCCATGTCCCCGGCAAGATGTACGCCTGGGCGATCCGCAAGGAACGCCACGGCAAGCCCGATACCGCCATGCTGTGCGAGGTGGTGGACACCCCTGAGATCGATTCCCACGAAGTGCTGGTCATGGTGATGGCCGCCGGCGTCAACTACAACGGCGTGTGGGCCGCCCTGGGCAAGCCGGTAACCCCCTTCGACTATCACAAGGCCGAGTACCATATTGCCGGCTCCGATGCCGCCGGCATCGTCTGGAAGGTGGGCAGCAAGGTCAACCGCTGGAAGGTGGGCGACGAGGTGGTGGTGCACTGCAACCAGACCGACGGCGACGACGAGGAATGCAACGGCGGCGACCCGATGTTCTCGCCCAGCCAGCGCATCTGGGGCTATGAAACCCCCGATGGCTCCTTCGCCCAGTTCACCCGCGTGCAGGCCCAGCAGCTGATGGAACGCCCCAAGCACCTGACCTGGGAGGAATCCGGCTGCTACGTGCTGACCCTGGCCACCGCCTACCGCATGCTGTTCGGCCATCGCCCGCATATCCTGCGTCCCGGCCATAACGTGCTGGTGTGGGGCGCCTCGGGCGGCCTGGGCTCCATGGCCATTCAGCTGATCTCGGTGTCCGGCGCCAACGCCGTCGGCGTCATCTCGGAAGAGGACAAGCGCGACTTCGTGATGAATCTCGGCGCCAAGGGCGTCATCAACCGCAAGAACTTCGACTGCTGGGGCCAGTTGCCCGATGTCGACGGCGACCCGGGCGTCTTCAAGGACTACATGAAGAGGGTGCGCGAATTCGGCAAGGCCATCTGGGACATCACCGGCAAGGGCAACGACGTCGATTTCGTCTTCGAGCATCCCGGTGAATCCACCTTCCCGGTGTCTTGCAACGTGGTCAAGCGCGGCGGCATGGTGGTGTTCTGCGCCGGCACCACCGGCTTCAACCTGACCTTCGACGCCCGCTTCGTGTGGATGCGCCAGAAGCGCATTCAGGGCAGCCACTTCGCCAACCTGCTGCAGTCGGCCCAGGCCAACCAGCTGATGGTGGAGCGCCGCCTCGACCCCTGCATGTCGGAAGTGTTCGCCTGGGAAGACATTCCCGCCGCCCACATGAAGATGTTGGCCAACCAGCACAAGCCGGGCAACATGGCGGTTCTGGTCCAGGCCAAGAAGCCGGGCCGCCGCACCCTGGAAGACTGCATCGACGGGTAAGCCGCCGCTTTCCCCGTCACGTCTCTCCATTTTCCCAAAGGGGCCGGAGCGATCCTGCCCCTTTGGATCTGTCCCAGGAGCCTTTCATGACCGTCGTTCCGGATCAGGATCTCATCCTCCCCGACCTGTTGTCCGTCTGCGCCAAGGCCGCGCAGGATGCCCGCGCCGTGCAGGCCGCCGCCCGCCAGGGCGTGATGGCCCTGGTGGCCCCCACCGGCAAGGTGGACGGCGCCCTGTTCGAAACCCATCAGTTCGCCGCCCACGGCTTCGCCTGGCTGTCCACCTATGTGGAGGCCCTGGCCCAGATGGCCGGCTGGGCGGAGCGCCTGCGGGCCGACGGCAAGCTGGGCGAACTGGAACAGTTGATCCTGCAATGCGCCTTCGGCGAATATCTGGGACAGATCTTCGGCGGCATCGCCATGAGCCAGACCGAGATCGTGCGCCCCGCCGATTTCGGCATCGACAGCGCCGCCCGCCATAAGCTGCACAGCGCCGAGATCGGCCTGCTGCGCCGCCAGGGCAATACCGAGGCGGTGCGCGCCCGCATCGCCCGCCTGATCGCCGACGGCCACAACTGGGGCGAGGCGGCGCTGGGCGACGAAACCCTGGAGATGATCCGCGACCAGTTCCGCCGCTTCGCCGACGAGCAGGTCATCCCCTACGCCCATGAATGGCACCTGAAGGACGAGCTGATCCCCATCGAGGTGGTCAATCAGGTGGCCGAACTGGGGGTGTTCGGCCTGACCCTGCCCGAGGAATACGGCGGCCTGGGCATGGGCAAGACCGCCATGTGCGTGGTCACCGAGGAACTGTCGCGCGGCTATATCGGCGTCGGCTCGCTGGGCACCCGCTCGGAAATCGCCGGCGAGCTGATCCGCTTAGGCGGCACCGAGGAGCAGAAGCGGCATTACCTGCCGCTGATCGCCTCGGGCGAGATCCTGCCCACCGCCGTCTTCACCGAACCCAATACCGGCTCGGACCTGGGCTCCTTGCGCACCCGCGCCGTCCGGCAGGACGGCGCCTATGTGGTGACCGGCAACAAAACCTGGATCACCCATGCCAGCCGCTCCGATCTGATGGCGCTCCTGGTGCGCACCAATCCCGACACCAAGGACTGGAAGGGCCTCTCCATGCTGCTGGCGGAAAAGCCGCGCGGCACCGAGGACGATCCCTTCCCGGCCGAGGGTATGAGCGGCGGCGAGATCAAGGTGCTGGGCTACCGCGGCATGAAGGAATACGAGCTGGGCTTCGACGGCTTCAAGGTGCCGGAAGGCAACCTGCTGGGCGGCGAGGAGGGCCAGGGCTTCAAGCAGCTGATGGCCACCTTCGAATCGGCGCGTATCCAGACCGCCGCCCGCGCCGTGGGCGTGGCCCAGTCGGCCCTGGAAACCGGCATGCGCTATGCCCAGGAGCGCATCCAGTTCGGCAAGCCGCTCTACGCCTTCCCGCGCGTGTTCGGCAAGATCGCCTGGATGGCGGTGGAAACCATGATCGCCCGCCAGCTCACCTATTTCTCGGCCCGCGAGAAGGACAGCGATCTGCGCTGCGACATCGAGGCCGGCATGGCCAAGCTGCTGGGCGCCCGCGTGGCCTGGGCCAACGCCGACAACGCCCTGCAGATCCATGGCGGCAACGGCTATGCCGAGGAATATCCCATCAGCCGCATCCTGTGCGACGCCCGCATCCTCAACGTGTTCGAGGGCGCGGCGGAAATCCAGGCCCAGGTGGTGGCGCGCGGTCTGCTGACCCGCTGACCACCATCAAAACGGCGAAAAGCCCGGAAGGCGGCATCCTTCCGGGCTTTTTCGTTTCAGACCCACCGCCCAATGAATTGACCGGTTGTATCGTCCCTCGCCGGGCGGCGGCATCCGCCGCCTTGGCCGCTCGCTCAAGGCTCGCTGGAGACCGGCCAACGAGTCACTTCAATGGTTGGCCGGTATCAGTTGCCACCGACGGAGCGGACCCACCGGGTATGAAACTGCTGGTAAGCCGCCTGACCTGGTTTCTTTCTAGACCCACCGGCCAAGCCGTCACTTCAGCGGTTGGCCGGTTTCAGGCCGCCCCTCTCCGCCCCAGCCGCCGCCCATGGC
>JAJZGK010000186.1 GCA_021798485.1 Pseudomonadota bacterium
CCGGGCCTCGGCCCCGGCCAGCGGCGGGCAGATCAGCAGCAGATCGGGGCGTTGCCCCACCTCCTCGGCCACGGCCTCGGCATCGCCGCCGCCGTCGGCCTGGATGGGCAGGCAATGCCAGCGGGCCAGCAGCGCCGCCAGCCGGGAGCGCGGCGCCTCGCCGCCCATCACCAGCACCAGGGCGCCGCCCAAATCGCCCTCGGCCTCTCCCGCCGCCGCTTCCAGCGGCACCTCCACCGAAAACCGCGTTCCCCGCCCCGGATACGATTCCAGGGAAAGACCATGACCCAGCGTTTCGGCCAAACGGCGCACGATGGACAGGCCCAGGCCATGCCCCACCTCGCCCTCGGGCAGCGGCTGGTCACCGTGGTGGAAATCCTCGAAAATCTCGTCCTGGCGGTCGGCGGCGATGCCCGGCCCGGTATCGAGCACATCGATGCGCAGAGCGCCGCCGCGGCGGCGGCAGCCCACCAGAACCCGCCCGCTGCGGGTATAGCGCAGGGCGTTTGACAGCAGGTTGCGCAGCAGGCGGGCCAGCATGGCCGGATCGCTGCGCACCACCGCCCGGCAGGGCAGCACCGTCAGCTCCAGGCCGCGCCGCGCCGCCACCGGGCCGTAATCGGCGGCCAGTTCGGCCAGAAGATCCCCCACCGCCAGCGGCCGCGGCCACGCCGCCACGCCGCCGCTTTCCAGCCGCGACAGATCCATCAGATCGCGCAGCATGGTTTCCATGGTGGCCACCGCCCGGTCGATGCGCGCCAGCAGCGCGCCGTCCTCGTCTCCGGGATGGGCGCGCAGCATGTCCAGAAACAGCCGCGCCGCCCCCAGGGGCTGCAACAGATCGTGCCCCACATGGGCCAGCAGGCGGCTTTTGGCGCGGTTGGCCCGTTCGGCGGCATCGCGCGCCGCCGCCAGTTCGCCGTTCATGCTTTCGATGGCGCGCAGGCTGTCGCGCAATTCGCCGGTGCGGCGCCGCACCATGCGCTCCAGATCCACATTGGCGCGGAAAAGATCGTAGGGCGTGGTCAGGGCGTTGGGCGCGCGCTCGGCCCGTTCGATCAGGGCGGCGTTGATTTTTTCCAGACGAACGATGCGGCGGCGCAGGGCCTCTTCCTCTTCGGCGCTCATAACACCGCCTCGCCGCGCCGGCCGAAGGCGATGCCGGTGAAGGTATTGGTCAGGTGCAAGGCGTGATACTGCTCGCCGTTGCTGTGGAAACCGGCCACCCGGTAGCGGCGGAACAGCGCCGACAGCCGCTCGGACAGGGCGTAACGCTCGGCCTCGCGGCGCCGCTGCAGGCAATCGAAGCCGATCACCCCGGCCAGGCCGCCCAGGGCGCCGTCCAGCGCCGCCAGGGTCCGCTCCAGGGTTTCGGCGATATGGCCGGTATGGGCCAGGGTCAGCACCAGGCCATGATCGACGACGCCATGAAAGATCAGGCTGCCATCGGGTTCGCGCCGCAGGATCGAACGGCAGAAATAATCATCTCCGCTTTTGATCAGCAGCAGATGCTCGGCAAAGGCCCGCTCGTCAAGGAGATCGGGGCGCAGGCCGGCGGCCAGGGCGTAGGCGGCGGCGGCCGTCTCGCCGTTCAGCTCGCGCACCCGGCCGCTGTCGGGATCGCAGGCGGTCACCACCAGTTTGCGTCCGGTGGGACGGAAATGGTCGGATTTGAAAATGCGGAACGGCAGCGGCGTCCGCAGCAGCACGATCAGCCCGCCGCCCCGCGCCACCTCGCCGTTGCGGATCACATAGCCTCCGGCCTCCGCCTCCCCCGCCGATCCGCCCACCACCGGCACCCCGGCCAGGGCCCGCTGCAGCAGCGACAGCACCACCTCCTCGCGGTGGCGGAAACCGCCCAGCAGGGTCAGGGCGAACAGGCCGCCGCCGTCCTCGGACAGGCGGTGCCCCAGATCCTGCAGGACGCGGATGGTGTCTTGCGGCGCCACATCGGGCAAGGCCGGCAGCAGCAGCGAAACGCCCGAGAAGCTGGCCCGGGGCAGCGCCACCGCCACCAGGCCGGGGCCGGACAACAGGCCCAGCCCGATGCCCCCCGCCGTGGCGCAGGCCGCATAGGGCTGGCCGGGAAAATGCCGCGCCAGGGCGGCGGCCAGCGCTTCGGCCGCATAGCCGGGCGCCGCGAACAGCAGCAGATGGCCCCACGGCCCGCCGCCAAGGGCGGCGGCCAGCTCGGCCACGGCCGCCCCGGCCTCGGCGCGCAGGGAGACGGCGATCTCCGGCCCCTCCGATGCGCTGTTGCCCGCCGCCATCACGCCTTGCCGCCGCGCCGCCGGATCAGATCCCGCCGTCCGGCAACATGCCGGCGGTGGCCGAAGCGGTTTCAATGACCAACTGGGTGCGCGAGGCCACCTTCAATTTATGCAAAATCTCCGAGACATGGGCCTTTACGGTTTGCTCGCCCACCCCCAGTTCGTAGGCGATCTGCTTGTTCAGCTTGCCCTGGCGCACCTTGGCCAGCACGCGCAGCTGCTGGGGGGTCAGGTCGGCCAGCCGCGCCGCCAGGACGCTGTCGGCGGACTGAAAAGCCTCCCGGCTGCCGGCATAGCTGGCGGGCATGGCCACCTCTCCGGCCAGCACGCGGGTGATGGCGGCGCACAGATCCTCGCGTCCGGCCGCCTTCGAGACGAAACCGTTGGCCTTGTGGGCCAGCGCCTCGTGCACCACCTTGTCGCTGTCGAAGGAGGAGACCACCAGGATGGCCAGATCGGGAAACCGGCCGCGCAGGGCGGCAAGGCCGTCAAAACCGCTGACACCGGGCAAAGACAGATCCAGCAGCAGCAGATCCATGCGGCCCGCCGCCTGATTGAGGCGGGCCAGAGCATCGGCCAGGGCCGCCGCCTCTTCCACCCGGGCCTCAGGGTAGGCCGAACGCACCGTGGCGGCCAGAGCCTCCCGGAACAGGGGATGATCATCCACGATCAGGCAGGTTCGCATGATCCACCGTCTCCGAAGCGCCGCTCCCGCGGACGAGTATGCGGAGCGGCGCCCGGAGGGTCAATCAGCCGAAAGGCGTGGAGGGCCTCAGAACTGGATGTCGAAGACCAGATTGGATTGGGTCAGCTCCAGCAGACGGCGCACGTTTTCGCTGGGCGAGGTGATGCAGAGCTTGCCGCCGACGTTGGAAATATCTTCCTGCGCGATGTAGAGCAGGCCCAGGCCCACCGAGTCCATGCTGCCGACACCGGACAGCTCGAAGACCACCTTCTTACAGGCCGACTGGGTGACGCGGCGCAGAAGTTCCTGAAAGTCCTCGTTGCATGCGAAATTCAGGCTGCCTTGCAAGGTGACCTGGAGGGTGCCGCCGCTTTCATTAAGCTTGTAGTTCATTCACCTGCTCCTGCGGTTTCCGGCGGCCGCGTGGCGATGCCGAACGTGCCCGGCGGCCGCAACCGGGGAAAGAGGGCGCGGCCCTTTCCCTTGCCGGGGATGAAACCATTTTTTTCCAGGTGGCGCAAAATATATCTGGCCGAAACCGTAGGGACGCACGATATGTTGTTTCCGTTTCGTCATATTGAAGACACGGCGTCAAGAATAAGAATGAAAGATCGGAAAGGTTTCACCATGAGCATCCACAGCGTTTTCGTCTCCTTCACCGCGCCGGAGCATTCCGGCAAGACCGCCCTTGAGGCTGCCTTCGCCAAGCTGCTGCAAGAACACGGCATCGACGTGCGCATGCCGCCCGACGAACAGCGCGACGCCAAGATGGCCCTGCCCATGGAAGAGCTTCTGGCCGCCTTCCGCGCCAAGGGCCTGGCGGTGATGATCATGGAAAGCAACGCCACGTAACCCCCGCCCCCGCTCCATGCCCCGCCGTTTCCTCCGGATCGCTCTGCTCTGCCTGCTGGCGGCGCCGCCTTTGGCGGCGCGGGCGGCGGCGGCCGTCCTGAAGGAATGCCCGGACTGCCCGGAGATCACCGTCATTCCGGCGGGCCGCATGATGATGGGCAGCCCGCGCGGCGAGGCCGGTCGCTTCGATACCGAGGGGCCGCGCCATGCGGTGAGCGTGCCCGCCTTCGCCCTGGCCCGCTACGACGTCACCGTGGCCGAATATGCCGCCTTCGTGCGGGAAACCGACTACGAGCAGCAGCCCTGCGATTGGCCCGCCGACAGTTTCTGGAATTCGCCCGGCATCGTGCAGTCGCAGCACCAGCCGGTGGTGTGCGTCAGCTGGACCGACGCCCAGGCCTATATCGCCTGGCTGAACGCCAAGGTGCGGGCCGGCATGCCCCATCCGCCGGCCAGCGGCCCCTATCGCCTGCCCAGCGAGGCGGAATGGGAATATGCCGCCCGCGCCGGACGGGCGACCGCCCGCTGGTGGGGCAACGGCATCGGGCGCAACCACGCCAACTGCAACGGCTGCGGCAGCCCGTGGGACAATCATCAGATCGCCCCGGTGGGCAGCTTCGCGCCCAACCCCTTCGGCCTTTACGATATGCTGGGCAATGTCTGGCAATGGACCGCCGACTGCTGGCACCCCACCTACGACGGCGCCCCCGCCGACGGCCGGGCCTGGAGCACGGGCGACTGCCGCCGCCATGTGCTGCGCGGCGGCTCGTGGAGCAATCTGCCGGCCCTGGTGCGCTCGGCGGCGCGCATGGCCGGCGGCAATAGCGACCGCGACCGCGATTATGCCAGCTATGCCGGGTTCCGCCTGGCCCGCAGCCTGCCCTGAACGCGCGCGGGCGGCGGCCCCGCCGCTACGCCTCGCGGCCGTAGCGGATGAAATCGGTCCAGATGCGCTCCACCTTCAGCATGGTCTGGCTGGCGGTTTCCAGTTCCTTCAAAACCTCCGGCGTGGTGCCGATCTTGGCGGCCAGCGAGGCCTGCAGATCGCGGATGCCGTTGCACAGCGCCATGCCCTTGTCGGTCAGCTTCAGGCGGATGGAGCGGCGGTCGTGCGCGCAGCGTTCCTGCGTCAGGTACTCGAATTCCGTCAGCTTCTTGATGTTATAGGACACGTTGGAGCCATGATAATAGCCGCGGTCCTTCAGATCGCGGATCACCACCTCGGCCTCGCCGATATTGTAAAGCAGCAGCGCCTGCACGGCGTTGATGTCTTCCACGGCCATGTGGCGCAGTTCGGTGCGCAGCACGTCCAGAAAATGACGATGCAGCCGTTCGACCAGGCGAACGATGTTGAAATAGGGTTCAGTCACGGTGGAGCTCATAGAAACACCAACATCCAAGCGCTAAAAGGAAATCGAGCCTGCCCATCCAGGAACAGACGCCACCCAACCTTCCGCCCGCCGATCAAGAGCGGGACATCCCGAGAGCGGGAATCTTATACAAAATAACAAAATCTCAGTAAAGTTTTATGCGCAAATCCAAAAAATCGATATTGCAGACAATTTTATAAAAAAGCCCCGCCACCGCTTCCAGAAAAGGCGCGTACCCGGATAGATTTTGCAGCTGCTCAGAAATTACTTATAAAATTTTACGCATAATGATACATGGCGTAATCGGCGGTCAGGGCTTTTTCACCACCGGCAAGGGCGGCAGGGTCCAGCGCATGGGGCAGGACTCGGCCTGGCCTGAACGCGGATCATGGGCGATCACCCCCCGGGTTTCATTGGTGGCCCGTCCGCGGGCATCCTGTCCGGCCTGGCGCAGCACATAGTCTTGCAGCGGAAACTGGTTGCTGTCGAAATGCAGGCCGGCGCGGGTCAGCGGATAATCGGCGCGGCGCATGGCGGTGCGCATGGCCTCGTCGTTATTGAACATCTTGTCGGCGCCGCGCACCGCCGCATCCAGCATCATCGCCGCATCGTAGCCGAGCGCGGCGTAATAGGAGGGCAGACGGCCGTATTCCGTCTCGAAATCGGCCATCAGGCGGCGATTGGCCGGACTGTCGCCATCCTCGCTCCAGGCGGCGATGGTTTGCACGCCCAGCGACGCGGGCATGGCCGCCGCCAGCACCATCTGGTCCAGGGTGTCGCCGGGCCCGAACAGCGGCACTTTCGCCTTAAGGCCCGAGTCGCCGTAGGCGCGGATGAAATTCACCGCCATGCCGCCGTCCAGCCGCAGATAAATGGCATCCGCCCCGGCGGCGGCGATGGCCTTCAGCAGCGGCCGGAAATTCATTTCGCCGCGCGATCCGGCGAAGGGCAGCGTTTGCCCGCCGAAGGCGGCGCGGAAAGCATCGGCGCGGCCGGGATCGGCGGCCGGCACCACCGCCGCCACCCGCTTGAAGCCCTGATCGCCCAAGGACTGGGCGGCCAGGGTATCGAGATCGGCGCGGGGCGCCAGCAGCGAAAACAGATAGTTGCCGCAGCCCTTGCCGGCCAGGGCGGGATCGGGATCGTTCAAAAGCAGCAAGAAGGTGCGGCCCGCCTCGGCCAGCGGCGCCGCCGCCGCCGCCGCCCGCCGCCCCGAGGACAGCAGGATGACCTGGGGATGCAGATCCTGCTGCATCTTTTCCACCAGGGCCCGGTCGCGCTCGGGGTCGTGATGATCGTTTTCCACCACCAGATTGAAATCGGCGCCGCCCAGATGGCCGCCCAGATGCTTCACCCCCAGACGGAAGCCGTCCAGGCTGTCCTGGGCCATGTAGGCGTCGGCGCCGCTTAAGCCGCCGATGAAGGCGACATCGAAATCCGGCCCGCCCGCCGCCCGCGCCGGCGCCGCCGCCAGGGCCAGACAGGCGGCGCCAAGGTGCAACAGGCGGCGGAGCGGACGGAACATGACCTTCCCCCTATTTCTTGCGGGCGCGGGCGAAGGCATCGGCCAGCGCGCCGCCGAAGGGCGAGG
>JAJZGK010000012.1 GCA_021798485.1 Pseudomonadota bacterium
CGCCCAATGAATTGACCGGTTGTATCGTCCCTCGCCGGGCGGCGGCATCCGCCGCCTTGGCCGCTCGCTCAATGCTCGCTGGATACCGGCCAACGAGTCACTTCAATGGTTGGCCGGTATCACCTCAATGGTTGGCCGGTATCATTCGATCCCCCCACCAGGCGCCCAGGCCCGCCTTTTGCCGCGATTGTTGCCCGCGCGTAAAGGTCGTAGACTGAAGACGGCAGATTTGGCGGGAAAGGGCGGCCCTTTGCGGGAGGACACGGCGGAAGACCACCAGGACCAGGAGCGCCGGCGCCATACCGCGCGCATCCTGCGCGGCATCCGCCTGCGCGTGCTGCATCTGGCACTGTTCTGGACTCTGGTCAGCGGCGGCCTGGCCTGGCTGCCCACCCTGCCGCTGCCGCGCACCACCCTGCTGGCCCTGCAAGGCCTGATCTGGCTGGCCGGCTGCGCCTTGACCCTGCTGGCCGGGCGGCGCATGGTCCACGATGCCCGCGATCACCTGCGGACAGAACAGATCCTGCGGGAAAACGAGGTGGAATTCCGCACCACCCTCAACGCCACCACCGTGGGGCTGTTCCGCCTGCGCAATCTGCACTTCGATTTCGTCAACGCCACCCTGGCCGAGATGATGGGCTACGGCGTGGAGGAGTTTCTGACCCTGAGCCCCATGGATGTGGTGGTTCCCGAGCAGCGCGACATGGTGCGGCAGAACTCCATCCGCCGCGCCGAGGGCGAACCGGGCTACCCCTATCAGCTTACCTTCCTGCGCAAGGATGGCGGCACCTTCATCGGCCAGGTTTGGAGCAAACGCATCCTGTTCCGCGGCAAGCCCTGCACGGTGGGCAGCATCGTCGATATCAGCGCCCGCATCGAGGCCGAGCAGGAAATGCGGCGCATGGTCAACGCCCTGGCCGCCTCCAATCTGGAGCTGGAGCGTTTCGCCTATGTGGCCTCGCACGATCTGCAGGAGCCGTTGCGCGCCATCACCAGCTTCTCGCAACTGCTGGAACGCCGCCTGGACGGCCGCCTCGATGCCGAGGCCGCCGAGTATCTGCGCTTCATCATCACCGGCGGCAAGCGCATGCATGCCCTGGTCAACGATCTGCTGGCCTTTTCCCGCGTGGCCCACAAGGGCTCGCCGTTTCAGCTGGTTTCGTGCGACGACAGCGTGGCCATGGCCCTGCAAACCCTGCAAGACAGCATCCGCGACAGCCACGCCGTGATCACCGTGGGCCGCCTGCCGATGATTCTGGCCGACGCCATGCAGATCGAGCAGCTGTTCCAGCATCTGATCGGCAATGCCATCAAGTTCGGCCAGCCCGGCAAGGTGCCGCACATCCGCATCGGCGCCGACCGCGAGCAGGACGAGTATCACTTCCGGATCGAGGATGACGGCATCGGCATTCCGCCCGAATATCACACCGAGATTTTTTCGGTGTTCCGCCGCCTGCACAAGGGGCCGGCCTATCCCGGCACCGGGGTGGGGCTGGCCATCTGCAAGCGGGTGGTGGAACGCCATCAGGGCCGCATCTGGGTCAGCGCCATGCCCGCGCAGGGCAGCTGCTTCCATTTCACCCTGCCCGCGCCCGACGGCGCCACGCCGCCGTGCTGACCACCGAAGACCTGCGCCGCCGCATCCTTTATCTCGACGAGGCGGTGCTGATCCTGGACAAGCCGGGCGGCCTCGCCGTGCACAAGGGCACCGGCACCCGAACCGATCTGGAACAGGCGCTGCCGCTGCTGTTCGGCGCGGCGCCGCCGCGTCTGGCTCACCGCCTGGACATGGATACCAGCGGCTGCCTGGTGTTGAGCCGCACCGCCGACGCCGCCACCCGGCTGGGCCGCCTGTTCAGCCAGCGGCGGGTGAACAAATGCTACTGGGCCCTGGTGCAAGGCCGGCCGGACCAGGCCGGCGGCATCATCGATCTGGCCTTGCGCAAGCTGCCCGGCCCCGAGGGCGGGCGCATGCGCCCCGATCCCTCGGCACCGCCCGCCATCACCCGCTGGCGGCGCCTGGGCACGGCGGACGGAGTCTCCTGGCTGGAACTCCGCCCAGAAACCGGGCGCACCCACCAGTTGCGCGCCCATTGCGCCCTGATGGGCTGGCCCATCCTGGGCGATCGCCTCTATGGCCGTGATCAGAGTCCGCCCTTGCTGCTGCATGCCCGTTCCATATCCTTCCAAATGGAACCGGCCCGGCCTCCGATCACGGCCACGGCGCCGGTGCCCGCCGCCTGGGAACCGTGGCGTTTGCGGTTCGGCTTCGGCGGCGGCACCAACCGCGTCATCCCTTGAAGGCCATCACGCCTTGAGCACCGCCAGGGCCTGGCGCGTGGCCCTACGCAGGCCGCGGTCGATCAGGCCGGGCGCCAAACGCTGCGCCAACAAAAACAGCCGTTCGCCGCCACCGGGATAAAGCTGCGCCTTGTCGGCTTCGATGGCGTCGGCGATACGCCGCGCCACCCGCTCGGGCGCATCGAAACGCATGGCGAAGGCCTCGGTCAGGGCGCCGAAGCCCTCGGCGGCGGGGGTGCGGGTGGCGCGGGGCGCCACATAGGTGACGCCGACGCCCGATCCGGACAGTTCGCGGCGCAGGGCATCGGACCAGCCGCGCAGGCCGAATTTGCTGGCCGAATAGCTGGCGAAGCAGGGAAAGGCGATATCGCCGAACAGCGAACCCACATTGACCACCCGCGCCCGTCCCGCCGCCCGCAGCCACGGCAGCAGCGCCTGGGTCAGCGCCATGGGCGCCAGCAGATTGGTCTCGATCATGGCGCGGCGGTCGTCCTCCGCCTCCTCTTCGAAGCGGGCCGGCACCACCACCCCGGCATTGTTCACCAGCAGATCCAGCCGTCCCAGCCCCTCCACCCGGCGAATCAGCTGATCGCGGCCACGCGGGCTGGTGATGTCGGCATCCACCACGATGCCCCGCTCCGGATAGGGCAGCCGGGCCTGGCTGTCCTGCAGGGCGTCGAGACGGCGCCCGGCCAGGATCACCAGGGCCCGGCGCTCGCCCAGCTCCGCCGCCAGGGCCCGGCCGATTCCCGACCCGGCCCCGGTAACCAGGGCGATTTTTCCGTCAAGCCGCATTTTTAGCGTCCCCCTCATCGTCCAGGGCGCGGAAAATATCGCCGTAAAGGCGGTAGAAATCGCGCGCCGCCTGAATCACCACCCGGCGCCGCTCCGGCGTATCGATGCGCTCCAGCAGGGCGGCGAACAGATCCACATGCT
This sequence comes from Pseudomonadota bacterium, assembly GCA_021798485.1. Classification (GTDB taxonomy): domain Bacteria; phylum Pseudomonadota; class Alphaproteobacteria; order Rhodospirillales; family Magnetospirillaceae; genus JAJZGK01. Next base: position 3,238 of record JAJZGK010000012.1, read on the forward strand.
CCACATCCAAGGCCCCGTGCGAGGTGAGATAGCTGAAGCCGGGGGTTTTCTCGTCCAGCCGCAGGCTGGCGCGGATGGCGCCCGCCGCCGCATGGGCCAGCGCCACCGACATGCCCTCCAGCACATGCACCATGCCCAGCAGGGCATAGGGGCTGATGTGGTCGATGGCGTAATAGCCGTAGGCCACCATCAGCCGCACCGGCAGCGGCGGCAGGGCGGCGGCCACGGCGGCGGCATCGCCGCCCAGGGCGGCGATATCCTCCAAAATCCAGGCCTCGTGGCCCTGTTCCTCGTCGAGATAGGCCAGAAGGCCGGTCTTATAGGCGTGATCGGCCTCGGTGCAGCGGCCATGCGCCCGTTCCAGCAGCGGACAGGTATGGCGGACATGATGATAGGCGCTGGCCAGGAATTTCAGATAAAGCCCACGGTCGGCGCCCTGCGCCACCGTGCGCCGGATCACCGGAATGGCGCGGAAGGACTGGGCGGCCTCGGCGGTTTCGGCCAGAAGCTGCTCGTAAAACGACTGGGTCATCACAGGGTCTCCAGATAGGCGGCGATGGCGCGGCGGCGCAAACGGCCGCCGCCGGTCATCAGGCCGCGATGCAACAGATCGGACTCGCTCATCAGCAGGCTGCGGCGGGGCCGGGCGTAATCGGGGGCATCGGCGGTCAGGCGGGCCACCAGCGGCTCCACCTCGGCGGCGGTCAGCAGTCCGTCGCGCGCCGGCACCAGCACGGCGCGGGGATGGCCGCCGCCGGTCACCACGGCGCAGCGGGCCAGGCGCGGATCCTCCTGCAGCATGGCCTCGATCCATTCGGGATGAATGTTGCGCCCGCCCGAGGTGACGATGACATCATCGATGCGGCCTTCCACCACCAGATTTCCCTCGGCGTCGAAATGGCCGGCATCGCCGGTGCGGCGGCAGCCGCCGGACGGCACGCCGCCCAGATAGCCCTCCATCACCGTGGGGCCACGCACCACGATCTCGCCGTTTTCGATCTCCACCGCCAGCCCCGGCAGCGGCGGCCCCACGGTACCGGCCACGCGGGCGCCGGGCCGGTTGACCGCCACCACCGAACAGCATTCCGACAGGCCATAGCCTTCGTATGCCGGCAGGCCCAAAGCCCAGGCGCGGTCGGCCAGACGCCGCGGCACGGCGGCGCCGCCCACCGCCACGAAACGCAAGCCCTCGGGGCGGGGCGCCTGACCGGCCTCCAGCGCCGCCACCCAGGCGGCCAGCAGATCTGGCACCAGCACGGTGGCGCTGGGCCGGTGCAGGGCGGCGGTACGCACCATCTGCCGGGGCTCGGCGCATAAAACCACCGAAGCCCCCACCGATAACGGCAGGGCCAGCCCCGCCACCAGTTCCAGCAGCAGGGCGAAGGGCAGCACCGACAGCATGCGGTCGCCGGCCTGGGCCGCCGTGGCCTCGGCCAGGGCGGCGATGCTGGCATCGAGCTGCGCCTCGCCCAGCAGCACCCCCTTGGGGCGGCCGGTGGTGCCCGAGGTGTAAATCACCCACGTGGCTCCGCCCACCGGCTCCTGAAGACCGGGCCCATCGGCCGGCGGCGCCAGCCGGCGCAAACCCAGCGCCGCCACCGCATCCGCCTCCGCCGGAGCCAGCACCGCCGACAACCCGGCATCGGCGGCCAGATGCGCCCATTGCTCGGCGGAAAAGAATTCGGGCAGCGGCACGGCGCGCCGCCCGGCCCAGGCCAGGGCCAGCAGCCAGATCACCCCCTGGCGGTTTTTGGGCGCCAGCACCCCCACCGCGCCCGACGAACCGGCCAAAGCGGCGGCGGTGCCGCGCACGGCCTGCAAAAGGGCGCCATAGGTCAGGGCGCCTTCGGCATCGATCAGGGCGATCCGGGCGGCATCGGCGGCGGCGTGGCCGGCGAAGGCGGCAAGGGCGTTACGCATGGCGCAGGCGCTCCGGCGGGCAGGCCGGGGGGAAAGGGGCCGCCACCATGTAATCCCCCACCAGCATGACGCGGGGATCCTGGCGGTAATAGCCGCCCCAGCGCTCGGCATGGGTGATGCGGGCGGCATCGGCGGCGGCCAGTTCGATCAGGGGAATGTCGGCGCGGCGCAGCAGGGTGCGCAGGCGGGCGGTGGCGGTGAAAAAGGCCCAGCGCACCCCCTGCCGCCGCAGCAGGGTGATGATGCCGCCCACCAGGGGGCAGACCGCGCCGGGCCGGGCCGCCGCCAGGCTGCCCACCTCGGCCAGATCGCCGCGCATGGCGCGGATCCCGGCATGCCGGGTGACCAATTGTTCGACCGGGGCATCGAGATAGCGCTCGGAAAAGAAGCCGTCGGCGGCAAAGCGCAGCGAGGCGGCGCACCGGATCACCCCGCCGTCGTGCTCGGCCACCAGCAGGCGGGGCAGATCGGCCAGCACCGCGCCGTGATCGCGCAGGAAGGCGGCGCGGATCACCGCCTCGGCTCCGGGGCGCAGGGGATGCTCGGGCGGGATGATCTCGAACATGGGGCGATCCTTTCAACGGACGGGCGGCGATGCTTCATACGCTAGCCCGGCCGGATATGGAGTTGTGTGGAGTCCGATGGCGGCCTTGGGAAAATGATGGGGCCGCCCCGGCGCCCGTTCAGTAATGCAGGGGAATGCGCAGGCTCAGCCCCGCCGGCGGCAGGGTGAAGGCCGAAGGGTCGAAACCGGGCGGCCCCAGCACCTCGGGATCGTTGGACAGGCCCCAGCCTTCCGTGGGGATCATGCCCATGAAGCGGTCGAGACGGCCGTTGCCGTTTTCGTCGTGATAGGCGATGACGGCGTAGCGCCCCGGCGCCAGCCCCTTGAACGTGACCTGAACCGTGCCGGGCCGGGCCGGAACCGCCAGCACCTTGAAGGCCTGATCCTCGTGGCGGAAACCGGCGGGACCGTTATAAAGATCCACCCGCACCGCGCCCTGGGTGCCGCGCACACCGGTAACCGCAACACTGAGATCGGCGGCAAGAGCCGGGCGCAGCCCCAGCGGCGCCAGCAGCAGCAACCCCATCAGGGCGGCGCGCCTCATGGCCGCCCCCCGGCTGCGGTACAGCCGTAGGTAACGGTTTCGATCTGCCACAGGCTATGGCTATGGGCGAAAAAGCGGGGCGTGCGCCCGTAACGGGCACATTCGCGCCGCGCCACCCGGGCCATGTCGGCGGCCGAGGTGAAATGGCTGTCGTATTTCAAAACCACCATGTCTGGACTTTCAGCATCGATATCATAGGACCGCCCCCAGGCGGCGACACAGCCCGGCAGCAGCAGCGGCAGCAGCAGGGCCAGCACAACGGTTGTCTTCATCAGGCATCCTTCCGCACAGGGGCCTTGCGGCAGCGGGCCACCAGCCCGGCCACCCCCGGCCCGGCCCTCACCCGGCGCAGATCGGCCAGAACGAAACCGCCACCGCTCAGCAGGGCCGCAAGGCTGTCCTCGTCGTAAAGGCGGTGGGTGGCGGCATCGGCGAATTTCCAGCCGCGCATGCTGTCGGCGGCGGTGACATACAGCACCAGCAGGCCATTCTGGGCCAGAACGCGGCGGATTTCCGCCAGAACCCCGGCGGCATCCTCCCAGAAATAGGCGACGTTGACGGCCAGAACGCGGTCGGCGGCGCCATCGGCCACCGGCAGCCGGTGCCATTGCCCAAGCCGCAGCGCCACCTGTCCGGCCACCACATGGCGGCGGTTGCGGCGGCGGGCCTGGGCCAGCATGGCTTCCGACTGATCGATCCCCGTCACCCGCGCCCCCCGCGCCGCCATGCGGGCGACGGCGGCGCCGGGACCGCAGCCCAGTTCCAGCACATGCTGGCCGGGGACAAGCTCGAGGGCATCGACCGCCAGCCGGTTGGGGCGGTGGTTGGCCAGGCGCATGACATGGCCGATCAGACGGCCCGGCCAGCCGCGCGGATGGCGCAGCTGGAGGCCGATGGCGTGCCAGACCATGCTCACGAGGCCAGCTTGCTGTTCACCTTGGCCAGCAGATCGCGGATCTGCCGGCGGCGGCCGGCATCCCACACCGGGCGGTCGGCGGTCACCGGCGCCTGCAGGGCGTGGCTCAGCACGGCGCGGGCCTGGGCGTAATCCTCCTGGCGATAGAGGAAGTCGCCGTAGAAGTAGTTGGAGTCGAGGCCGTTGGGGTCCATGGCCAGGCCCTGCTGCAGATACTGCCGGGCCTTGTCGTCATCCCCGAAGCCCAGGGGGAAGCCCGGCACCAGATAATAGAGCGACCCCAGGCTGGTGGGGATGGCGCCGTGCAGGGCGCGCATATCGATGCGTCCGGCCTTCTGGAACAGATCGCGCGCCTCCTTGGCCAGCCCCAGCGCCGAGAAGCTGCCGGCCACGCCGGCCTCGGTGCTGGTCACCACGCCCTGCCACACCAGCGGCTCGGCGTTTTGGGGATAGCGGGCGGCCAGGGCCGAGGCCTGGGCGGCCAGGGCCTTGTACTGGGCATACTTGGCATCGCCATCCTTCACCTCGTAGGTGATATGCGCCCACTGATGCTCGATCTGAACGATGGACGCCGTCAGGGCGGGGTCGGCCGCTCCGGGCTGGGCGGCCCCGGCGGCGGCGGGCAGCAGGCAGGCCGCCAGGCAGGCGGCGGCAAGCGGAAACGGACGGCGGGACATGGGCATACTCCGTGAAGACTGAACGGCTCAACCCTAGCCGCGGCCTTCATGGAGTTGTGTGGAGAGGCGTGGACCCTTAAGGACTTTGTTTCAGAACAGCCGCCCGAACAGCCGGTCGAAGAAACCGGGATGATCATCGGCATCGTGATCATCGTGGCTGTCGGCCGTCCGGCCCTGGGCGGGGGCGGCGGCGTTGCGGCTCATGGAAAAATTGAAATCGTGGGCCGAATAGCGGTAGTCCGGCGAATCATCGCTATCGCTGTCGCCGCCGCTATCACCGGGCGCGGCGGCGGCATCGCTGGGCGCCGAGGCGGCCGCATCATCGGACGACGCCGGGCCGGAATAGGCCCAGGCCGGATGCCCCAGGCCCAGGCCCAGCAGCAGCACCCCCACACCGATGATCCATCCCGCCTTCATCACGCCCACACATCCTTTCCGCAAAGCCCTCTGCAACAGGCGGAAAAACCTTAGCGGACTCAAATATGGAGTTGTGTGGAAAATCACGCCACATCCACTTCCCCGCCCACCTGTGGCAAATCGATCACAACCGCCAGCCCGTGCGGCGGCACATTGTGGGCCCGCACCGTTCCGGCGTGCAGATCCACCGCCCGGCGGCAGATGGCCAGACCGATGCCGGTGCCGCCGGTGCGGCGGGTGCGGGCATCGTCCACCCGGTAGAAGGGATCGAACAGCCGGTCCAGGGCGGCCTCGGGCACGCCGGGGCCGCTGTCTTGCACCGAAACGGCCACCCGGCCCGGTCCGTTTTCGTCGCAGCGCACGGCGATGCGGGCCCCCGGCGCGGTATAGAACACCGCATTGCGCACCACATTGCCGATGGCGCGGGCCAGCAGCGCCTTGTCGCCCCGCACCAGCAGCGGCGGCGCGGGCGGGGTGAAATGCAGATCATCGGCGCGGCCGGGCTGCTCGTAGGCCATGTCGGCCAGCACCCCGGCCACCAGGGCGCCCAGATCCACCGTCTGATCCAGCGGCCGGGCGGTGGCGGCATTGAGGCTGGCCAGGGTCAGCAGTTCGCCCACCAGCTGGGAAATGGTTTCGATCTCGTGCTGCATGCGGGCGAACTGGCGCGGGGCGTGGGCCTCGGCATCGCGCCGCGCCAGCTCCAGCGCCATGTTGAGGCGGGCCAGCGGCGATTTGATCTCGTGCGAGACATCGCCGATCAGGCGGCGCTGATCCTCCACCAACCCGGCCAGCCGCTCGGCCATCTGATCGAACTCGCGCACCAGATCCGCCGCCTCGTCGCGGCGGCGGGCGAAACGGCCGCCCACCCGGGCCGACAAATCACCCCTGGCCAGGCGCGAGGCGGTCTGGCGCAGGTCCGAGATCGGCCGCGACAGATAGCGGGCGATGCCGTAGCTCAGGCCCAGACTGCTCAACAGCTCCAGAAGAATGGTGATCTGCAGGCGGGTGCGGCGGCTTTCCCGGCTTTCCGGCAGGCCGCCGCTTTTGGCGCGCACCGTCAGGCAATAGCTGCCGTTCTGGCCGCGGGCCTGAATGCCGGTGGTGGTATCCGACTTGCGGCCGCAGCGCACCCCGGCGTTGGTGGCCGACAGCGTCAGCCGCAGCAGGGTATCGTCGCCGCTGCGGGCCAGAAACTGATCCAGCGCCTTCGAGCCGAAACGCTCATAAAGGGTGACCGCCGTATCGGCGTAAAGCCGGAAGGCGTTGTCCACCGCCTGCTGGGATTCCGGCAGATAGACGGTGGCCAGGGTCAGGATGGTGGCCACGGTGACCAGCTGGGCCAGCACCGACCACAGCAGAATCTTGGCGAACAGGGTGCGGACCATGCCGCTCAGCCTTCGCCGCCGGTGGGCTGGGCGTAGATATAGCCGGCATTGCGCACCGTCTTGATGCGTTCCGCTCCGGCCTCGGCATCCAGCTTGCGGCGCAGCTTGCTGACCAGGCCATCGACGTTGCGGTCCACCATATGGCCGGTCTGGCGGCCGAAGGCGGCCTGCGACAGCGCATCGCGGCCCACCACCTGCCCCACCTTGCGCAAGAACGTTTCCAGCAGATTGAATTCGGCGGTGGTCAGCTCCAGCAGCCGCCCCCGGCACCAGGCCTGGCGCGAGGCGGGCAGCAGCTCCACATCCCCCACCGTCAGGCGCGGCGCGGCGGCGGCCCCTTCGGCCACGGCGCCGCCCGAGGCGGTGCGGCGCAGCACGGCGCGCACCCTGGCCACCAGCTCGCGCGGGTTGAAGGGCTTGGAAACATAATCATCGGCACCGATTTCCAGCCCCACCACCCGATCGACATCGCTGTCCTTGGCGGTCAGCATGATCACCGGCACATTGGAGCTTTTGCGGAAATCGCGCAGAAGATCAAAGCCCGAGCGGCCGGGCAGCATGACATCCAGCACGATCAGATCGGCGCGGGCCGGATCGGCGGCCAGAAACATCTGGGCATTGTGGGCGGCATCCACCAGAAAGCCTTCGGGGCCGAGATATTCGCGCATCATCTCGACCAAATCCTCGTCGTCGTCAACCAGCAGCAGGCGGGGCAGGCTCATTGTTCGAACCGATAACGAAAGCCGGCCAGCAGGGTTGTCTGCGCGGCCAGGCCCGTGCGCGGGCCGGGCATGGGCGGCACGGGAACGGCGGCCAGGGTATCGAGCTGCACCGAGGCCAGGATCCCCAGCCGGGGGCTGGCCTGGTAGCCAAGGCCGAAACCGGCCCGCCAGGCGATATCGGTATCGATGGCGCCATCGTCGCCCGCCAAGGCCGGCACCCCCGACAAATGCCCGAAGGCCGGCTGAATGAAGGGATGCCCCGCCGCCATATCGGCGCCCAGATGCCAGCCGGGGGCCAGGGCCAGGCGGGCCCTGGCCCCCACCAGCACATAGCCGCTGGGATTGGCGGCGCCCAACATGGACCACATAACCGAAGCGCCGCGATCGGGGGTTTGCGTGGCCAGCTCGAAATAAGGCGCCACGTGAAGGCCGGGCGAAGGCCGCAGCACGCCGCCCAGAGGGCGGGAAAACACCCGGACATCGGTGCCCGGTTCGGCCAGGGCTCCGGCCAGGGCCGAGGGCAGGCCGAAGCCATCCTCGCCGCTCAGGGCCTCGTCGCCGGACCAAGCTCCGCCCGCCCGCGCCGCCGTGGCCAGGCCCAGGCAGCAGGTCAGCACACACCCGCATACGGCGATCCGAAAGCTCATGAAGGCCCTGACAGTTTTCCAGCCGTTACCCGCAAGGCTACAGGATTGCCGCCCTCCGCTTCAACCGGCAAACACGCCACAGCGCGTCAGGGCCTCGCGCATGTGCGGCGGCGGCGGGGCTTCGGCGGTCAGCGGCGGGCGCCCGGCCCAATAGGGCACGCCGATGCGGTGCGATTGCAGATGCAAAAGCCCCTCGCCGCGGCCATAGACCGGATCGCCCAGGATGGGGCAGCCCAGGGCGGCGGCGCAATGCACGCGGATCTGATGGGTGCGGCCGGTTTCCGGCCGCAGTTCCAGCCAGGACAGCCCCGCCCCCCGGCCCAGGCAGCGCCAGCGGGTGCGCGCCGGCTGGCCGGCGGCATCGGGCACCATGCGCCAGCCGTCGCGCGCCGTGCTCACCTTGGCCAGCGCCAGATCGATCAGGCCGGCCTCGCCGGGCACATCGCCCGCCACCACCGCCCAGTAGCATTTTTCGATCAGGCCGGCGGAAAACAGCCGCCCCAGGCGGCGGGCCGCCTTGTCGTGGCGGGCCAGCAGCAGGCAGCCCGCCGTATCGCGGTCCAGGCGGTGGGCCGGGCGCGGCGGCTGGGCCAGCCCGAAACGCAAGGCCCCCAGCAGGGCTTCCAGGTGATGCGGGGTTTTCGGCCCGCCATGCACCGCCAGCCCGGCGGGCTTGTCGAGAATGATGAGATTGGAATCCCGGAAAAGAATGCGGGCGATCAGCTGTTCGGGCGTCATGGCCGCACTATGCCATCGTCGGGCCGGCTTGACGAACTCCGAACGCATACCCTCTTTATGGAAGGAGAATAAGGAGCCCCGCCATGACCCAGGACCAGACCATCGCCCACGTGCTGGCCGCCAGCGCCACCATCGCCCTGGTGGGCGCCTCGGCCAACCCGGCCCGCCCCAGCCACGCGGTGATGGCCGCCTTGCAGCGGCACGGCTACCGGGTGATTCCGGTCAATCCCGGCCTGGCCGGGCAGACGCTTCTGGGGGAACGGGTTTATGCCGCCCTGCGCGACATTCCCCAGCCCATCGACATGGTGGATGTGTTCCGCGCCGTCGCGCATGTGCCGGCCATCACCGACGAGGCCATCGCCATCGGCGCCAAGACCCTGTGGCTGCAGTTCGACATCATCGACGAGGCCTCGGCGGCACGGGCCCGCGCCGCCGGGCTGGCGGTGGTGATGGACCGCTGCACCAAGATCGAGGCGGCGCGCCTGGGCATCAGAAAATAATCACTTCGCCAGGAACAGGGCGGCGCCGGGCTGGCCGTTGGCGTCGGCGCGGGTAAAGGGCAGCAGCGCCGCCATCACCAGCAGGATGAAGGCCGCCAGGGCCAGGGACCGCACCATCGTCGCCTCCTTATTTAACACAATGAATTTGTGACAATCAGGATATATAAACACACTTATTGAATCAATATATTTATAAATAACATGTTTTATATGTTATTTATGGACAAACCCCACCGCCGGAGACCCTCCCGCTCAGCGTTTTTCGCAGATGGCCTCGATCATGAAGGCCCGCCCCTCGGCCAGGGTGCGGCGCAGGTTGGCCAGCATGGCCGGAAAGCCCTGCCCCAGCAGCAAGGTCAGCGACAGCGGCGGCGGCGTTTGCGGAGCGCGCTCCAGAAAGGCCAGGGCGTCGGCGGTATCGTCGCGCCAATGCAGCAGGCGGAACCCGGCCCGCTCCAGGCAATCCCGCAAGGCCTGGGGCGACAGCAGATGGCTGTGCGCGGGGTGGCTGGCCCAGGGCACCGGGAAATGCACCGCGCCCTCTCCGGCGCAGACATCGTGCAGGGCCAGGCGGCCGCCCGGCCCCAGCACGCGGGCGAAGCCGCCGTACAGCCGGTCGCGGTCGGCGATGTTCATGGCGGTGTGCTGGGTCCACACCACGTCGAAGGCGGCGGCGTCGAAGGGCAGATCCCGGGCATCGCCCTCCACATAGGCCACGTCGTGCCCGGTGCGGGCCGCCAGATGGCGGGCCAGGGCCACATAGGGGGCCGACAGATCCAGCCCGGTTACCCGGCAGCCCCGGTCGGCCAGCCAGCGCGACGGCCCGCCCACGCCGCAGCCCACATCCAGCACCTTCAGGCCGGGCCGCAGCTCCAGCCGCGCCGCCAGAGCCTCGGTGGCCTTGAGGCCGCCCACGTGGAACTGATCGAGCGGCGCCAGATCGCGGGCCGAGAGCGGCCCCTCCGGCAACAGGGCGGCCACGCGGGCCACCAGATCGGCAGGGTGGTAATGGCTCATGGCGGTGTCTCGCTCCAGCCGCAGGCGGTCAGCAGCGCCGCCATGTGCGGCGGCACCGGCGCGGTCACGGTGATGGCGGGTTTTTTAGGATAAAGCGGCAGGGTGATGCGGCGGGCCAGCAGATGCAGATCGGCGGCGGCCAGGGTGGCGGTACCCTGGCCGTACAGGCCGTCGCCGGCGATGGGGCAGCCGATGGAGGCCAGATGCACGCGGATCTGATGGGTGCGCCCGGTCAGCGGCCGGCATTCCAGCCACGACAGGCGGCCCCCGCGCCCCAGAAGCCGCCATTCGGTCTGCGACGGCTGGCCGCGCGGATCCACCTTCATGCGGCTGCCGCGATGGGCGTTGACCTTGGCCAGCGGCTTGTCGATCAGCCCGGCTTCACCGGGCGGCGCCCCCACCACCACCGCCCAGTACACCTTGTCGGCCTCGCGCCCGGCAAACAGCGCCCCCAGCCGGGCCAGGGCATGGCGGTTGCGCCCCAGCACCAGACAGCCCGCCGTATCGCGGTCCAGGCGGTGCGCCAGTTCCGGCGGCCGCGGCAGGCCGAAGCGGAGCTGATCGAGCAGCGCCCCCAGATGCGCCCCGGCGCCGGGCGCGCCATGCACCGCCAGGCCGGCGGGCTTGTCGAGCACCAGCATCAGGGCATCGCGGTAGAGAATCCGCGCCGTCAGATCCAGGGGAGAAACAGCATTCATGGGGGTTCACATAGCTCTTCCCGGAAATCCTGGCAACGGGGCTTGTGGAAAATTAGCGGCCCATCATACAATCAGGAGGCATATAACGAAACGATATGGGAAACGTAGAGTGAGCGACACCCCCGAGGAGATGGCCCGCGCCATCATCGATTCCGTGCGCCGCACCGCCATTCACTATGGCCTGTGGTTCGCCAACGCCGTGAAGGACTTCGGCATCGACGCCGCCCTGGAGATGGAGCGGGAGGCCGGCGACCGCGGCAGCGCCATCGTTCTGGAACGCCTGACCGCCACCCTGGGCGGCGAGATGAGGAACGGCCTGCCCACCACCCTGACCGACATGCCCGCCGAACAGCAGAAGGCCCTGCTGACCGCCCTGGCCGTCAACTGGCTGGTGCTGGACGGCGTGTGGTTCCAGGCGGTGGAACAGAAAAAGGGCATGGCCGCCGCCAAACAGGTCAACGATGCCTGCTGGTCGCATTTCTCGCCGCTGGAGGCCGCCCGCATCCGCGAGCTGGCCGGCCTGCCCGAACAGGGCGGCCTGGAAGCCCTGGCCCAAACCTTCATCCACCGCCTTTACGGCGTCATCAACGAGCAGGAGGTGTTCTTCGAGGAGGATGGCGCCCTGGTCATGCGCATGACCAAATGCCGGGTGCAGACCGCCCGCAAGCGCAAGGGCCTGCCCGATTACCCCTGCAAATCGGGCGGGGTGGTGGAATACACCACCTTCGCCGAAACCATCGATCCGCGCCTGTCGTGCGAATGCATCGCCTGCCCGCCCGATCCCCATCCCGAGGAATGGTCCTGCGCCTGGCGTTTCCGCCTGAAAGAGGCGTAACCTCCTTAAGGTGGTTTTTACGGGGAAAAACAGATTAATAAATTGCAACACCCCGCCCTTGGCCGCATACTTCGCCCCTGTGGCGGGCATCACTTCGGGCGGGGGGTTGCATGAGCGGAACACAGCACGGAACCGGGAGCTTCATCCCCGGATCGGTTCGCATCGTTGATTACAACGCGGCCTGCAACACCCTGCTGGTGCGCGGCGGCGCCGCCTTCGGGGCCGGAAACTTCACCGATCCCGCGCAGCTGCTGGCGGCCATCGAAGCCGATCCCCATTTTCCGGCGGTCCGGCAGGCCGGCATCGATAGCGGCAAAATCTCCCGGCTGGTGGATATCTGCCTGATCGGCTTCGGCGAAGGATCGGCGGATCAGGCCTATGTGGCGGCGGAACTGGATTGGTTCACCGACAGCCCGCCCGCCCTCGACGGCAATCAGGGCCCCTACCCCACCCTGGTGCCGCTCCGCCGCGCCTACCAGCTGAACGGCGCCCCCTTAAGCGGCGCCATGCTTTATTGGCCGGTGCAAAGCCTGCCGCCGCCCAGCCCCGACGGGGCCGGCGGCCAATGGACGCCGCCGGCGCCGGGCAGCTCCATCTCGCCGCAGCGGAACGGCCCCGGCAGCGGCTTCGATTTCCAGGGCCTGATCCCGGCGCTGCAGCAGATCCTCAACAATTATTATCCCGCCCTCAATCCGCTGCTCACCAGCGGCACCGCCGCCTTGAACGACGTCAGCAACGCCCTGGTCTATGTGCATTGCGATTCCGGCGTCAACCGTACCGGCGCCGCCATTCTGGCCTATCTGATGACCTGGGGCAGCAATCTCGCCGCCTGCGGCCTGCCCCACCATGCCGGACCGGTGGCCCCCCTGGCCGAGGGCCTGCGTGCCGTTTCGGCCATCCTGCCCGGCAACGCCCCGCCCGCCCCCGGCCAGTACGGCGCCGATCTGCCAGTGGTGCAGGCCTACGGCAATTATCTGCTGACCGGGGCCTACAACGCCCCGCTGGATGCCGAAATGGCGCTTCCCTGAAACGCAAACAGGCGGTTCCCGGCCGGGAACCGCCTGCTTTTATACCAACCGGCCAACCCGTCACCTCAACGGTTGGCCGGTCTTATACCAACCGCCCAATGAATTGACCGGTTGTATCGTCCCTCGCCGGGCGGCGGCATCCGCCGCCTTGGCCGCTCGCTCAATGCTCGCTGGATACCGGCCAACGAGTCACTTCAATGGTTGGCCGGTCTTATTCCACCACCGCCGCTCAGCGCAGATAGAAGATCAGCCCCAGGCTGATGCTGCCCAGCGCCAGCAGCGACACCACCACGGCGGCGGTCACCCGCGCCCCGGCCTGGGCCACGGTGCGCACATCCACCCCCAGGCCCAGGGCCGCCATCGAGATCACCGTCAGCAGATTGGCGGCAACGGCCATGGGCGGCAGCAGGCCCTTGGGGATCCACCCCAGCGAGCGCAGGGCGGCCAGAACCAGGAAGCCGATGATGAACCAAGGGACCAGGCGATGCACCGCCAGGCGGCCATGCTCGGGGCGATCACCCGCCGTCACCGCCGGCTCCGCCTCGTCCTCTTCCTCGCGCAAGCGGCTTTCCAGCATCGACAGCACCAGCACCACCGGGCCCAGCATCAGCACCCGCACCAGTTTGACCAGGGTGCCCACCTGCACCGACAGGGCGCTGATCGGGGCCGTGGCCGCCAGCACCTGCGGCACCGCATAAACGGTCAACCCGGCCAGAATGCCGTATTCGCTGTTGCTGAGGCCGGCGATGCCCACCAGCAGCGGCAGGGTCAGCACCACCACCACGCCCAAAACGGCGGTGAAGGCGATCGACGAGGCCACATCATCGCCATCGGCGCCGATCACCGGGGCCACGGCGGCAATGGCCGAGTTGCCGCAGATCGAATTGCCGCAGGCCACCAGCAGGGCCATGCGCGGCCGCAGCCCCAGCATCCGCCCCACCGTGAAGCTGAACAGAATGGCCACCGTCACCACGCCGAAAATGCCCACCAGCAGGATCGGCCCCGCCGCCATCACCGTGGCGAACGACACCGAGGCCCCCAGCAGCACCACGGCGATTTCCAGCAGCAGCTTGGCGCTGACATTGATGCCGGGCCGGAAGGCGTGGCCGGGATTCCAAAGGGTGCGGACCATGGTGCCGATCAGAATGGCCAGCACCAGGGCTTCCAGCCAGGCGCGGCCGAACAGGGCCGTCTCGCCCCGCTCCAGCAGGGAGGCCGCCAGCGACACCCCCGCGCACAGCAGAATTCCGGGGAAATAGGTTGGCAGCGTTTTCAAGCGGGTCATGATCGTCTTCGGCCTTTCGAAGCGAATGTGATGTAAGACCCGTCTTAAATGCAGCAGATCCTAATATAGTTCCAATATACTCTTTTTTTATGTATATAACATTTTGTTATGAGCCTGAACCTGCATCTGCTGCGGCTGTTCGCCGCCGTCGCCCATCACCGCGGCTTTTCGCGCGCCGCCGAAGCCCTGCATATCAGCCAGCCCGCGGTGTCGCGCGGGGTGCGCGAGTTCGAGGAACAGGTGGGCAACCGCCTGCTGGAACGCACCCCGGAGGGAGTGATCCCCACCGAGGCCGGGCGCATTCTGCTGCGCCATGCCGCCCAGCTGTTCGCCGCCGAGCGCGCCGCCGAAGAGGATCTGGCCGCCCTGCGCGGCCTGACCGACGGCAGCCTGGCCGTCGGCGCCAGCACCACCATCAGCACCTGGTATCTGCCGCCGCTGCTGGGCGCCTATCACCGCGCCCATCCGGCCATCCGCCTGCGTCTGGTCACCGCCAACACCCAGGAGATCGTGGAGCGGCTGCTGGCGCGCGAACTCGACGTGGCGCTGGTGGAAGGCCCCATCGATCATCCCTCGATCCGGGTGCGCCGCTGGTGGGAGGATCGCCTGGTGTGGGTGGCCGCCCCCACGCATCCCCTGGCCCAGGGCGCCGCCCCGCTCTACCCCGAGCAGCTGACCGGCGAAATGATGATTTTGCGCGAACCGGGATCGGGCACCCGCGATGTGGGCCAGGCCGCCCTGGAGGAGCACGGCATCGAACCCGGCGCCATCCTGGAGGTGAGCGGCACCGAGGCCATCCTGCAGGTGGTGGCGGCGGGCCTGGGCATCGCCCTGGTGTCGGAAGCGGCGGCCCGGCCGCATCTGGCCCTGCGCCAGCTGGTGCCGCTGCCGGTGCGCGGCTTTGCCGCCAGCCGCTGGCTGAGCCGCCTCAGCCTGCCGGAACGCCAGCCCACCGCCGCCGCCGCCGCCTTCGAACGCCTGCTCGACAAGGCCGAGGAACCAACCCGGCCGCCCGAGAGCCGGGCCTGACCCACGGCGGTCCGCGCATGAGGGCTTAAGGCCGCCTTTTAACCACGCGCGCCCCTGAAGCCCCTCCCGCCCGCCGGATGAAAGACCGGCATTGCGCCTCATCGCGCTTGGGGCGATAATACCTGAAGACAAAAGCGGAAAAACCGCGGCATTTCAATAAAATGCAACCAAATGAGGGACGCCATGGCGGGATATCGCCTCTCCTCCATCCGCAACAAGGGCTGGGTCCGCCTGGGCGCCGTCGGCGCCGCAGCCATGATCCCCTACACCCTGATGGACTATGCCCTGGGCCGCTTCAGCGAAGGCGTGGCCGGCTATGCCCAGATGGCCGAATATCTGTCGGGCGGTATCGCCTTATGGCTGGTGTTCGGCTTCAGCATGGGCTGGGTGATGCACGGCTTCGCCGTGCGCGTGAAGGATGACGACGAGGGCGAGGGCGCCCGTGGCCGCTCCGGCGGCCTGCCGGGCCATGGCGGCACCTTGCATGCCGCCCCGCCCACCGCCAAGCACTGACCGCTTCGAAAGCTACTGCGCCAGAGCGGTGGCGGTGAAATCAAGGGCCCCCGACATCAGCCGGCCCGAGGCCAGAGTCAGCCGTCCGGCCAGGCTTTCCATCTGATCGCACAGGGCGCGGTAGCGCCGCCACACCGCCATGCGGCCGTGATTGCCGGCGGCGCCGTAGGATTCCTGCAGGTAGCGGCGGCAGATTTCCGCCGAGGCCACCATATCGTTCTGGCGCACCACCGTGTGGAAGGTATGAAACAGCAGCTCATCCTCGACGAACAGCCGTTCAACGCGGATCTTGTCGGGATGGGCCCCGACAACGCCGACGCTGCCGTCGGGCAGCAGGGCCATAACGATGGCCCGGCCCAGCTGGATGCCCTCCTCGTCGAACATCCGCACCAGATGCCTGGCGAAGCGCTGGGTATCGCGCGCCGCCAGGGCCGCCATGGTTTCCGCCTTGCGTTCGATCTCGGCGCGCGGCCCGGCGGCCGCGCCCCCCTCCAGGACCACCGGCGCCTGCGGGAAAATAGCCGTTCCGGCCGCCATGGCGGATGCTGCGTCAAACATCGGCGAACTCCTCGAACACACCGGCAAGATTTGCCGCCCGATCCCGTCTTCCCGGAAAAAACTGCCGCCCCGGCCCGGCCGGATCCCGGCGCTTTTCCGCGCGGGGCCTCCGACCAAGGCCGGAAGCATGGGCGCAGACTTGCAAAGCCCAGGCCAAATTAGCCGTCCGCCCCCTCTGTTCCCGGGGGAAAAATTGCTCTAATGTCGCGGCAAACCTCTGCCCGACCGGGAGATCACCGCAGTGACCATCACCAAAGCCATCGGCCTTCTGTGCGTTCTGACGATGTGCTTGCACCCAGCCCTCAGCCGGGCGGAAAGCGATACCGCCCCGGCTTCGGGCTTCCTGCATCATTCCGCCCATCACCATCATGAGAGCGACCGCAACGTTCAGCCGCCGCGCGCCCATGCCGCGCCGGTGGGCCCGGCGGTGCAAAGCCAGGATCTCAGCCTGCCCAGCATGGCCGATCCCCGCCCCATGGTGGCCCCGGCCGCCCCGGCGGCGGCGGGCGCTGCTCCGGGCAGCCTGCCCGGCGTGCCCACCGGCGAAGCGCAGCCCGCCGGGTTCGCCGCCCAGACCGCGGGCGCCCTGGCCGGTTTTACCGGCGGCGGCATCGTATCGCTGCTGGGCGGCTCCGCCCCCTTCTTCGGCCAGGGCGGCGCCGGTTTTGCCGGCGCCATGGCCCAGCTGATGCTGCTTTATCTTCTTGTCCGCGCCCTGCTGCGCCGCCTGCTGCCCCGGCGGCGCCCGGTGCACGCCACCGCCTACCGCGCCATGGACGGCCTGGACGAGCCCAGCCTGGGCCACCGCCATCATGATGATTTCGACCGCGAACCCCGCCTGTCGCTGGGGCCGGTCCGCGACAGCGCCCCCACGGCGCCGCCGTTGCAGGCGGCCCCCGGCCCCTTGCGCCATTTCGTGATGAGCGAGACCGATCTGGCCGATGTGGAGGCCCTGCTGGCCGCCCTGCAGCAGGCCCGCACCCAGGCCGACGGCGCCGCCCTGCAGCGTTTGTGCGCCCCCGATCTGGCCGAACGCTACCTGCGCGAAGCCCGCACCCTGGCCGCCGACGGCCGCGATTTCTCGCTGGAGGATGTGCGCATCACCAAGGGCGACGTGATGGAAACCTGGCACGAGGACGGGGCGCGCTACGCCACCATCGCCCTGCAATGGACGGCGCTGCGCCACAGCGGACGGCTGGGCGATACGCCCCGGCGCGTGGAGCAGAGCGAAACCTGGACCGTGTGCAACGATCCGGCCGCGCCCTGGGCCGATCTGCCCTGGGTTCTGGTGGCGGTGCGCTAGGGCGGACACCGGTTCCCCCCTCACATCCACTGGCGGCGGTGAAAAACTTTACCGCCGTCCCAGGCCACCCGCCGCGCCTCCACATCCTTGCCCTGCCGCAACAGCAGGCGGATCAGCATGCCGCGCGCCGCGCCGTAATAAGGCGCGGCCTCGGTGAGCACCCGCACCGTCTTCACCGCCGCCTCGGTCAGGCCCAGCCGTTCCTGGCAGCAGGCCAGTTCGTACCAGGCATCGAGGAAGGCGCGGTCGTGCTCGACGGCGGCCTTGAAGCAAAGCCCCGCCAGAAACGGATGATCGGTTTGCAGCGAGCGGCCCAGGTCATACCAGTCGCGCGGCTTGAAGGCATAAGTGGCAAGGACGTTCTTCATAGGCCCAGTATGAAAAGCGGCTGGTGAAGGAATGGTAAAGCCGGCGGGAAAATTCCTGTGGCCTCCACCGCCCTTCATCCCATAGGATTAAATCCAACGATCTAAAAAGCCTTCAGGGGGGGCTTCTGGGAATGGGCGCCGGCGTTCTGCAAGGGCAGAGTTTCGCCATGCCGCCGGAACAGGCGGCGCGGGAGCTGGCCCGCACCATGGCCGTGCCCGGCCTGAACCTGGTGCTGCTGTTCTTTTCCCCCCGCTACGCCACCCAGGCCTTCGCCCAGGCCGCCGCCCAGGCCTTTGCCCCGGCGCGGGTGGTGGGTTGCACCACCTCGGGCGAATTCGGCCCGCTGGGCTGCCGCGCGGACTCGGTGGCGGCCATGGGCTTTACCGCCCCCGCCTTTGCCGCCGCCACCCTGCTGCTGCCCGCTCTCGACCGTTTCCAGGCCGCGGCCATCGCCGCGCCGGTGCGCGGCCTGTTTCCCCGCGCAGCGCCGCCGCACCGGGCCCTGATCACCCTGATCGACGGCTTCAGCCTGAAGGAGGAACTGGTGGTCAGCGCCCTGCACAGCCTGGCCGCCGACGTGCCGCTGTGCGGCGGTTCGGCCAGCGACGGCAGCCGCCTGGAACAAAGCTGGCTGCTGTACGACGGACGGCTGCACCAGAACGCCGCCCTGGTGCTGGGCCTGGCCTCGGCAGCCCCCCTGCATGTTTTCAAGACCGAGCATTTCCGCCCCGGCGAGCAGCGGCTGGTGGTCACCGCGGCCGACAGCGCCCGCCGCCTGGTGCGGGAGCTGAACGGCCTGCCCGCCGCCGCCGAATATGCCCGCCTGACCGGCACCAGCCCGGAGCGGCTGGATCTGGCCCATTTCGCCGAACATCCGCTGATGGTGCGGGTGGGCGGCGCCAATTTCATCCGCTCTTGCATCGGCGTGGCAAGCGATGGCGGCCTGCGCTTCGCCTGCGCCATCGATGTGGGGCTGGTGCTGCGCCTGGGCCAGGGCCAGGATATGGCCTGCGACATTGAAACCGCCCTGACCGAGGTGGAGCGCAAAGTGGGCGGCCCGGCGGATATTCTGGGCTTCGATTGCCTGCTGCGCCGCCAGGAAATGGAGCATTCCGGGCAGATGGACCCTATCGGCGCCCTGATGCGGCGCCATCGCCTGCTGGGATTTTCCACCTTCGGCGAACAGTTTCAGGGCATGCACATCAATCAAACCCTGACCGGCATCGCCTTTCCCCGCGCCGGAGCCCCGCCCCGATGAGCGCCGCCGACGCCGAACGCATCGCCGCCCTGGAGCAGGAAATCCAGCGCCTCCACCGGGTCAACGCGGTGCTGATGGACCGGGTGGAGCGCAGCACGGATCTGCAGGGCGACGCCTATTCCATCTTCCAGACCGCCGTGCTGCTGGAAGGCCAGGTGCATGACCGCACCCAGGCCCTGCAAACCGCCGTCGATGAACTGGGACAGGCGCAGCGCACCTTGCAGGACGCCATCGCCCTCATCGACGAGGGATTCGCCCTTTACGACGCCGACGACCGCCTGCGCCTGTGCAACGACCGCTACCGCGCCGTCTGGGACAATGCCCCCATCCTGGGCATGCATTTCGAGGCGCTGCTGCGCCGTCTGGTGGCGTCGGGCGGCATCGAGGATGCCAAGGCCGACCCGGAGGCCTGGATCGCCTGGCGGCTGCAGCAGCACCGCCATCCCGGCGCGCCGCTGCTGATCGGCGCCAGCGGCGACCGCTGGGTGCAGATCAGCGAACGGGCCACCGGCGACGGCGGCCGTGTCAGCCTTTGCACCGATATCAGCGCCGTCAAACGCAGCGAGGCCGACCGCCGTCAGCGCGAACTGGCGGAAAAAAGCGCGCTGTTGCACGCCACCCTCGAGGCGCTGGCCCAGGGGGTGGCGGTGATCGCCCCGGATGGCCGGCTGTCGGTATGCAACCAGAGCTTCGGCGAGCTGGCCGGGCAGGATCCCGCCCAGGCCGCCGCCCGCCTGCTGGGCGAACCGGCGCTGACCGCGGACGGCGCCGCCAAAACCCTGGATACCGCCTCGGCCGCCGGGCGCGGGCTGGAGGTGCGGCTGGCCCCCATGCCCGATGGCGGCCATGTGATGACCCTGACCGACATCACCGAGCGCCAGACCCGCGAGCATCAATTGGTGCAGATGCTCGACCGCTTAAGCCAGGCCTATACCGAACTGGAACGCTTCGCCTATGTGGCGGCCCACGATCTGCGCGAGCCGTTGCGCAGCATCGTCTCCTACACCCAGCTTCTGCGCCGCCATCTGCCGTCCGATGGCGAAACCGCCGGCTATTTCGAGGTGATCGTCCAGGCCGGAAACCGCATGCACGGCCTGATCAGCGGCCTGCTGGATTATGCCCGCGTGCCGGGCCAGTCGGGCCCCTTCGCCCCCTGTTCCCTGCAGGAGTGCTGCGATCTGGCCCTCGATCATCTGCAGGCCGGCATCGCCCAGGCCGAGGCCAGCCTCAGCGTGGCCCCCCTGCCCCAGGTGCAGGGCGATGCCGTGCAGATCGTGCAGCTTTTGCAGCATCTGATCGGCAACGCCCTGAAATACCGCCATCCGCAGCGCCGGCCGCTGATCCGCATCTCGGCGCAAAGCCAGGACGGGCACTGGATCATTTCGGTGGCCGACAACGGCATCGGCATCGATCCCGCCGCCAAGGATATCTATGAAATCTTCCGCAAGCTGCACAGCCACGCCGCCTATCCCGGCGCCGGGGTGGGGCTGGCGGTGTGCCGCCGCATCGTGCAGCAGCACGGCGGCAGGCTATGGCACCAGGGCAACGCCGACGGCGGCACCACCTTCCACTTCGCCCTGCCCGCCGTATCTCCACCGGTTTGAAGCCAACACCCCGCCGGCGGCCAGCGCTCAGAGTTTCTCCACGAGGCCGTATTTCTTCAGCTTGTCGTGCAGGGTGGTTTTGGCCACCTGCAGATCCTCGGCGGTGCGGGCCAGGCTGCCGCCGTTGCGGCGCAGGGCATCGCCGATCAGGGCGCGCTCGAAGGCCTCCACCGTTTGCGCCAGCGGCAGCGGCCCGCCGGCGCGCGGGCTGGAAAAGGGCGGAAAGCCCCGTTCGATGCCCAGCACGCAGCGGTCGGCCACATTGCGCAGCTCGCGCACATTGCCCGGCCAGTCGTAGGCCATCATGCGCTGCTGCCGTTCGGCATCGGGCACGGGCGGCGGCCGCTCGTGCCGCACCGCCGCCTGCAGGACAAAATGCTCGAACAGCAGGGGCACATCCTCGCGCCGGTCGCGCAGCGGCGGCAGCGGCAGGGTGACCACGCTGAGGCGGTAGTAAAGATCGGCGCGGAACCGGCCCTGGCCGGCCAGTTCCAGCAGATCCACCTTGGTGGCCGCCACCACCCGGCAATCCACCGGCACCGCCCGGTTGGAGCCCAGCCGCTCGATGGAGCGTTCCTGCAGCACCCGCAACAGCTTGATCTGCATGGAGAGCGGCATGGCCTCGATCTCGTCGAGGAACAAGGTGCCGCCGTCGGCATGTTCGATCTTGCCGATGCGCCGCTTGCCGGCGCCGGTGAAGGCGCCGGATTCGTGGCCGAAAATCTCGCTTTCGAACAGGGTTTCCGGCAGGCCGCCGCAATTGATGGCCACGAAATTGCCCTTGCGGCGCGGGCTGGCCTCGTGCAGGCAGCGGGCCACCAGTTCCTTGCCGGTGCCGGTTTCGCCGAAGATCAGCACATCGGCGGCGCTGCTGCCCAGATCCAGCACCAGGCGGCGCACCTCGGCCATGGACGGCGAGCGGCCGATGATGCGGGCCTCCACCGCATCCTGCCCCGAAAGGCGGGCCCGCAGCGAGCGCACCTCCAGCGCCAGGCGGCGCTGCTCCAGGGCGCGGCGGGCCACCCCCACCAGCTGCTCGGGCGAAAAGGGCTTTTCCAGAAAATCGTAGGCGCCGTCCTTCATGGCCTGTACCGCCAGGGCCACATCGCCGTGCCCGGTGATCAGAACCACCGGCAGATCGGCATCCTGCCCGCGCAGGCCGCGCAGCAGGCTCATGCCGTCCTCGCCGGGCAGGCGGATATCGCTGATCACCACGCCGGGATAATCGGCGGACAGCAGGCGGCGCGCCGCCTCGGCGCTGTCCACCCCTTGCGTGGCGATGCCTTCCAGCTGCAGGGCCTGCTCGCAGCCCAGCCGCACATCGGCATCGTCCTCCACCACCAGCACCTTCATCGTTCCGCTCATCCTGGCCCCTCGCCGGCGGGAAGCTCCACCGTGAACACCGCGCCGCCGTCCTCGTGATTGGCGCCCTGCAAGGTTCCGCCGAAATCGCGCACGATGCCAGCGGAAATCGGCAGGCCCAGCCCCAAACCGCTCCCTGTATCCTTGGTGGTGAAAAAGGGCTCGAACAAATGATCGCGCACCGCCGGGCTCAAGCCCGGCCCCTGATCGCGCACCCGGATGACCACCCGGCCCCCGCCCGCCGTCACCCTGATCTCCAGCGCCTTGCCGGGCCCGGCCTCCATGGCGTCGGCGGCATTGCCGATCAGGTTGACCAGCACCTGTTCCAGGCGGTTGGGATCGCACTGAACCACCGCGCCGCCCGGCGGCTCCTGCAGGCCAACCCGCACCCCGGCCCGTTTCAGCCGCCCGTCCAGCAGAAACAGCGCATTGTCCAGCACCCCGCGCAGTTCCACCGGCCGGGCCTGGCCGGTGGAGCGGCGGGCAAAGGCCTTCAATTGCCCGGTAATGCGGCCCATGCCCTCCACCAGGGCGCCGATACGCTCCAGATTGCCCCGCGCCGTGGCCAGATCACCGCGCTCCAAAAACTTCACGGCATTGCCCGACAAGGTGCGCAAGGCCGCCAGCGGCTGATTGAGCTCGTGCGCCACCCCGGCCGACAATTGCCCGATCACCGCCAGCTTGCCCGCCTGCACCAGTTCATCCTGGGCCGAGCGCAGGCGCTGATCGGCGGCCACCAGATCGGCGGTGCGCTCGGCCACTTTCCGTTCCAGCTCGTCGTGGGCGCGCTGCAGGGCCTCGCG
Organism: Pseudomonadota bacterium; assembly: GCA_021798485.1. Taxonomy (GTDB): domain Bacteria; phylum Pseudomonadota; class Alphaproteobacteria; order Rhodospirillales; family Magnetospirillaceae; genus JAJZGK01. The sequence goes on from JAJZGK010000012.1 coordinate 25,934, forward strand.
GGCCCGCAGCCGTTCGCGGATCTGGCTGCCGGCCTGGCGGATCAGCAGCCCCAGCAGGCACAAAAAGGCCGCCGCCACCGCCACCAGCGCCGCCTCGCCCAGGGCGGCGCCGCGCACCGCCGCCAGCGGCGAAAACACCAGCAGACGCCAGCCGGTGCCGGGCATCACCCGGCTTTGCACCAGAAATTCGCCGCCGCCCGGACCGCCCAGGGTCATCAGCCGGCTGCCGGGGGCCAAATCCCGCACCTTGCGCACCGGCAGGCGGCGCAAGGGGTGGCGGTTGAAATGCTGATCGCGGAACAAAGCCTGGGCCAAATCGGACGACAGCGGCGCCAGGGTGCCGTAGCGCCAGGCCGGCACCGAGCAGAGAATGGCCACGCCGTTCTCGTCCTGCACCATCACCGGCGGCCCCAGCGCCGCCCAGAACTGCTCCAGGGGATCGAGGCTGGCCTTGACCACCGCCACCCCCAGCGGCGTTTTGCCCTCGCCCACCGCCGCCGACAGATAATAGCCCGGCTCGCCCCGCGTGGTGCCGATCCCGAAGAAACGCCCCGCCCCCTGCCGCAGCGCCTGACGGTAATAGGGGCGATAGGACAGATCCTCGCCGAGGAAACTGTCGGCCTGGCGCCAGTTGCTGGTGGCCGCCACCCGGCCCCGGCCATCGAGCAGATAGACCGACAGGGTGCCGGCGCGGGCGTTGATCTGTTCCAGATAAAGGTTCATCGCCGTCACCGCCGCCGCCGGGGGATGCGGCAGGCGCAGGAAGGCCAGCACCTCCTGCTCCACCGCCAGGGTCGAGGGCAGGAAGGTGTATTTATCGATATCCCGTTCCAGGCTGGACTGCGACAGCGCCAAACGGTTGCGCCCCTGCTCGCCGACCATGTCGAGGCCTAAGGCCAGGCGGTGGTGATAGCCCAAAAGCCCGGCCAGGATCACCAGCAGCCCCAGAACCCCCAACAAACCGGCCAGACGGCGAAGACGGGTGAGCATTTTTATATGTCCCTCAGGCGCCGGGCGCTGGCGTCCCGCCAGCTTGGCTTATCCTCACTTACCCTCCGATGCCCAAGGGCATCTCCGGCCGTTCCGGCGCGCTCAACGCGCTAGTCAGCCGCTAAAGCGGCTTCCAAATTTATGTCCCTCAGACGCCGGGCGCTGGCGTCCCGCCAGCTTGGCTTATCCCAGGCGCCGGGCGCTGGCGTCCCGCCAGCTTGGCTTAT
>JAJZGK010000187.1 GCA_021798485.1 Pseudomonadota bacterium
CCAACCGGCCAATGAATTGACCGGTTGTATCGTCCCTCGCCGGGCGGCGGCATCCGCCGCCTTGGCCGCTCGCTCAATGCTCGCTGGATACCGGCCAACGAGTCACTTCAATGGTTGGCCGGTATCAATGGTTGGCCGGTATCAATGGTTGGCCGGAAATCCGGCGGGGCTTTTTTCGTCTCAGAGGCGCCCCCAGCGGTGACACCGCCTGCCGTCACCCCGCGATGGCCTCTTCCACCTTCTGGCAGATGTAATGGTAGAGGCAGAGATGCACCTGCTGGATGAAGGGGGTTTCCTTCGAGGGGGCATCGATCAGGATATCGCACAGCGCCGCCATCTTGCCGCCGCCCTGGCCGGTCAGGCCGAGGGTGGTCATGCCCATGGCCTTGGCCTGTTCCAGCGCCGCCAGCACGTTTTTGGAATTGCCCGAGGTGCTGATGCCCCAGAACACCCCGCCTTCCTCGCCATAGCCTTCCACCTGGCGGGAAAACACGGTTTCGTAGCTGTAATCATTGGCCCAGGCGGTCAGGATGGCGTTATCGGCGGTCAGGGCGATGCATTTCTGCGCCGGGCGCTCCTTCAGGAAGCGCCCCACCAGTTCGCCGGCGATATGCATGGCATCGGCGGCCGAACCGCCGTTGCCGCACACCAGCAGCACCTTCCTGGCGCGAAAGGCCCGCACGATGGCCTCCACGGCCTTGTCCACCTGGCCCATGGCGGCGGTTTCGCCGGCGGCCAGCATCACGGCGGCCGATTTCTGCAAATAGTCCTGAATGCTCACGCGATCTCTCCGCAAGGCAGGCGACGGAATGGCGGTTATCCCATATCCACGAGAGAGAGGGAACTGCGGAATGGCAGCCCCGTTGTGTTCGGGATATGGTCGGCGGGATCTGTTGGAGCGGAAAGTCAAGGAGCGGTCATGGAAACGATACGCCGTCAGGGCGGCCCTTACCGGCTTCCAGGCCTGGCCCGCGCCGCCGACAGCCTCAGCCTGACCCTGGTCCGGCTTTTTCAGGCGCGATCCCTGTTCCAGCCCTATGGCACCACGCAGGAAGACCGCTACCCGCTGATTTTCCGCTATGCCGCCGAAGCCCTGACCGGCGTACCGGCCCCCCGCCTGCTGTCGTTCGGCTGCTCCACCGGCGAGGAAGTGTTCACGCTGCGGCGCTATTTTCCCACCGCCCGGATCACCGGGCTGGATATCGTGCCGGCGCGCATCCGCCGCGCCCGCGCCCGTTTGGCCCGCGACGGCGGCGATCCCCGATTGCGCTTCGCCGTGGCCGCTTCGGCCGAGCACGAGGCTGCGCAAAGCTACGATGCGGTCTTCGCCATGGCCGTCTTCCGCCATGGCGGTCTGGGCGCCGGGCCCGCGCGCTGCGATGGCCGCATCGCCTTCGAGGATTTCGAACGCAGCGTCGGCGCGCTGGCCGGCACCCTCAAACCGGGCGGACTGCTGGCCATCCGGCATGCCAATTTCCGCTTTTCCGACACGGCGGCGGCGGCCGGGTTCACCCAGGTGCTGAAAAGCCCGCCCGCGCCGGCGCGTTCGCCGCCGCTTTACGGTCGCGACCACCGCCGCCTGCCCGACGCCGAGCGCGACGACGGAATTTTCCGCAAGGCCCTTCCACCCGCTATCCGTCCTGACGGAAGCGGAAACGGCGCCGTTCAGTCGAACGTGGCCTGATACTGATGGGCGCCGTCGGGCGTCGGGCCAAGCGGCACCAGCGCAATGGCCTGATCGCCCAGCACATCGTGGCGCAGCAGATGGATCTGCTGGGGCAGATAGTCCGGGCCGGGGCCGTGGAAACGCAGGTCGAACGGAATGCTCCGCCCGCCGGGGAATCCGGCCGCCCGCAAGGCAGCGGCCCGTGTCAGCGTCAGGGGATAGACGCCGCCCTCCCGCAGCGGCACCGCGAAAACGGTGCCGACCTGCGGCGTGAAATCGGTCAGCTCAAGAAAATCCAGGCTCATGGCGTAGGGTCCGAAGTTGGAGGCATGGAGGGCGCGCCCCACTGCATCAGCCGGTAGGGGCCGCGCACCGTCACGTCTTGAAAGCCCAGGCGCTCGTAAAGGCGTTGGGCGGGGTTGAAAATTTCAACATGGATACTGACCGTCCGCCCCGCGGCAGCCGATTCGGCAAAAACCGCGCCCAGCAGCGCCGTGCCCAGCCCCTGGCCCCGGGCCTCGGGCAGCAGCGAGATATCGACGATGCGGCAATCCACCCGGCCCCGGTACAGGTAAAGCCGGCCCACCGGAGCGCCGCCCCAGGTAACGATACCGAAATCGGTATCGTGGTAATGGGTCAGATAATGATGGCGCTGGTGGAGGAACTGATCCTTGAGAAACGCCGTTTTGGCCGTTTCGGGCCAATCGGCCTGGGCCAGTTCCTCCCACCGCACGGTCAGGTACAGCCGTTCCACGAAATCCCGGTCGTCGTCGGTTTCGGCCCGCAAGCCGATGCCGGAAGACGTCATCGGCTCCGGCAGCGCCAGGCATTGCGTGAAGTTGGGCATCGGCCTGATCCTTTCCGGCTACTGCCGCTGCGGGTAATAGTCACCCACCATGCAGATGCAGAAATTAACGGTCTGGTAAGGCTGCATATTGCCGTGCGGCTGCGGCCCCGAAGCGGAGCCGGCGGGGCCGACCATCTGGTCCGACATGGTGACGCCGGGCGTGTCGTTGGAAAACATCTTGGTCGCCGCGAACTGGCTGCCGCTCGTGTTCTTGACGGGCCGGGCCAGGGACGCCCCCAGCGGCGACGCCTGCACCCCGGTGAAGGGGGGTTTAACCAGCTCTTCCTGGAACAGGTGATTGTGGGCCCCCATGGTCGCCGCATTCAGCATAATCTTTTCCGAGCCGATGTCTTCCCCGACCACATAGGGCGAAAGGCCCGGCCCCGAGCCGCTTCCCAGCGCCGCCGTCCCCACCAGATTGGGCAGCTTGAAGCTGGACGAGGTGCTCCCCGTACCGTACATGGTGCCGACAATGGAATAGAGCACCTGATACTGGCTGCTGGAAACGGCCTGGCCGTTGCAAAGAGCCCAGTTCTCGGGAGCGAAATTAAAGGCGAAGGCCCTGACTTCTCCGAAAAAGCTATCCATGATACGTCCCTCGCTGATTACGCCTTTTGGGGATAGAGGCCCTGGGTGGCGATGATGTAAGTCAACGCCAGGGAGGGCATGCGGTTTTCGTGCGGATTGGAGCCGCCAAACGAGGCGACGCTACCGGCGTTGAGCGTTTGGATCTGCGGATCCACACCGTTGTGCAGATAGGCGGCGTAACCGTCGCTGGGCTGGGCCAGAAGCGCCCCCGAAGGCGAGGCGGCGGTGGCCATGCTATCGGTGGCATAAACGGTATGGGTGTGGGGCGCGGTTTGGGCGGCGGTCAGCGCCACCGCTTCCGTGCCCCCCGCGCTGCCGATGACGCGGTTGGTCAACCCCGTCCCCTGCCCCTGGCCGATGGCGATGCGGCCGCGCAGATCGGGCATATTGAAGGTGATCTGATCGCCGCCATAGAGATTGCCGATCAGACTGTAAAGCGCCTCGTAGTCTTTGACCGGCAGCGGCTGGCCGGCACACAACGCCCACCCCTGGGGCGCGTAGGTGCCGGCGAACATGCGGATTTCGCCGAGAAACGGTTCCATTCGAAGTCTCCCTTGTAAAAAGTGCCGCGCGGCCGCTCAGGCCCGGCTCGGATAAAGCCCGGTCGTGCAAATGCAGAAATTCAGCACCAGGAACGGCTGCATATTGTTGTGGGCGCCGCCGCCGGTGGCGACCAGGGTGGCCGGCGCCATGGCCACGGTGGCGGCGGCGGGGCCGTACAGGGAAGGCGTAACCGGCGGCTGTTCCGCATCGGCCGCGGCCTGGGCCAGGTAATTGGCGCCATTGCCGGAAAATTCGTTCCCCGGCGCAGCGACGGCGGTCACGGCATGGGTGTGCAACGGCATGTTGGCGATATTGAGCGAAACCTGTTCGGCCCCGCCGGCGATCCCCACCTTGGAATAGACGGTTCCGGCCGCCGTAGGCTGGCCGGCCCCCCAATGCAGCGGGGTGCGGCCGCGCAGATCGGGAAGCGCGAACGTTGTGCGGCCATCGCCGCCATAATTGGCGTTGAGCAGGGAAAACAACGCCGGATTCTGCGACACAGGCAATATCGCGCCATTGCACTGCGCCCAATCGGCGGGAGCGAAGTTGAATGGGAAAATGCGGATTTCCCCCAAAACTGCGTCTGCCACATCTGCCTCCTATCGTTCAGGGTTGTCCGGCGTGGCGGGCCGGTGTGGGAGGCATTAGGGCAGCCAAAGGCGAATGGTATCAAGGCAAATACACGCTTAGGTTATAGGGAACGGATTCCTTATAGGCTTGAATTGACATTGCTTTCGGCGCCATTCGTAAAGAGGGAGCGGTTTCAATGATGCGCGCACAAAGGGCAGGGCCGGTTTCCCTTGCCAATGGCAAAACCCGCATGCTAAGGACGTCGCCAACCCGGTTGTGAGGCTGCCCCGATGAAAATCGACGCTACCACGACGTTTTGCCTGGCCGCGGACTGCCTGGCGACCCACGTCGACGACGAGATGATCCTGATGAGCTTGAAGGGGGGCGTTTATCTGGGCCTGGACCGCATGGCCTCGAAAATCGCCGAACGGTTGTCCTCTCCGGTCAGTTTCGGCGATCTCGTTTTGGGCCTGCGGCGCGATTTCGACGCGCCGCCCCAGGTGATCGAGAATGAAACCAGGGAATTTCTGCAGCAGCTTCTGCATCATCAGGTCATCGAAACGCGAGGCTGACCGGTCATATGGCGTTTGAGTATTGTTTTTGCGGCTGGAAGCTGCGGTCGGAGATCGAATTGCCCGCGATGCCGCCATTCGGCGGCGCCGACGGCGGCCCGGCGGACCTGGAAATCACACTGGGACCGGTAGCCGCGGCGCTGCCCGATCCGGTGCGGAGCACCCCCTTCCAGCAGGTGGGCCGCGACGGCAGCGTTCTGACACGGATCGAGGGCGTTGCCCGGTTTCACCTGGAGGCCGGGCGGAAAATCGTTGTCGCCCCCGCCCCCGGCGCCGCCAGCGCCGACCTGACGCTGTTTCTGCAAAGCGCGGCCTTGGGCATGCTGGCCCACCAGCGCGGGCTGTTTCCCCTGCACGCCTCGGTGGTCGAGATCGCGGGGCGGACCATGGCCTTTGCCGGATCTTCCGGCGCGGGAAAATCGACGCTGGCCGCCGCCCTGCTGCGCCGCGGCCACCGGCCGCTGGCCGATGACCTGTGCCTGCTGCGGACCGATACTCCCGATCAGATCCAGGCCTGGCCGATGGCGACGCGGCTGAAACTGTGGCAGCCCGCGCTGAAGGCCCTGGGCTTTGATGCGAACCGGCTGGCGCACAACCGCCAGGGGCAATCCAAGTTCGTGGTGGAGATGCCGCCGCCCGTTCTGGCCGCCGCCCACCGCCTGGACATGGTGCTGATCCTAACCTCCGGATCGCCGGGAGACGCCGACCGGGTGGAGTGGCAGTCCGGGTTCGATGCCCTGGCTTTGCTGATGGAACATATCTATCGCCGCCCCGCCGCCATGGCCATGGGGCGCGGGGCCGATCTGCTGCGCCAGGCGGCCCGGATCCTGGGGCCGGGCGGCCCCCGGCTGGGCAGGCTGCGGCGGGTGCCGCATTTCGCGCATCTGGAGTCTCAGATCCGTCTGCTTGAAACCCTGGCGGATGGAACGCGGTAATGGACCGCGGCCGCCCGGGGATCTATCTGCTGGCGTCTTACCCCAAATCCGGCAATACCTGGGTGCGGGCCCTGCTGGAGGCCTGGTACCAGAACGGCGCCGTGGACATCAACCGCATGATCCATACCACCGCCATCATGCGCGCCCAACTGTTCGAGGATACCCTTGACGTCTCTCCGGGCGACCTGACGGAGGCGGAGATCTTCCGGGCCCGTCCGGCGATGCTCCGCAGCCTGCACGCCGAGTCCGCCAAGGCCGATTGGCACAAATGCCATGATGCCTTCCTGCCCGTCCCCGGCGGAACCGAGGCGCTGATCCCGCCCGAAAGCCTTGCCGGCGTGATCCTGATCGTCCGCGATCCCCGCGATGTGGCGCCATCGCTGGCCGCCCACAGCGGCCTTGGCCTGGACGACGCCATCGCCCGCATGGCCGATGCCGAAGCGATCCTGGGGGCGAAACGGCGCCAGGCGCAGGTTCCGCAGCTGGTGTCGAGCTGGAGCCGCTTTTATGAAAGCTGGCTGGCGGCGCCGGTTTTGCGGATGGAGGTGGTGCGTTACGAGGATCTGCTGGCCGACCCCCGGGCGCATCTGCGCCGCATCCTGGCCCTGGCCGGCCTCGATGGCGGCGAGGAACGCCTGGCCCGGGCGGTGGAGGCGGCCGGTTTTACCCGGCTGCGGCGCCAGGAAGCGGAGCACGGCTTCCGCGAAGCCCTGCCGGCCGCCAGCGCCCCCTTTTTCCGGCAGGGCCGCGCCGGCGCCTGGAAAAACACGCTTTCTCCCGCCCAGGTCGCACGCCTTACCGCCGACCATGGCCCGGCCATGGCGCGGTTCGGATATGCGGTCTAATACCGGCCAACCATTGAAGTGACTCGTTGGCCGGTATCCAGCGAGCATTGAGCGAGCGGCCAAGGCGGCGGATGCCGCCGCCCGGCGAGGGACGATACAACCGGGCAATTCATTGGGCGGTTGGTA
>JAJZGK010000188.1 GCA_021798485.1 Pseudomonadota bacterium
CGGTAATCCCACCGTGGAAGTCGACGTTATTCTGGAATCGGGCGCCTTCGGCCGCGCCGCCGTGCCCTCGGGCGCCTCGACCGGCGCGCACGAGGCGGTGGAACTGCGCGATGGCGACAAGAGCCGTTTCGGCGGCAAGGGCGTGCTGAAGGCCATCGATGCCGTCAACGACGAGATCTACGACGCTCTGGCCGGCATGGATGCCGAGGACCAGCTGGCCGTGGACCGCACCATGATTGATCTGGACGGCACCCCCAACAAGAGCCGCCTGGGCGCCAACGCCATTCTCGGCGTGTCGCTGGCCGTGGCCAAGGCCGCCGCCGAAGAGGCCGGCCTGCCGCTGTACCGCTATGTGGGCGGCACCTTCGCCCGCACCCTGCCGGTGCCGATGATGAACATCATCAACGGCGGCGCCCATGCCGACAATCCCATCGACATCCAGGAATTCATGATCCAGCCGGTGTCGGCCGCCAGCGTGGCCGAAGGCATCCGCATGGGCTCCGAGGTGTTCCAGGCCCTGAAGAAGGCCCTGAAGGACGCCGGCCACAACACCAACGTGGGCGACGAGGGCGGGTTCGCCCCCAATCTGAAGAGCACCGAGGCCGCGCTCGATTTCGTGCTGAAGGCCATCGAGGCCGCCGGCTACAAGCCGGGCGAGGACATCACCCTGGCGCTGGACGCCGCCTCCACCGAATTCTTCAAGGACGGCAAGTATGTGCTGGCCGGCGAGAAGAAGACCCTGGACCCCAAGGCCATGGTCAAGTACTGGGCCAAGCTGGCGGGCAACTACCCCATCGTCTCCATCGAGGACGGCATGTCGGAAGACGACTGGGACGGCTGGAAGATGCTGTCCGAGGCCCTGGGCAACAAGATCCAGCTGGTGGGCGACGATCTCTTCGTCACCAACCCGGTGCGGCTGGCCCGCGGCATCGAGCAGGGGATCGCCAACTCCATCCTGGTGAAGGTCAACCAGATCGGCAGCCTGTCGGAAACCCTGGAAGCCGTCGATCTGGCGCACCGGAACGGCTATACCGCCGTGATGTCGCACCGCTCCGGCGAAACCGAGGACAGCACCATTGCCGATCTGGCGGTGGCCACCAACTGCGGCCAGATCAAGACCGGCTCCATGTCGCGTTCCGATCGTATCGCCAAGTACAACCAGCTCATCCGCATCGAGGAGGAGCTGGACACGGTGGCCCGTTACGCCGGTCGTTCGATCATCCGCCGGTAATCGCTATTTCACGGTGATTTTCAAGGGAGCCTTTCGGGGCTCCCTTGTTTTTTTTGGGGAAAACCCTCCACATAAATTCTCCCGGAGAGTGTTTTTAAGATCATCATGTCCTCTTCCCCCACCCCTTCCTTGAGCCGAGGGTTGCTGTTCGCCATGGCCGCGGCCTGCGGCGTGGCCGTGGCCAATCTTTATTATAACCAGCCGCTTCTGGGGCTGATGACCCGCGCCTTCGGCGGCGATCCCCTGATCGGCTTCGCCCCCACCGCCACCCAGCTGGGCTACGCCCTGGGGCTGTTCTTCCTGGTGCCGCTGGCCGATATCGCCGACCGCCGCCGCCTGATCGTGCTGCTGTTTTGCGTTCTGGCCCTGTGCCTGGTGGGGCTGGCTCTGGCCCCCAGCCCCTGGCTGCTGCTGCTGGCCTCGGCCCTGGTGGGGATTTTTTCGGCGGTGGCGCAATTGATCGTGCCGCTGGCGGCGGCCCTGGCCAGCCCGGAAAAACGCGGCCGGGCCATCGGCACGGTGATGAGCGGCCTGCTGTGCGGCCTGCTGTTCAGCCGCACCCTGGCCGGGCTGGTGGCGGTGGCCTGGGGGTGGCGGGCGGTATTCTGGCTGGCGGTGCCGTTGTCGCTGGCCATGGCCGCCTGGATGGCAATGGTGCTGCCGCGCCGTCTGCCGTTTCATGCCATGGGCTATGGCCGCGCCCTGCGCTCGCTGGGGCCCTTGTGGCTGGAAGAGCCGGTACTGCGCCGCGCCACCCTGTTGCAGGCCTGCCTGTTCGCCACCTTCACCGGGTTCTGGGCGGTGCTGGCCTTCCGGCTGGAGGCCTTCCATCTGGGCGCCGATGTGGCCGGCCTGTTCGGCGTGGTGGCGGCGGCGGGGGTGTTCGCGGCGCCGTTGTCGGGCCGGATGGCCGATCGGCGCGGCCCCGGTCTGGTGCTGACCCTGGGGGCGGGGCTGGTGCTGGCCTCCTGGCTGCTGTTCGGACTGTGGCCCACGGTGGCCGGGCTGGTGGTCGGGGTGGTGCTGCTGGACTTCGCCGTCCAGAGCGTGCTGGTTTCGAACCAGCACCGCATCTACGCCTTGCGCCCCGAGGCGCGCGGCCGTCTCAACACCCTGTTCATGACCGGCATGTTCAGCGGCGGCGCCCTGGGCTCGGCGGCGGCCAACGCCGCCTGGGGCGCCTGGGGCTGGCGCGGTGTCTGCCTGGTGTGCGGCGGCCTGGCCCTGCTGGCTCTGCTGCAGCGGGGGGCGGAGGGGCGCCGGGCGTGCTGATCTCTAAATATGGTGGCGAGATTCCTCATAGTGGCTATAGGTTGGTGCGGTCCCGCTTTGTTCCAGAAACGGGAAAGACGGGGTGGGGCCGTTATTTTTCAAACTCTTACTTTCCTCAAGTGATGATCGTCACAGACGCTTGACTCAACAGGGTCGCAATCTTGCCGCATTCCGATTTTCACTGTGAATATTGGTTGACGGCGGGAAATAGAGTGTGATTCCATGCGCCTCATGTTGATGATCAAGGACTTCCGCTCGCGCGCCCGCAATGTGATCGGCCCCTTCGTGGGGCTGACGCTGGTGGTCTATTTCGCCTACCACACGGTGCAGGGTGATCGCGGACTGATCGCCTGGTGGCGCCTCAACAAGGAGGTGGTGCAGGCCGAAACCACCCTGGCCGGTCTGGACGCGGTGCGCGACAAGCTGGACCACCGCGACGTGCTGCTGCGCCCCGATCATCTGGATCCCGACATGCTGGAAGAGCGCGCCCGCATCATGCTGAACATGGGCCGCGACAACGAGGTGGTGGTGCTGCGCCATCCCGACGGCACCCTGGACCTGCCGGAAAAAACCGCGCCGCCGCCGCAACAGTAAACGGCGCACCTGCCAGATCGAGGATCAGCCGCGGCTGATCCTTTTTTTATGCTTGATCGCGGATCTACATCCCTGCGCATCTGCGTTCAGCTTTAAAAGCGGTGTCGCGGCGGGCAAGGTCTTGCAGCAGGCGGCGCAGGATCAGGCGGTGGAAGGGCAGCACGGCGGTCAGATAGGCGCGACCCCAGGCATTGTGAAAGCGGATCAGGGTGCGCAGGGTCAGGCGGTGCGCCGTTTGGCCGGGCAGGGGGGTGCTGCTCAGCAGGATGCGGAAATCGAGATGGCGATCATCCAGCCCCAGCAGCGCCTGATGGGGCGCGACGGCCAGGGTGGGGAACTGCCGCATGGTGACGCGTGCCAGCCCCAGCGGCGCGGTCAGGCGGTTGCGCAATGCGAGGAGGGACTGGGCCCAGGCCGGGGTGAGTGTGGGCAGCAGCACCACCACGCCGGCGGCGTTCAAGGCGGGATCGGTCAGTACCACACTGTGGCAATCCTGATACTGCAGGCCGGGCAGCACGGCCTGAAGATCGGGATCAGTTGTCTTCGACACGGCTGCCGTCGGCGCGGACCACGGTGCCGGGATGGATATGGGTCATGGTCGGCTCCAATTCGCAGGAGGCGACGCCGGCGATTTGCCAGGGCGATTGCGGAACAGGGGCGCCGTCGGCGCCGGCATGCGGGCCGCGCCAGGTTTTCCCGGCCACCAGATCGCGGGCCTCGCGCGATGAGGGGGCGGCGGTCCACAGGGTTTCCATCTCGGCCGACAGCGACCAGGACGGATGCTCGGGATCAATGGGATCCAGGCGGTAGATGTTCATGGGGCTCCCCTCTTGCGGCGCCCCGCCAGGCGGTGCGAGGCCTGCTTTGAATATAATACCGGTCGGCACTTGATTTGTCTCAAAAAGATGCGCCGACCGGGAAGCCCGCGTGCTTCGCACGCAGATATAAAAATTTATCGGCGAAGCCGATGGCGGCGCTTGAGCGGCCCCGGGACGGGGCTTACCGTCTCGGCATGATTTGACCCAACGGGTCAAATCATTGGCCGGGCGGTATAATCCGAAGCGGCGGCGGCGCAACACGGCCGTGGTTCTCGTCCGGCCTCTTGGCTTTCGGGTTTTTGTTCCCATCTGCTTGGTAGCGTTGAAAAATCCGCCCCGTTTTCGGAGCGCGGCGGTGTTTTGTATCGGAATCACGAATTAACCATTATTCAGTTAATCGTCATTTGTGCATTGCAAAACAACGGTTTTTCATGCGCGCATGGCTTGCGCATGTCATCGAAACTGTTTATCACCATGCGAGATTGACCACTCTGGGAGAGACAGGAATGGCCACCGCCAGACGCCGCAGCAGGGCCGATGCGCCTGCCGTCACCGATGCCGAGCTGATCGGCTATTACCGCGATATGCTGCTGATCCGCCGTTTCGAGGAAAAGGCCGGGCAGCTTTACGGCATGGGCCTGATCAACGGCTTCTGCCACCTCTATATCGGCCAGGAGGCCGTGGTGGTGGGCATGCAGTCGGCCATCAGCAATGCCCGGGATTCCGTGATTACCAGCTACCGCGACCACGGCCACATGCTGGCCTGCGGCATGGACGCCAAGGGGGTGATGGCCGAACTGACCGGGCGGGCCGGCGGCTATTCCAAGGGCAAGGGCGGCTCGATGCACATGTTCAGCCGGGAAAAGAAGTTCTACGGCGGCCACGGCATCGTCGGCGCCCAGGTGCCGCTGGGCACCGGCCTGGCCTTCGCCCACAAATACAGCCAGGATGGCGGCGTCTGCCTTTGTTACCTGGGCGACGGCGCCGTTAACCAGGGACAGGTTTACGAAAGCTTCAACATGGCCGGGCTGTGGAAGCTGCCGGTGGTCTATGTCATCGAGAACAACAAATACGCCATGGGCACCTCCATCGAGCGCGCCTCGGCCGGCACCGAGCTGTGCCGCCGCGGCGTGGCCTACAACATCCCCGGCGTGGCGGTGGACGGCATGGACGTGCTGGCGGTGAAGGCCGCCGGTGAGGAGGCGGTGGCCCGCGCCCGCGCCGGCGACGGCCCCACCATCCTGGAAATGAAGACCTACCGCTATCGCGGCCATTCCATGTCGGATCCCGCCAAGTACCGCTCCAAGGAGGAGGTGGCCAAGATGCGCGAGCAGCATGATCCCATCGATCAGCTGCGCAAGGCCCTGACCGACAAGGGTCTGGTGACCGAGGACTCCTTGAAGGAGATCGACCGCGCGGTGAAGGCCATCGTGACCGAGGCCGCCGATTTCGCCACCACCAGCCCGGAACCCGATCCGTCCGAGCTGTGGACTGATGTGCTGATGGCTTGAGCGGGAGAGATAAGACAATGCCTGTACAGATTCTGATGCCCGCCCTGTCGCCCACCATGACCGAGGGCAAGCTGGCCCGCTGGCTGAAGGCCGAGGGCGACGCGGTGAAATCCGGCGATGTGCTCGCCGAGATTGAAACCGACAAGGCCACCATGGAAATGGAAGCGGTCGAGGAGGGGGTTCTCGGCAAGATCCTCATCGCCGCCGGCAGCGAGGGCGTGGCCGTGAACACCCCCATCGCCCTGCTGCTGGAAGAGGGCGAGGATGCCGCCGCCCTGGACAACGTGCTCGACACCTTCACCCCGAAAAGCGTGCCGGTGAATCACGACCACGCCGCGCCCTCGCCGCAAAGCCTGTGCGCGCCCGAGCCGGTGGCGATCCCCGAGGAGAAGGTCTACGGCAAGACCGTCCGCCAGACCGTGCGCGAGGCTCTGCGCGACGCCATGGCCGAGGAAATGCGCCGCGATCCGGCGGTGTTCCTGATGGGCGAGGAAGTGGCCCAGTATCAGGGCGCCTACAAGGTCAGCCAGGGGCTTTTGGACGAGTTCGGGGCCGAGCGGGTGATCGACACCCCCATCACCGAAATGGGCTTCGCCGGTCTGGGCGTGGGCGCCGCCTATGGCGGCCTGAAGCCCATCATCGAGTTCATGACCTTCAACTTCTCCATGCAGGCCATCGACCACATCATCAATTCGGCGGCCAAAACCCTTTACATGGGCGGCGGCCAGCTGCCGTCCTCCATCGTCTTCCGCGGTCCCAACGGCGCCGCCTCGCGGGTGGGGGCGCAGCATAGTCAGTGCTACGCCTCGTGGTATGCCCATTGCCCGGGCCTGAAGGTGGTGGCGCCCTATTCCGCCGCCGACGCCAAAGGCCTGCTGAAGGCCGCCATCCGCGATCCCAACCCGGTGGTGGTGCTGGAAAACGAGCTGATGTACGGCCAGTCCTTCGATGTGCCCGAGGATCCCGATTTCATCATTCCCATCGGCAAGGCCAAGATCGAACGGGCCGGGCATTCCGTGACCCTGACCGCCTTCTCGCGCATGGTGGGCGTGGCCCTGGAGGCGGCCGAGGTGCTGGCCAAGGACGGCATCGCCGTGGAGGTGATCAATCTGCGCTCGATCCGGCCCTTGGATGTGGACTGCATCGTCGGCTCGGTGAAAAAGACCAACCGTCTCGTTACCCTGGAAGAGGGCTGGCCCTATGCCGGTATCGGCTCTGAAATCGCCTCGGTGATCAACGAACA
>JAJZGK010000189.1 GCA_021798485.1 Pseudomonadota bacterium
AAATGCGGCGGCCCTGCTGGCAGGCGGGCCGGCGGTGGCTGGCGCAAGGCGGCCCGCCGCCCCTGGCCGCCACACCGCTGACCGCGCCCGCCACCCCCCTCAATGCCGGCGATTTCGGCCCCCTGGCCCATCGCCTATGGGGGATCAGCGATGCCGCCGGCCGCGTTGTGGCCGGCGCCTCCCTTTACGGCCAGCCCGGAATCAGCCTGGAGCTTTGCCCGGCCGGCGCCGCGCCGGAGCGCCACCTGCTGCTGCTGGCCGATCCCCGCCGGCCGGCGCACTGGGCCGAGCTCGCGCCCCGTCCGTTATGAAAAGGGCCGCCCTCGCGGGCGGCCCTGATCCGATGCCGTAAAGGCGGTTTCCGGTACGGAACCGGCCTACATCGCATCCTTCATGCGGCTCTGCTTCTTGCGTTCGTTGGGATCCAGCCAACGCTTGCGCAGACGCACGCTCTTCGGGGTCACCTCCACCAGCTCATCGTCTTCGATATAGGCGATGGCCTGTTCCAGCGACATCTTGCGCGGCGGCGTCAGACGCACCGCCTCATCCTTGCTGGTGGTGCGAATGTTGGTGAGCTGCTTGCCCTTCAGCGGGTTCACTTCCAGGTCGTTGCCGCGCGAATGCTCGCCGATGATCATGCCCTGGTAGAGGCGCACGTTGGGGCCGATGAACAGCGGACCGCGCTCCTCGATGCTCCACAGGGCATAGGCCACGGACTCGCCCTGATCGGTGGAGATCAGCACGCCGTTGCGCCGGCCCTCGATGGCGCCCTTATAGGGGGCGTAGCCGTGGAAGACGCGGTTCATCAGGCCGGTGCCGCGGGTATCGGTGAGGAACTCGCCATGATAGCCGATCAGCCCGCGCGACGGCGCCAGGAAGGTGATGCGCAGCTTGCCGCCGCCCGAGGGACGCATGCCGGTCATCTCGGCCTTGCGGTTGCTCATCTTTTCCACCACGACGCCCGAGAATTCCTCGTCGACGTCGATGAAGACCTCTTCGATGGGCTCCAGCCGCTCGCCGGTGGCCTCGTCGGTCTTGAACAGCACGCGCGGGCGCGAGATCGACAGCTCGAAGCCTTCGCGGCGCATGGTTTCGATCAGCACGCCCAGCTGCAGTTCGCCGCGCCCGGCCACCTCGAAGGCGTCCTTGCCCGCCGTCTCGTTGACGCGGATGGCGACGTTGCTTTCGGTTTCCTTGGCCAGACGGGCGGCGATGACGCGGCTGGTCACCTTGTCGCCCTCCTGCCCGGCCAGCGGGCTGTCGTTGACGGCGAAGGTCATGGACAGGGTGGGCGGATCGATGGGCTGGGCCTTCAGGGGCTCGGTCACCTCAAGGGCGCAGATGGTATCGGCCACCGTGGTCTTGGTCATGCCCGACACGGCGACGATATCGCCGGCCTCGGCCACCTCCAGGCCGGAACGCTCGATGCCGCGGTAGGCCAGAATCTTGGCGATGCGGAACTGCTCGATCACCGAGCCGTCGCGCGCCAGAGACTTCACCGCCTGATTGAGCTTGACCGAGCCGGTCTGCACGCGGCCGGTCAGCACGCGGCCCAGATAGGGATCGGCCTCCAGGGTGGTGGCCAGCATGGAGAACGGCGCCTCGAGATCGCGCTTGGGAGCCGGCACATGGGCCAGGATCAGATCGAACAGCGTCGACAGGTCCTTGCGCGGGCCTTCCAGGCTGTCGTCGGCCCAGCCGTCGCGGCCCACGGCGAACAGGGTGGGGAAATCCAGCTGATCGTCGTTGGCGTCGAGGGCGGCGAACAGGTCGAACACCTCGTCGTGCACCTGATGCGGACGGGCGTCGCCACGGTCCACCTTGTTGACCAGCACGATGGGACGCAGGCCCAGGGCCAGCGCCTTGCCGGTCACGAACTTGGTCTGCGGCATCGGGCCTTCGGCGGCGTCCACCAGCACCACCACGCCGTCCACCATCGACAGGATGCGTTCCACCTCGCCGCCGAAGTCGGCGTGACCGGGGGTGTCGACGATGTTGATGCGGGTATTCTTCCACTGCACCGAGGTGCACTTGGCCAGAATGGTGATGCCGCGCTCTTTTTCCAGATCGTTGGAGTCCATGACCCGTTCCGCCACCTGCTGGTTTTCGCGGAAGGTGCCGGACTGGCGGAGCATGGCGTCGACCAGGGTGGTCTTTCCGTGGTCGACGTGAGCGATGATGGCGATATTGCGGAGGTCCATAGATGTCAAACCGTCAGTAAAGTCGTTTGGGCGACCAGCTCAGCCAGATTGGCTTCGGGCCGGGCGCCGACATGGGAAAGTATCTCGGCGGCGCAAAGGCCGCCCAGACGCGCACAAACGCCCAGGCTGCGGCCCTGGGTCAAACCGTACAGAAAACCGGCGGCGTAAAGATCGCCGGCCCCGGTGGTATCCACCACCTGCGTCACCGTCTCGGCGCCTTGCACCCAGACATGGCCGCCTTCCACCACCAAGGATCCCCTGGCGCCGCGGGTCAGGGCGGCGATATCGCAGTGGGCGCGCACCTGGCGCACCGCACTGTCGAAGTCGCACTGATAGAGCGCGGTGATTTCGGCCTCGTTGGCGAACAGAATATCGACATGATGCGACAGCAGTTCAAGGAACTCTTCGCGATGACGCCCCACGCAGAAGGGATCGGACAGCGACAGCGCCACCTTGCGCCCGGCATCGTGGGCGATGCGGGCGGCAGCCAGGAAGGCGGCCTTGGCCTGGGGCGGATCCCACAGATAGCCTTCCAGATAAGTAACCTGGGCATTGGCCACGATCAGCGGATCGATATCGGCGGGCCCCAGCGCCACGCAGGCGCCGAGATAGGTCTGCATGGTGCGCTGGGCGTCCGGGGTCACCAGAATCAGGCAGCGGGCGGTGGGGGCGCCATCGGCGGCGGCCTCGGTCTCGAACACCACCCCTTGCGCCGCGAGATCATGGCGGAACACCTGGCCCAGCTGGTCGGCGCGCACCTTGCCGATATAGGCGGCCTTGCCGCCCAGGGCGGCGATGCCGGCCATGCTGTTGGCCGCCGAACCGCCGGAGCATTCGATGCCGGGCCCCATCCGGGCATAGATCGCCTCGGCCCGCTCGGCGTCGATCAGGGTCATCACACCCTTCTCCAGCCCCAGGGCCTGCAGCTCGGCATCATCGGCATGAGCCAGCACATCGACGATGGCGTTACCGATGCCGGCAACGTCAAACGCGCAGTCCGCCATGAAATCCTCCAGGAAACGATGCGGCGCAGTATAACCATGGCGGCGGCGGCGACAATGGAAATATCCGTGAGAACCCGGCCTCATCCGAAAGCTTGCGATGCGCGGCGGGGCTTTTATAATCCCGGCTTTGCCGCGATCAGGAGCCCCCCATGCCGCGCATCCGCCCGTCCCTGGCCTTGCCGCTTCTGCTGTTGCTGGCCGCCTGCGCCGGCCCGGCCGCAGCGCCGGGCGGCGCCGGCTTCACCCCCGCCGGCGCCGGTCTGCCCGACCGGGTGGACGCAAAACCGGATCAGTTCAAAGGCTTGACCGATACCGCCCTCCTGGCCCGCCTCGGCCAGCCCGACTTCCGCCGCCACGACGGCGCCGCCGAGATCTGGCAATATTACGGCCAGGGCTGCGTGCTGGACCTGTTCCTTTATGCCGGCGACGACGGCAAAACCGTGACCTACGCCGAAACCCGCAACCGCAATCCCGGCCAGGACCCCGATCCCCAATGCCTGCCGCGTCTGCTGCAGGGCCAGCGCCAGGCCCCGCCGCCGGCTCAGTAATGCGGCGGCGGCCGGTCGTCCTGCGGCGAGCGCTCGAGCCCGCCCTCCAGCAGACGCAGCCGTTCGATCAGGCGGGTCTGGCGGTGGGCCATGATCTCCAGGGCGCGGTCCTGGCGGGCGATGACGTCCGACAGATCGTCGGCCATGCGCTCGAAATGGGCCAGACGGGATTCCAGGGCGATCAGCCGCTCTTCCAGGGTCATTGCGTTCATCCCACGATTTTATAGACCACCGCGTCGCGGCTGGTGCGGTCTTCCAGTTCCAGCGAACAGGGCACGGTGTAGCCCCCCACCCGCAGCAGGCCGGTGGCGGGCAGATAACTGCGCCCCGGATCGGCCATCAGCACCACCGCCCCGGCGGCGGCCGAGCGGCGCAGCCAGGCGAACACCGCCGCCGCCATCGGCTTTTCGTAGCAGACGTCGCCGGCCAGCACCACATCCCACGGGCAATCGGGCCGCTCCAGCACATTGTCCAGCGGCACATGAACCTGAACATTGTTCGCATCGGCATTGAGGAGGATGGCGGCGCGGGCCAGGGGATCGATCTCGGCGGCCTCCACATGGGCCGCCCCGGCCAGGGCGGCGGCGATGGCGGTCATGCCCGAACCGGCGGCGAAATCCAGCACCCGCTTGCCCCGCACCAGTTCGGGATGATTCAGCACATGCCGGGTCAGGGCCTGGCCGCCCACCCAGGGAAAGGCCCAATAGGGCGGGGCGATGTTGTGTTCGGCCAGGAAGTCCTCGGTGGCCAGCCACAGCGGCGTGATTTCCCCGGCCAGATGGAGGCGGAGCTCGGGCACCAGCGGCGGCGACGCCAGGGCGGTGTGGGCGGCGATGAAGGCGGCCTCGCTCATGCCAGGGCCGCCGCGGCGCAGAAGACCAGGGCCGGCCAGAAATTGGCGCGGAACAGCATCAGCGAGCGGGCCGGCTGATCCACATGGAAGATCGCCGCCTGCCAGGCCAGATGCCCCGCCACCAGGGCCAGCACGGCGTAGTAGCCGGGAGCGGCGCCGGCGGCCCAGCCGGCCAGCAGCCAGCAGAGGGCGGCCACGGCGTAGAAGCAGGCCACCCACAGGCGCCCCTGGCGGTCGAAGCGGATGGCGGTGGATTTCAGCCCCACCGAAACATCGTCCACCCAATCCACATAGGCGTAGATGGTGTCGTAGCCGATCTGCCAGAACACCGCCCCCATCCACAGCAGCAGCGGCACCTGGAAATGATCGTCGCGCACCGCCGCCCAGGTGATGAGGATGCCCCAGTTGAAGCAGATGCCCAAGGCCACCTGCGGCCAGTGCGTGACCCGCTTCAGGGCCGGGTAGATCAGCACCACCGGCAGGATGGCCACCCCCAGCAGGATGGACAGACGCGGCAGGGTGAGCAGCAGCAGCAGCGACAGCAGCAGCTGCAGCCCCAGAAAGACCACGGCCCGGAACACCGAAACCTGGCCCGAGGCCAGCGGGCGCAGGCGGGTGCGCGCCACCCGGCCGTCGAACTCGCGGTCCCACAGATCGTTGGCGGTGGAACCGGCGCCGCGCATGGCGAAGGCCCCCAGCACGCACACCGGAAACAGATACCACTGCCGCCAGCCCGGCCCGGCCATCAACAGGCCCCACAGGGCGGGAAACAGGGTGAGCCAGCTGCCGATGGGGCGGTCCAGCCGGGCCAGCCGGGCATAGGGCCGCATCCACTCCGGCAGCAGATTTTCCACCCAGTCGTCGGGGTGGATATCGCTCAAATGCGCGCGTTCGGCGGCGATGGAAGAGGACTGATCCTGCATGATGGGCGCCATAAGATGTGCGAAACCAAGGGAGGGGGCTCGTCAAGCCGCGGTCATCCCCCCATATACCTGACCGCAATCAGGCGCTATACATAAGCTCCAGAGTCAGACACTGCAAAGAAGATATGGACACTCCGCCGAAACTGCGCCTGTTCGTCGATGCCGCCCTTGCGCCCGGCGCCGCCCTTCCCCTGACCGCCGAGCAGGCCCATTACCTGCTGTCGGTGATGCGGGCGGCCGCCGGCACGCCGGTGGCGGTGTTCAACGGCCGCGACGGCGAATGGCGGGCCCGGCTGGAACCGGCGGGCCGCAAGGGCGGGCGCCTGATCCTGGAAAGCCCCTCGCGTCCGCAGGCGCCCGAGCCCGATCTGTGGCTGCTGTTCGCCCCCATCAAGCGCACCCGCATCGATTTCATCGCCGAAAAGGCCACCGAGCTGGGGGTTTCGGCGCTGCAGCGGGTCTTTACCCGCCACACGGTGATGAGCCGGGTCAACGACGAGCGCCTGCGCGCCATCGCCATCGAGGCCGCCGAGCAATGCGAGCGGCTCGCCGTTCCCACCATCATGGCCCCCCTCACTTTGCCCGCCTTAATGGCAAAATGGCCGGAAAACCGCCAGTTATTCGTCGCCGATGAACGCCGCACCGCCCCCGTGCTGCGCCACACCGCCGCCGCCTGCGCATTGTTGGTCGGCCCCGAGGGTGGCTTTACCGATGCCGAGCTTGTCAGTATCGACACGCATCCCCAAGTGAAGCGCGTGTCACTTGGGGCACATATTCTACGTGCCGAAACCGCCGCCATCGCCGGGCTTGCCTTGCTCCTCGCAACGGACCCGCCACAGGAGTAGCCTTTGTCGAACCCCGGAGACGCCGACACCACCCCCATCACCGGTACGCAGGAGCTTGCGGACTATCTGGCCGCCGGCTGCAAGCCGCCCGCCGCCTATAGCATCGGCACCGAGCATGAAGCGTTCGGCTTCCATCGCGACACTCTGGCCCCGCCGGCCTATGAAACCATCGGCGGCAAGCCGGGCATCAAGGCGCTGCTGCGTGTCATCGAGGACCTCGAGCACCAAACGCCCATTCTTGATAACGGCAACAT
>JAJZGK010000190.1 GCA_021798485.1 Pseudomonadota bacterium
GGTGCCGGTGGGATCGCCGCCCTGGGCCATGAAGCCCTCGATCACCCGGTGGAAGGGCGTGCCGTCATAAAAGCCCTGGCGCACCAGCTGCTTGATGCGGGCCACGGTATGGGGCGCCAGATCGGGGCGCATGGCGATCACCACGCGGCCGGTCTTCAACTGCATGATCAGCGTGTTCCCGGGGTCCTTGATCTGGGTGGCGGCATGGGCCGGAGCGACCGCCAGAAGCCCCGACAGCATCAGGGCGCAGGCCAGAAAAAGCTTTTTCAACAACGGCATGGACAAAATCCTTCACGCTTGTTCGGCGGAAATATCGGCGGCGATCTGCATGCGCACGATCTGATCGGGCTCCGACACCAGGCCGTTGCCGCCCGCACCCTTCCTGATCATATCCACGAATTCCATACCCTCGCTCACCTGGCCCCACACGGTGTATTGGCGGTTGAGGTGCGGCGCATCATCGAAGCAGATGAAGAACTGGCAATCGGCGCTGTTGGGGTTCTGGGCCCGGGCCATGGAACAGGTGCCGCGCACGTGCTTTTCGGGCGAAAATTCGGCCGGCAGCTTCTGGCCGGACCCGCCGGCGCCGGTGCCGGTGGGATCGCCGCCCTGGGCCATGAAACCGGGGATGACGCGATGGAAGGTAAGACCATCATAAAAACCGGACCGCACCAGTTCCTTGATACGGGCCACATGCTGCGGGGCCAGATCGGGGCGCAGCGTTATAACGACGCGGCCGTCCTTCAGGTCCAGCAGCAGGGTGTTTTCCGGATCAGACGCCGACATGGAAAAGACTCCATCCAAAAAGTAAAAGGGAAAAAAACTGAGAAATCAGCTTCCGCCGGGCAGGCTGGCCCAGCGGTCTTCCAGACGCTGCCGCACCAGAGGCGAGACGAAAGAGGAAATATCGCCGCCCAGGCGGCCGATTTCCTTGACGAAGCGCGAGGAAATAAACTGGCAGCGCTCCGAGGCCATCAGGAACAGCGTTTCGATTTCGCCGCTCAGGCGGGCGTTCATGCCGGCCATCTGGAATTCGTATTCGAAATCGGACACGGCGCGCAGGCCGCGGAAGATCAAGGTGGCGCCGCAGCTTTTGGCGAAATTGATCAGAAGATCGTCGAAGGGGCGCACCTCGATGGTGGCGCCGTGCGGGTTATTGAGGCTGGCCATATCGGCCCGGGCCATCTGCACCCGTTCCTCCAGGGTGAACAGCGGGTTTTTCCCGGCATTGCGGGCCACGCCCACGATCAGGCGGTCCACCGAGCGGCAGGCGCGCTGAATGATGTCCTGATGCCCATAGGTCATGGGATCGAAAGTACCGGGATAAACGCCAATCCGTTCAGTCACCGCTGCTCTCCTGTTCTCCTCCGGGCTCTTCGCCCTCGTCGGAGTCCTCGCCGTTGCCCACATCGCCCAGACGGGCGGCCGAAACCACATGCTCATCCTCGGCGGTGCGCACCAGGGTCACGCCCTGGGTTTTGCGGCCCACCACGCGCACATCGTCCACCGGAATGCGGATCAGCTTGCCGCCATCGGTGACCAGCATGATCTCGTCGCTGTGCTCCACCGGGAACGAGGCCACCACTTTGCCGGTTTTTTCGGTCATGTCCAGATTGGCGATGCCGGAACCGCCGCGCCCGGTGATGCGGTACTCGTAAGCCGAGGTGCGCTTGCCGAAGCCGTTTTCGCTGATGGTCAGGATATGCTGTTCCAGCCCGGCCATGCGTTCGCTGTCCCCGGCGTTCATGTCGCCGCGCAGATAGGCGTCGCGGGTTTCGGAATCGAAGTCGGCATGGGTCAGCACCGACATGCTGATGATGGTGTCGCCCTCGTCCAGGCGGAGGCCGCGCACGCCGGTGGAATCGCGGCCCTTGAACACGCGCACCTCGGTGACGGAGAAGCGGATGCATTTGCCGTTGTGGGTGGCCAGCAGAATATCCTGCTGTTCCGAACAGACCTGTACGGCGATCAGGCGGTCGCCCTCGTCCAGCTTCATGGCGATCTTGCCGTTGGCGCGGATATCGGTGAAGTCCGACAGCAGATTTCGCCGCACATTGCCCGAGGCGGTGGCGAACATCACATGCAGTTCGTTCCAGCTGCTTTCATCCTCGGGCAGCGGCATCACCGTGGAGATGGTTTCGTCCTGGTTCAACGGCAGCAGGTTGACCATGGCCTTGCCTTTGGCCTGCGGGCTGCCCAGCGGCAGACGGTAGACCTTCATCTTGTAGGCGATGCCGGTGGAGGAGAAGAAGATGATGGGAGTGTGGGTGTTGGCCACGAACACCTGGGTGACGAAATCCTCTTCCTTGATGGTCATGCCGGAGCGGCCCTTGCCGCCACGGCGCTGCGTGCGGTATTCCGACAGCGGCACCCGCTTGATGTAGCCGGTGTTGGTCACCGTCACCACCATGTCCTCGCGGGCGATCAGATCCTCGATATCGGCCTCGAACTCGTTTTCCTCGATGGAGGTGCGCCGTTCGTTGCCGAACTGGGCGCGCATCTCCACCAGTTCGCCGCGCAGGATCTCGTAAAGACGCTCGCGCGAGCCCAGGATATGCAGGAACTCCTTGATCTGCTCGCCGATCTCGGTCAATTCCTCGTGGATCTTGTCGCGCTCCAGGCCGGTCAGGCGATGCAGGCGCAGATCGAGAATGCCCTTGGCCTGGGTTTCCGACAGGCGGTAGCAGCCATCCACCACGGCGCGGCCCGGCTCGTCGATCAGGGCGATCAGCGGCGCCACGTCGGCGGCGGGCCAGTTGCGGGCCATCAGCTGCTCGCGGGCGGTGGCCGGATCGGGGGCGTTGCGGATCAGTTGGATCACCGGATCGAGATTGGCCACGGCGATGGCCAGACCCACCAACAAATGGGCGCGGTCGCGGGCCTTGCCCAACTCGAAAATGGTGCGGCGGGTGATCACCTCCTCGCGGAAGGCGACGAAGGCCTGCAGGATGTCCTTCAGCGGCATCATCTGCGGGCGGCCGCCGTTCAGGGCCAGGGAGTTGACGCCGAAACTGGTCTGCAACGGGGTGTAGCGGTAAAGCTGGTTCAGCACCACGTCGGGCACGGCGTCGCGCTTCAGTTCGATCACCACGCGCACGCCGTCGCGGTCGGATTCGTCGCGCAGATCCGAGATGCCCTCGATGCGTTTGTCGCGCACCAGTTCGGCCATCTGCTCGATCATGCGGGCCTTGTTCACCTGATAGGGAACCTCGGTCACCACGATGGCGGTGCGGTCCTTGCGGATGTCCTCGAAATGGCAGCGCCCGCGCAGAATGATGGAGCCGCGCCCGGTGCTGAAGGCGGCGCGGATGCCCGAGCGTCCCAGGATGATGCCGCCGGTGGGGAAATCGGGGCCGGGCACAATCTCCATCAACTCCTCGATGGAAATCTCCGGACGATCGATCACCGCGCAGCAGGCGTCGATCACCTCGGCCAGATTGTGGGGCGGAATATTGGTGGCCATGCCCACCGCGATGCCGCCGGCGCCGTTGACCAGCAGATTGGGGAAGCGGGCGGGCAGAACCATCGGCTCATGGGTGGTGTCGTCGTAGTTGGACTGGAAATTGACGGTATCCTTGTCGATATCGTCCAGCAGGGCGGCGGCGGAACGGGCCATGCGCGCTTCGGTGTAGCGCATGGCGGCGGCGGGGTCGCCGTCCATAGAACCGAAATTGCCCTGGCCGTCCACCAGCGGCAGGCGCATGGAGAAATCCTGCGCCATGCGCACCATGGCGTCATAAATGGCGGAATCGCCATGGGGGTGATATTTGCCCATGACATCGCCGACGATGCGGGCCGATTTGCGGAACGGCTTGTTGAAGTCGTAGCCGCTTTCCTTCATCGAGAACAGAATACGCCGGTGCACCGGCTTCAGCCCGTCGCGCACATCGGGCAGCGCACGGGACACGATCACGCTCATGGCGTAGTCGAGATAGGAGCGTTTCATCTCCTCTTCGACGGTCACCGGGGTGATATCGAAGGACGGCGGAGTGGGAGCGACTGTCAATGCATCAATCTCGACGGTAAGGGGGAATCCGCGCCGAAAGGCCGGATATCACAGAAGAACTTTTCGCGGCGCACGGTAGCAGATATCGCCCTGGTGAACAAGGCGAAGCACTAACCGTCGTGGGTGGGTGGCGCCGTTATTCCCGCCACCATGGCCTGGATGATCCGGCATTCGGAAATGCTGTGCCGTTCGCCGCAGATCATATGGCGCAGTTCATCGCGCAGCGACAGCAGATCGGCGATGCGCCGTTCCACCTCGGCCAGATGGCGGGCGGCCAGGGTATCGGCCTCGCAGCAGGACTGGCCGGGATGTTCGGCCAGATCGAGCAGGGCGCGGATGGTGTCGGTCTCGAAGCCAAGATCCCTGCCCCGCCGGATGAAGCGCAGCCGCGCGGCGTGGGCCGGGCCGTACAGGCGGTAGCCGGCCCCGGTGCGCCGCGCCGGCGGCAGCAGCCCGATCTTTTCATAATAGCGGATGGTTTCCACCTTGACCCCGGCGGCCTGTCCCAGCCGCCCGATGGTCATATCGGCATCCGTCGGCATTTTTCATCCTTGACCCTGTAGTGGCTACAGGGTTCATGCTGCCAGCACTTTTCCGTCAGCGCGAGCGCAAAATGTCCGGTCCGCACCACCATCATTCCCAGTCTTACCACGACCACGACCATGATCACGGCCATCACCATCATGGCCCCGCCAGCTACAACACCGCTTTCGCCGTGGGCACCCTGCTTAATCTGGGCTTCGTGGCGGTGGAGGCGGGCTATGGCGTCTGGGCTCACTCCCTGGCCCTGCTGGCTGATGCCGGACACAATTTCAGCGATGTCATCGGTTTGGTGATGGCCTGGGCGGCGGTGTGGCTGTCGGGGCGGCGCGCCTCGCGGCGCCATACCTACGGTTTCGGCCGCACCACCATCATGGCCTCGCTGATCAACGGCACTTTGCTGCTGCTGGGCATCGGCGCCGTCACCTGGGAGGCGGTGCTGCGCCTGGCCCATCCCCAGGCCGTTTCGGCCCCGGTGGTGATGGGCGTGGCCGGGGTGGGAATCGTGATCAATGTGGGCACGGCCCTGATGTTTCTGTCGGGGCGCAAGGGCGATCTCAATATCCGCGGCACCTTCCTGCACATGGCCTCCGACGCCCTGGTGGCCCTGGGCGTGGTGGCGGCGGCCTTTCTCATGGGAAAAACCGGCTGGCTGTGGATCGATCCCGCGGTCAGCCTGGGCATCGGCCTGGTTATTCTGGTGGGCACCTGGGGCCTGTTCCGCGAATCCCTGGATCTGGCCCTCGACGCCGTGCCCGACGGGGTGGACCGCGATGGGGTGGAGGCCTATCTGCGCGCCCTGCCCGGTGTGGAAGCCCTGCACGATCTGCACATCTGGCCGCTGAGCACCCGCTCGGTGGCGCTGACCGCCCATCTGGTGGTGCCCGGCGCCGTGGTGGACGATGCCGCCATGGAGGGGATCGCCGCCCATCTGGCCGATCACTTCGGCATCGATCACGCCACCTTGCAGCTGGAAACCGGCGCCGACGGCATTTCCTGCCGCCTGTCCGAGGTGCATGCCTGCTAGGTCAGAAGCAGCGCCGACAGCGCGAACAGGCCGTAAAGCCAGCCGCTTTGCGCCAGCCGCAGCCCCGAGACCCGGCCGGAGCGGAAGGCCAGGAACAACAGCAGGATGGAAAGGCTGGTGACCGCCGCCGCCGCCAGCAGCGGCGCATCCAGCCGCCAGGGGGTGAAAAACAGCCCGAAGGCGGTGGGAATGGTGGCCTGGATCATCATGGCGCCGCTGATATTGGCCAGGGCCAGCCGTTCCTTGCCCTGGCGCACCCAGATCACCGCGTTCATGGTTTCCGGCAGCTCGGTGGCGATGGGGCTGAACAGCAGCGCCGTCAGCTGCGGCGACAGGCCAAGCCCCCGCCCCACCGTTTCCAGCTGGCCGACGAACAGCCGCGAGGCGGCGAAGATGACGGCGGTGGCGGCCAGGGTTTGCAGCAAAATCCAGAACAGGCCCGGCACCGCCGCATGCCGCCGCAGGGCCAGGGGTTCGGGCTGGCCCTCCTCTTCCGTGTCGGAGCCTTGCATCTCGCCGCGGAAATACCAGGCGTAGGCCGCCAGAAAGGCCCAGCCCAGCCAGGGCTTCCAGGCGAAGGCCACCAGGCCCAAACCCACCTTGGCGGCGAAAATCAGCAGAAACCAGGCCTGATCGCGGCTCAGGCGGCGGCCATCCGCCTGCACCAGCTGCCGTCCCAGGCGGCGGCCATACAGCAGCATGCACAGCCCGACCACGCCATAGGCAATGGTGGACAGCACCAGCGGCCCGCCCAGGGCGGCGCCGATGCCGATCTCCTTCTGCGCCGCCTCGGCGCCGAAGGCGGTGGCCACCAGGGTGACCACGCTTTCCGGCAGCGCGGTGCCGAAGGCGGCCAGAATGCTGCCGGTGGCGGTTTGGCCGATCCGCAGGCGGCGGCCCAGCCATTCCACGCCGTTGACGAACAGCTCGCAGGAAAAATAGATCACGCCGGCCGAGGCCAGCAGCAGCGCAAGGGCGGAAAGCATTGTCGGCTACGCATCCTGCGGAAAGGCCGCGGAACGGTGCCGCGGCCTTTGAGGATTTT
>JAJZGK010000191.1 GCA_021798485.1 Pseudomonadota bacterium
CATGGCTGAGCTCCCGCCCCTGCGCGAGGTGATCGCCGCCCACGGCCTGGAGGCGCGCAAGGCCCTGGGCCAGAACTTTCTGCTCGATCTCAATCTCACCGGACGCATCGCCCGCCAGGCCGGCGATCTGTCCCAAGGCACGGTGATCGAGATCGGCCCCGGCCCCGGCGGCCTGACCCGCGCCCTGCTGGACGGCGGCGCCCGCCGCGTCATCGCCATCGAGCGCGACGACCGCGCCATCGCCATCCAGCAGGAGATCGCCGCCGCCTATCCCGGCCGCCTGGAGATCATCGCCGGCGACGCCCTGGAGATCGACGCCGCCGCCCTGGGCGAGGCGCCGCGCCGCATCGTGGCCAATCTGCCCTACAATATCTCCACCGTGCTGCTCATCGCCTGGCTGCGCCGGGCCGAGGCCTTCGCCAGCCTGACCCTGATGTTCCAGAAGGAGGTGGTGGACCGCCTGGCCGCCGCCCCGCGCAGCCCCGATTACGGGCGGCTGTCGGTGATCACCCAGTGGCGCTGCCGGGTGCGGCCGCTGTTCAACGTGGCGCGCGAGGCCTTCACGCCGCCGCCCAAGGTCACCAGCACCGTGGTGCAGCTGGAGCCCTATGCCGAACCGCTGGCCCCCTGCCGCATGGAACGCCTGGAACAGGTGACCGCCGCCGCCTTCGGCCAGCGCCGCAAGATGCTGCGCTCGTCCCTGAAAAGCCTGGGCGACGCCGAGGCCCTGCTGGCCGCCGCCGGCCTCGCTCCCACGCAGCGGGCCGAGGAGGTGCCGGTGGAGGGCTTCTGCGCCCTGGCCCGCGCCCTGGAGGCGCGGGGATAGCTATTTTCGCCGCGTGGCCAGGGCGATGCCGGCAAAGATCAGCGCCATGCCGGCGCCGTGAAACCAGTGAAAGGACTCGCCCAGCAGCGGCACCGCCAGAAGGGCGGTGAAAACCGGAATCAGATTGGTGTAAAGCCCGGCGATATTGGCGCCGAGATCGGCCACGCCCTTGTTCCACAGGCCATAGGCCACCAGCGAGGGCAGCACCGCCACATAGGCGATCAGTCCGGCGGCCTTGGCGGTGAGGGTGAAACCGTGGCCCAGGGCCAGTTCCCCCAGATACAGCGGCAGAATGAACAGGGTGCCCAGGCCCACCTGCACGGTCAGCAGCGCCAGCGGCGCCAGACCACTGGGAAAGCGGCGCAGGGTCACGGAAAACAGCGCCCAGCTCACCACCGCCGCCAGGGCCCAAAGATCGCCGGCATGCAGGCGCAGGGCCAGCAGGTTGGTCAGATCGCCATGGGCGATCACCAGCAGAACCCCGGCCAGCGACAGCAGAATGCCGCCGCCCTGCAGCGGGCTGATGCGCTCTTGCAGCCAAAGCCACGACAACGCCACGATGGCCACCGGAATGGCGGCGCTGACCAGGGTGGCGTTGACCGCCGTGGTGGTGGTCAGCGCCACGTAGAGCAGGCTGTTGTACGCGGTCACGCTGGACAAAGCCAGCCAGGCCAGCAGTTTCCACTGCCGCCGCACCAGCGGCCATTGCGCCCGCACCCGCGGCCAGCCCCAGGGCAGCAGCAGCAAAAAGGCGAAAAACCAGCGCCAGAAGGCCAGGGCCAGCGGCGGCACCGATCCGGCGGCCATGCGGCCGGCCACGGCATTGCCGCCCCACAGCAGCGGCGGCACCAGCATGATCAGAGTGGGCGACAGCAGAAAGCGGCGGACGGACAAGGAGTGGGCGCTCCGAAACGGAAATGACGCGCCACCCTACCCCCGCCGCCGCCCGGCGATCAAGATCAGCCGCCGGTGCGCTTCATCACGCCCACGATCCAGCGGGGCAGCAGCACGAAGGACAGGGCCACGAACACCCCCAGCGAGCCCAGCACGGCCACATCGCCGGTGGAAAAGGCCGAGATGCTGCTCTTCACCACCAGGGTGTTGATCAGGGTCCAGATGACGATGGGCAGGGCCATGAAGCCCACCAGAACATAGGGAAGAAAACGCATGGCATAACCCCAGAACTATTAAGATTATAATGATTACAACAATCATTATCGCCATAGATGGAAAGACCGGCGCCCCGTGTCAATCACGTTAAGGCCTTAACATTTCTGGGTGTTCCTCCCCCAACCGCGCGAACGATTGATCCAGCAGCCGGTGCAGATCGGCGGTTTCCGCCGGGCCCAGACGGGTTTCGATCTCGGTCTGGGCGGCCCGCCACAGCGGCTTGGCCTGGTCCCACAGCGCCTGCCCCGCCGGGCTGACCACGATATGGCGGCTGCGGCGGTCGGCCCCGGCCTCCAGGCGCAGCAGGCCGCGGCCGATCAGGGGTTTCAGGGTGCGGGTCACCGTGGTGCGGTCCATGCCCATCAGCGCGGCCAGGGCATGGACCGACGGCGGTTCGCGCCGCACCAGATTGGCCAGCAGGGAATATTGCGTCAGGGTCAGGTCCACCGCGGCGAGATGGTGGTCGTACACCTGGGTCATCCGCCGCGCCGTGCGGCGCAGACGAAAGCAGGTGCAGCCCTTCAGCCAATTATGTCCGGCCTCTGGTTCGCTCACGGGCGCCTCTTACCCCTGGCTGGGCCGCGCCGGCACCAGCATGCGGCACAGCATGGTTTGCGCCACCTCGTCGCGCTGGTTGAGCGTGGTGGTCCGGACGCGGATCATACCGCGATCGGGGCGGGAGCGCGATGGAATCACCTCCAGCACCTCGGTTTCGGCGCGCAGCATGTCGCCGGGATAGGTGGGGCGCGGCCAGTGCAGTTCCACATCGCGGCCGATCAGGCCGCCGGCGACGGCCAGGCCGCTTTCGGCGAACAGGCGCATGGTCAGGGCCGCCGTCATCCAGCCCGAAGAGGCCAGGCCTTTGAAGAAGCTGTCTTCCGCCGCCACCGGATCGGTGTGGAAGGGCTGCGGATCGTAGCGGCTGGCGAAGGCGATCACCTCCTCCTGGGTGACCTCGACCGGTCCGGCGGTAAACAGCTGCCCCGGCTCGAAATCGGCAAGATAACGCATCGTCCTCTCCTGTTCGTTTATTTTAGGGTGTCGCCCCGCATTTATGTGTATATACACCTTAATGCCGCTTCGACAAGGCCCGACCATGCCCCACGCCGTTCCCCGCCGTCTTGCCCGCCTGCTGCGGGGCCGCCTGCATTACGCCTGGGTGGCCGCCGCCGCCACCTTTCTGGCCCTGCTGGTTTCGGCCGGGGTGCGCGGCATGCCGGGCGTGCTGCTGGTGCCGTTGCAGCGCGACATGGGCTGGGACCGCGCCACCATTTCCTTCGCCATTTCGGTGGGCATCGCCCTTTACGGCCTGACCGGCCCCTTCGCCGGGGCCATCATGCAAAGCATCGGCATCCGCCGCACCACCCTGCTGGCCCTGGTGCTGCTGGCGCTGTCGGTGGCCTCCACCACCCTGGTGCATCACCCCTGGCAGATGGTGCTGACCTGGGGTGTTTTGACCGGGCTGGGCACCGGCATGGTGGCCGGGGTGCTGGGCGCCACCGTGGTGGGGCGCTGGTTCCGCAAGGACCGCGGCCTGGCCATGGGCATTCTGACCGCCAGCACCGCCACCGGGCAGTTGGCCTTTCTGCCGCTGCTGGCCCTGCTGATCGAGCATATGGGCTGGCGCGGCGCCACCTTGTGCGCCGCCGCCGCCACCGCCCTGGTGGTGCCGGTGGTGTGGCTGCTGCTGCCCGATCACCCCATCGATCTCGATCTGCCGCCCTATGGCGCCAGCGAGCCCGAGCCGCCGCGCCCCACCCTGGGCAATCCGCTGTTTCTGGCCTTCGCCGTGCTGGGGCGCGGCCTGCGCCACCCCACCTTCTGGCTGCTGGCCAGCAGTTTCTTCGTCTGCGGCATGTCCACCAACGGGCTGGTGGGCACCCACCTCATCCCCTTATGCGTGGATCACGGCCTGCCGGAGGTGGATGCCGCCGGGCTGCTGGCCGCCATGGGGGTTTTGGATCTGTTCGGCACCACCTTCTCGGGCTGGCTGTCGGACCGCTTCGACAACCGCTTTCTGCTGGCCTGGTATTACGGCCTGCGCGGCCTCAGCCTGATCTATCTGCCCTATTCCGATTTCAGCTTCGAGCAGCTGTCGCTGTTCGCCCTGTTCTACGGCCTCGACTGGATCGCCACGGTGCCGCCCACCGTGCGCCTGACCGCCGACACCTTCGGCGAACACGATGCCCCCATCCTGTTCGGCTGGATCGCCGCCGGGCACCAGCTGGGCGCCGCCACCGCCGCCCTGGGCGCCGGCATTCTGCGCGGCGAATATCAGAGCTATCTGCAATCCTTTCTGATCGCCGGCGCCGCCTGCGTGCTGATCGCCGCCGTGCTCAGCACCGCCGCCACCCTGCGCCGCCGCTCCCAGCCCGCCTGATCAAAAGGCGATGGGCTGGGTTTTCACCTCCTGGCAATGGCCGTGGGCGGTGACGTTGCGCGGCTCCACATCGGTACCCACCACCCCCAGGGTCAGGGTCAGATCGCCCGCCGGGCGGGTGATGGCGATGTTCAGCACCGTCTTGCTGAGATAGCTGGCCCCCACATAGTGGCGGTTCTCCAGGCTGTAGCGGCCGGGCGTGATCGACCAGTCGTCGGTCAGGGTGAACATGAAGTCGCTGCCCGCCGCCACGCTGAAGGCGGTGTCGTTCACCTTGAAGGGCGCCTGGCAGGCGGCGCCGCCGTCGCACTGGCTGATCACGCAGCGCAGATGCGGATAAGGCCCGTCGTCGGCGCGGGCGGCCTGGGCCCCCAGCAGCAGAGCCGCGGCGGCCATGGATGCGAACAGCGTTTTCATTCCTCCCCCTTTCGTCCCACGATCAGGAACTCGATATTGCCTTCCGGCCCCTTGATGGGGCTTTCCACGATGCCCAGCACCCGCCAGCCCGGCTGGGCCGCCAGCCAGGCGCGGATCCGCTCGCACACCTCGGCATGCAGCTCGGGCTCGCGCACCACGCCGCCCTTGCCCACCCGGCCCTTGCCCACCTCGAACTGCGGCTTGATCAGCGCCGCCAGCCAGGCCTTGGGTCCGGTCAGGGCCAGGGCGGCGGGCAGCACGGTTTCCAGGCCGATGAAGCTGGCGTCGCACACCACCATATCCAGCGGTTCTGCAATGATCTCGGCGGACAGATGGCGGGCGTTGGTCTTTTCCAGCACCACCACGCGGGGATCGGTGCGCAGCTTCCAGGCCAGCTGGCCATGCCCGACATCGACGGCATAAACCCGGGCGGCCCCGTGCGTCAGCAGCACATCGGTGAAGCCGCCGGTGGAACAGCCCACATCCGCCGCCACCAGCCCGGTGGGATCGATGGCGAAGGCCTCGATGGCCTTGGCCAGCTTCAAGCCGCCGCGCGACACCCAGGGGTGATCCTGGCCGCGCAGCTCCAGCGCCACGTCGGCGGCCAGGGTTTGCCCGGCCTTGTCCAGGCGGCGCTCGCCGGAATAGACCAGCCCGGCCATGATCAGGGCCTGGGCGCGGGTGCGGCTTTCCGCCAGGCCGCGGTCCACCAGCATCTGATCCAATCTTGTCTTCGTCATCGCCGCATCTTGCCCAACACGGCGATGCAAGGCCAGCACAGATACATGGCAGCCTTGCGCCCCTGGATTTCTTGTTGAAAATTTCCCTAACATCTCTATTCAAGCATCTTTATTACCGCCGCCGCCAGGACGCTTCCGATGACCACCGCCCTTTTCACCCATCCCGCCTGTTTCGGCCACGATACCGGGGACTATCATCCCGAAGGCGTCGAACGGCTGCGCCTGCTGCTGGCGGCCCTGGACGGCGAGGATTTTCAAGCCCTGAAACGCGACGCCGCGCCGCGCGCCAGCCTGGCGCAACTGCTGCGCGCCCACGAGTCCGATCACCTGGACTTCATCCAGGACAACCTGCCCAGCGGCGACGAACATCTCTATCTCGACCCCGACACCGTGGTGTCGTCGGGCTCGTGGGAGGCGGCGCTGCACTCGGCCGGGGCGGCCATCGCCGCCGTGGATGCGGTGATGAGCGGCGCCGTCCGCAACGCCTTCTGCGCCACCCGCCCGCCCGGCCATCACGCCGAAAGCCGGGCGGTGCTGGGCTTTTGCCTGTTCAACAACGTGGCGGTGGGGGCCATGCACGCCCTGGCCGCCCACGGCGCCAAACGGGTGGCGGTCTACGATTTCGACGTCCATCACGGCAACGGCACCCAGGATATTTTCCAGGCCCACCCCAACCTGCTCTACGTTTCGACGCACGAAGAGGAGTCGTTCCCCGGCACCGGCCTGCCCGAGGAGACCGGGGTGGCCGGCAACATCCTCAACCTGCCGCTGCCGCCCGGCACCGGCTCGGAGGCCTGGCGGCGCGTGGTGACGGAAAAGGTGCTGCCCGCCCTGCGCGCCTTCAAGCCCGATCTTTTGATGATCTCGGCCGGGTTCGACGCCCACAAGGACGATCCCATGGCCCACCTTGCCCTCTCCACCGAGGATTTCGCCTGGGTCACCCGCCAGCTCACCGCCGTGGCCGACGACACCTGCGGCGGCCGCCTGGTCTCGGTGCTGGAAGGCGGCTACGATCTGAAATCGCTGGTGCAGGCCTGCGCCGCCCATGTGCGGGCCCTGATGGAAAAGGCTGCGGCCTG
>JAJZGK010000192.1 GCA_021798485.1 Pseudomonadota bacterium
CCCGGCCATCCATGTGGGGGAGACGCCGTCTATGATGCGCGGGTCAAGCCCGCGCATGACGGCAAGAGGGGGATGCCGCCCTGCGGACGACGACAAAAGGGCCTCGGCGCCACAGTCCCTCCCTTAAGCCGTCTTGGCCGGGCTTGACCCGGCCATCCACGCGGGGGAGACGCCGTCTATGATGCGCGGGTCAAGCCCGCGCATGACGGCAAGAGGGGGATGCCGCCCTGCGGACGACGACAAAGGGGCCTCGGCGCCACAGTCCCTCCCCTCAAGCCGCCTTGGCCGCGCATGACGACAAGAGGGAGATACCGCCCTGCGGACGACGACAAAAGGGCCTCGGCGCCACAGCCCCTCCCTTAAGCCGTCTTGGCCGGGCTTGACCCGGCCATCCATGTGGGGGAGGCGCCCTCTTATGATGCGTGGGTCAAGCCCGAGGGTGGCGGAGTGGTGTAAATCGTTTTTTGCGATTAATATATCAAATATTGATCGTTTTACTCTGTGTTTCTGTGCCGCTAGAGTTCATCCCAGAAGCCCCGGTCAACGGACCGGCCGCACTCGAAGTGGGAGGCTTATCATGGGCAAGATCGACACTGCCGCGCCCCGCGACATGGATATCGGCCTGTCGGCCGACGTGCGCCGGCGCATCGGCGACGGGTTGGCGCATCTTCTGGCCGACAGCTACACGCTTTATCTGAAAACCCACAACTTCCATTGGAACGTCACCGGGCCGATGTTCAACACGCTGCATCTGATGTTCGAGCAGCAGTACACCGAACTGGCCCTGGCGGTGGATCTGATCGCCGAGCGCATCCGCGCTTTGGGCCTGCCGGCCCCCGGCAGCTATCGGGCCTTTGCCGCGCTGACGGTGCTGGACGAGGAACTGGGCGTGCCCGCGGCTGAAGACATGATCCGCCAGCTGGTGGCGGATCAGGAGGCGGTGGTGCGCACCGCCCGCTCGATTTTTCCCGTGGTCGAGGCCGCCCACGACCAGCCCACCGCCGATCTTCTGACCCAGCGCATGCAGGTGCACGAGAAAACCGCCTGGATGCTGCGCAGCCTGCTGGGCTGAACCCGCTTTACCCGATGATCCCCTTCTATGAGGAGCACCCGATGGAACAGACACAGCAAATCTCTGCCGGAAAATGCCCGGTGATGCATGGCGGCGCCACGTCGGCGGCGGCGCAGCGGGCCTGGTGGCCCAAATCCCTCAATCTCGACATTCTGCATCAGCACGACGGCAAGACCGATCCGCTGGGCGCGGCGTTCAGCTACCGTGAAGCCCTGCGCGGCCTGGATGTGGCGGCCCTGAAACAGGATCTGCTGGCCCTGCTGACCGACAGCCAGGACTGGTGGCCCGCCGATTGGGGCCATTATGGCGGCCTGATGATCCGCATGGCCTGGCATTCGGCGGGAACCTACCGCATCGCCGACGGGCGCGGCGGCGCCGGCACCGGCAACCAGCGGTTCGCGCCGCTGAACTCCTGGCCCGACAACGCCAATCTCGACAAGGCCCGCCGCCTGCTGTGGCCCTTGAAGAAAAAGTACGGCAACAAGATCAGCTGGGCCGATCTGATGATTTTGGCCGGCACCATGGCCTATGAATCCATGGGGCTCAAAACCTTCGGCTTCGCCTTCGGGCGCGAGGATATCTGGCACCCCGAAAAGGATATCTATTGGGGGTCGGAGCAGGATTGGCTGGCTCCCACCGGCAGCGCCGGCAGCCGCTATTCCGGCGACCGCCAGCTGGAAAACCCGCTGGCGGCGGTGATGATGGGGCTGATCTATGTGAACCCCGAAGGGGTGGACGGCCAGCCCGATCCCTTGAAAACCGCCCGCGACATGCGGGAAACCTTCGCCCGCATGGCCATGGACGATGCCGAAACCGTGGCCCTGACCGCCGGCGGCCATACGGTGGGCAAGGCGCACGGCAACGGTTCCGCCGCCGATCTCGGTCCAGCCCCGGAAGGGGCGGCCCTCGAGGAGCAGGGCCTGGGCTGGATCAACCACAAGGGGCGCGGCATCGGCGGCGATGCCGTGACCAGCGGCCTGGAAGGGGCCTGGACCACTCATCCCACCCGCTGGGACAGCGGCTATTTCGATCTGCTGTTCGGGTATGACTGGGAGCTGCGCCGTTCGCCGGCCGGGGCGCATCAGTGGGAGCCGGTGGATATCCGCCCCGAGGATATGCCGGTGGATGCGGAAAACCCCGGGATTCGCCGCATGCCCATGATGACCGATGCCGATATGGCCCTGAAGCTCGATCCCGACTATCGCCGCATCGCTGAACGCTTCCACGCCGATCCGGCGGCCTTCGCCGATGCCTTCGCCCGCGCCTGGTTCAAGCTGACCCACCGCGACATGGGGCCGAAATCCCGCTATATCGGCCCGGATGTGCCCCAGGAGGATCTGATCTGGCAGGATCCGGTGCCGGCGGGGCGGCGCGATTACGATATCGCCGCCGTGAAGGCCAGGATCGCCGCCAGCGGCCTTGGTCTGGCCGAGCGGGTGGCCACCGCCTGGGACAGCGCCCGCACCTTCCGGGGATCGGACAAGCGCGGCGGCGCCAACGGCGCCCGCATCCGTCTGGCGCCGCAAAAGGACTGGGCCGGCAACGAGCCCGAACGCCTGGCCCGGGTGCTGGCGGTGCTGGCCCCCATCGCCGCCGACAGCGGCGCCAGCCTGGCCGATGTCATCGTTCTGGCCGGATGCATGGGCATCGAGGAGGCCTTGCAGGCGGGCGGTCACAGCGTTTTGGTGCCGTTCCTGCCGGGGCGGGGCGATGCCACGGCGGCGGAAACCGACGCCGCCTCCTTCGCGGTGCTGGAACCCCTGGCCGACGGCTTCCGCAACTGGCTGAAGAGCGAGTATGCCGTCAGTCCCGAGGAACTGCTGCTGGACCGCGCCCAGCTCATGGGCCTGACGGCGCGGGAAATGACCGTGCTGGTGGGCGGCCTGCGGGTGCTGGGCGTGAACCATGGCGGTAGCCGGCATGGCGTTTTCACCCGCCGCGTCGGCGCGCTGAGCCCCGATTTCTTCACCACCCTCACCGATATGTCGCTGTCGTGGCATCCTGGCGGCAATGGGTTTTACGACCTGCGCGACCGGGCGACCGGAACGGTGGCCTGGACGGCCACCCGCGTCGATCTGGTGTTCGGCTCCAACGCCGTGCTGCGGGCCTATGCCGAGTTCTACGCCCAGGACGACACCCGCGAAACCTTCGCGCGGGATTTCGTGGCGGCCTGGAACAAGGTGATGAACGCCGACCGTTTCGATCTTTTGTAAATGTGTCCCGCTGTGGCGGCTCCGGCCGCTACAGCGGTTCCGCCAGCGGCGACAGGACGCTGATGTAATCGTCGAAGTCGAAGCATTTTTCGATCACGGCCCGCGCCCCGGCGGTGCGGAACGCCGTCTGCTCCCAAGGCGTGCGCTGCCCCGTCACCACGAACACCGCCACTTCGGGATAAAGCCTTGTCAGCATGGCGACGAAGGCGCTGGTGTTGCTGCCGCCCATGCGGCTGCTGACCACCACCCGGTCGATGCCGGCGCCGTCCTCGGCGGCCAGCCGGGCCAGACCATCGGGAAGCGAGGCGGCAAGGTGGATGGCGCGGTCGGGATAATGACGCTGCAATGCCAGTTGGGTGATCCGGGCGTCGCTGCTGTTTTCGTCGATGACCAAGATCTGTTTTGCCATGAAACCGTTCCGCTGCAGACGATCGAATGCTTTCGGGGGAAAGCGGCGGCAGAATAGCAAAAACCGAATGGCGGAAAGGGTGATCCCGTTCTTGTTGCGGTGATTCGAAACGGATTTCTCGAGATATTAAACACGATGCGGCCCCAGGCGGCGCCGCATTATAACGATCGGCATAGCCCGCGTATGGCGGCAGCCGGGGTCAGGTTTCCACCGGCAGGCGGGCGCCCGAGGTCAGATAGCCGGCCACCACCTCGAAGGGCTTGGGGCGGGAATAAAGGAAGCCCTGGATAACGTCGCAGCCCAGGCGGCTCAGAAGATCACCCTGGCGATCATGCTCCACCCCCTCGGCCAGCACGGTCATGCCCATGGCGTGGGCCAGGGTGATGATGGTGACGGCGATGGCCTCGTCCTTGGGGCTGTCGGCGATATCGATGACGAAGCTGCGGTCGATCTTCAGGGTATCCACCGGAAAGCGCTTCAGATAGTTGAGCGAGGAATAGCCGGTGCCGAAATCATCGATGGACAGGCGGATACCCAGATCCTTCATCTGATCGAGATAGGCCAGGATCCGCTCCGGATCGTTCATCAGTACGCTTTCGGTGATTTCCACGTCCAGCCGGAAGGGATCGATGCCGGTATCGGCGATGGCTTTGCTGATCTGGCCCAGCACGTCGGCATCGGCGAACTGGCGCGGCGAGATGTTGACGGCCACGGAAACATCGCCGCAGCCGCTGTCTTCCAGCCGTTTCAGATCGGCGCAGGCCTGGCGCAGCACCCATTCTCCCAGCGGCACGATCAGGCCGGTCTGCTCGGCCACCGGAATGAAGCGGCCCGGCATGATCAGCCCCTGCTGGGGATGGTTCCAGCGCACCAGCGCCTCCAGCCCGACGATGGCCCCGGTCTGGGCGTCCACCTGCGGCTGGTAATGCAGCACAAGCTCGTTGCGGGTGATGGCGCGGCGCAGTTCGTTTTCCAGGGTCAGCCGTTCCGCCGACGATATCTGCATCTGCTGATCGAAGAAGCGGTAGTGATTGCGCCCCGATCCCTTGGCCACCATCATCGCCGCTCCGGCGGCGGCCACCAGATCGGAAACGCTGTGCGCGTGTTCGGGATAGCAGGCGATGCCGAGATTGGTCGAAAGCGCCACCTCGCGGCCGCGCAAGGCGAAGGGGCGGCCCATGCGGGTAATGAAATCGGCGGCCGCCGCCTCCTGCGCCGCCGGCGTTTCCAGGCCGTGGCGCAACAGCACGAATTCGTCGCCGCCGAAACGGGCCACGGTGTCTTCCGGCCCCATCAGTTCCAACAGGCGCAGCCCGGCGTCGATCATCAGTTCGTCGCCGGCGGCATGGCCCATGACGTCGTTGACGGTTTTGAAGCCGTCGAGATCGAGGAACCATACCGACACATGGCCGCCGTTGCTTTTGGCCTTGTCCATGGCCACCTGCAGCGTGCTTTGGAACAGATGGCGGTTGGGCAGGCTGGTCAGGGTGTCGTGGGTGGCGAAATGGGTGAGATGCTCCTCGAAGCTGCGCCGCTCGGCGATATCGCGCAGGATGGCGGTGAACAGCCGGCGGTCGTCCAGCTCGCAGACCGACAGCGAGATTTCCACGGGGAAGGTGCCGCCATCCTTGCGCCGCGCCGTCACCTCGCGGCCGATCCCCACGACATGGGGGCTTTTCTCGTGCAGATAACGGGTCAGATGCTCGTCGTGCTGACGGGCGTCGTCCTCGGTCATCAGCAGGGTCACATTGGCGCCGATGGCCTCTTCGGCGCTGAAGCCGAACATCCGCTCGGCGGCGCGGTTGAAGGTTTCGATCACGCCGGTTTCGTCGCAGACCACGATGGCGTCCACCGCGGTGTCGAGAATGCTGTTCAGGCGCTTGCTGTGGGCGGCGATATCGCGCTTGGCGCGCAGCATGTCGCTGATGTTGCGGGCCACCATCAGGATGGCGCCGTCCGGGGTGGGGGCGGTGGACAGCGAAACATCCACCAGATCGCCCGGCAGCGTCTTCAGGCGCAGCTCGGTGGCGCCGGGTTTGTCCAGCAGGGCGGCGCAATCGTCGGCCAGCAGGCCGTGATGTTCGGGCGGCACGATCGCGGACAGGGGGCGGCCCTCGAACTGATCGCGGTCAAGGCCGCCCAGCAGGCGCACGCCGGCGCTGTTGATGTACGCAATCAGGCCGTCGCGGCATTGCAGCACGGCGTCGGGGCTCATCTCCATGATGGCATGGTCGTCGAGGGGCGCGTTGGCGACGGCGGCTTCCATGGTGGCCGCCGACGACAGATCATCGATCACCGTCATCAGGGCCCCGGCCTCGGCATGAATGCGCTCCAGCGCCGGCTGCGGTTCCTGGCGGGGGTTTTCCGCCATGGCCAGGATGACGTTCAGCGGCGAGCGCAGCCGGCTGCTGACCGTTTCCAGAAAGCGGTTCTTGGCGGTGATGGCGGTCTCGGTGCGGCTGTTGGCCTGATAAAGCTCCTCCACCGTGCGCTGCAGGGTAATCGTGCGTTCCTCGTCGCTGGAAATATCGCGCAGCAGCACGGTCAGGCTGAGGCCGCCGTCGGCCTGGGCCAGCATGGCGGCCGAGATCTCGGCGGGGAAGCTGTCGCCGTCCTGGCGCCGCGCCTCGGTCCTCAGGGTCAGGCGCTGGCCCGGCGCCATGGCCCGCCAGCGCGCCAGGGTGGGGCCGCGCGGCAGGGAAATGGCCAGATCGAACAGCGTCAGCTTCAGCATCTCGGCGCGCGGATAGCCGAAAACCGCCAGAGCCGCCTGGTTCACGTCCCGCAGGCGTCCTTCCAGATCGTGCTGCAAAATGGGATCGGGCGCCTGATCCAGCACGGCATGGGCCTCGGCGCGGAGGGCCTCGGCGCGGCGCTCTCCCCGTG
>JAJZGK010000193.1 GCA_021798485.1 Pseudomonadota bacterium
CCCTGTTCGACAATATGCAGGATGCCGCCCTGGTGCTGCGCGCCGAGGATAACGGCGACAGTTTCCGCATCACCGATCTTAATCATGCCGCCCAGGTCATGGACCGCATCGAGCGCGAGGCGGTGCTGGGTAAAAGTCTGGACGAGGTGTTTCCCGCCCTGCGTCGCCTGGGCAAGGTCGAGGCCATGGGCCGGGTGTGGCGCGAGCACCGCCCCGAGCGGCAGGCCACCTTCTTCTACGACGATCCCGCCCAGCCCAGCTGGCGCGACATGTCGCTGTTTCCGCTGTCCACCGGCGAGGTGGTGGCCATCTACCGCGACGTCACCACCGAATGCGAATCCGAGGAAGCCCTGCTGCGCAGCGAGGAACGCTACCGCATTCTGGTGGAAACCATGTCGGAGGGGCTGATCGTCACCGATCCCGATCTGACCATCGCCTATGTCAACGACCGTTTCGCCCAATTGGCCGGGCGGGCGCAGCGCGATCTGGTGGGCCATCGCCTGGACGAGGCCTTCCACCCCGAAAGCCGCGACATGCTGGCCCACTGGGGCGGGCGTCTGCAGTTCGGCCGCGCCGAGGTTTACGAGGCGGTGCTCGATGCCGGCGGCGGCGCCCGCGTCGAGGTTCTGGTCTCGCCGGCGCCGTTCTACGATGCCGCCGGCACCCTGGTGGGCAAGATGAGCGTGGTCACCGACATCACGCCGCTGAAGCAGGCCCAGGCGGCGCTGCGCGACTCGGAAAGCCGCTTCCGCTCCATCTTCCTGGGGGCGCCCTTCGGCATGGTGCTGGTGGCGGGCGACGGCACCCTGGCCGAGGTCAACCGCGCCTTCCAGACCATTTTCGATGTGACCCCCGCCCAGGTCATCGGCCTGCCGCTGGCGGCGTTCGGGCTGGGGGAACTGGCCGAAAAAGTGGGGCTGACCGGGGCCTGGTCGTGGGAAGGCCAGGCGGCCCTGCCGGACGGGCGTTCGGCCTGGCTGCGCGCCCATGCCGCCCAGGTGGCCGATCCCGGCGGCGGCCCGCCCGGCATCATCGCCACGGTCGAGGATATTTCGCGCCGCAAGGAGCTGGAGGAGCGCATGTCCCATTCCTCCAAGCTGATGCTGCTGGGGGAAATGTCGGCCGGTCTGGCCCACGAGATCACCCAGCCCCTGAACGTGATCCGCCTGACCTCCGAGGCCACCCTGGCGCGCATCGACGGCGATGGCGTGTCCATGGAAGAGGCGCGGGCCAAGCTGAAGATCATCAACGATCAGGCCGATCGCCTGTTCGACGTCATCGACTATATGCAGGCCTTCAGCCGCCGCGAAAGCGAACGGCGCGAGCCCTTCGATCTGTTCGCCTCGCTGCGGGCGGCGGTGGCGCTGGTCACGGAGAGCTTCCGCCAGAAACGCATCCATATCGAGACGGATCTGCCCGCCGGGCCTTGCGTGCTGCTGGGCCATGCCCGCCAGCTGGAACAGGTGGTGCTGAACCTGCTGACCAACGCCCGCGACGCCATCACCGATAAAACCGGCACGGCGGGGGGCACCATCCATGTCTCGGGCTGGCGCCACGATGCCGAGGGCCGCGCCGGCTTCATGGTGGACGACGAAGGCCACGGCATTTCCGCCGACAAGGCGCAGAAGATCTTCGAGCCGTTCTTTTCCACCAAGGGGCCGGGCAAGGGCACCGGCCTGGGGCTGTCCATCAGTCTCGGCATCGTTTCCGGCCTGGGCGGCACCATGACGGCGGGCGCGGCGCCGGGCGGCGGGGCGCGCTTCTCCGTCGATCTGCCCCTGGCCCAGATCGGCGACGAGGCGCTGCTGTATCCGCCCCAGCCCGAGGCCGACGAAATTGCCGACATTCCCCCGGCCAACCGTGTCTCGGCCCACATTCTGGTGGTGGAAGACGAGGAGCTGGCCGCCGGTGAAATGGCCGATTTCCTGGAACGGGGCGGCTACCGGGTGACGGTGTGCCATGGCGGCGCCGAGGCCATGGCGGCGTTCCTGGCCGATCCCGCCGATCTGGTGGTGACCGACCTCAACATGCCCGAGGGCGACGGCCGCGCCCTGATCGATGCCTTGATGGGCGATTATCCCTATCTGCCCATCATCGTGGTGACCGGGCGCCCCAACACCCGCGAGGGCGAGCTGGAAGAGGCGGCCAGCGGCGCCGACGTCGTCTTGCGCAAGCCCATCCGCCTGCGCGAACTGTCCGACCATATCGGCCGCCTGCTGGCGTAAGAAAATCCTGTCTTTTTCACGCCGGGCGTGATCCCCTGCCGGCGTTACCGGAGATGTTGAAGATGAGCCATGTGTCCCCATCCTCCTGGCCCCAGGGGCAGCTGGACAGCCTGAATACCGAGGTTCTGGACCTGCTGGAGAGCCTGCGCAATTATATCCGCGACCATCAGGCCGCCGATTTTCAAACCCTGGATGTGACGGCCCGCATCGCCCTGTCGCGCATCCGCTCGGCCCTGACCCTGCAACTGACCAGCATGGCCGGCTGGGTGCTGTTCCATCAGGCCCAGGCGGCGGGCGAGGACCTGCCGGCCGAGGCCACGGCGGGCGAAATCGCCAGCGTGCTGAAAGACTGCGATCCGGCCCTGCTGGCAGCCATGCCCGAGGCCTTCCGCGCCATCCTGCACCGCGCCGATGCCCTGTTTTGCCGCCTGTCGGCCCTGGATGCCTGAAAAAAACCGCCGGGTTTTTGCAACCCGGCGGCAAGTCGTTTCTGGCGAGAGACCGGGACCCACCGGGGTCCCAGAGGTGCTCATCCCTTGGGAACGCCCCCCACGGCGAAATGCTCAGGGGGAACTTCCCGCAGGATCACCCGGACCGCTTCGCTGGGGGCGCCGATGGAGGCCACCACCGCTTCGGTCACGGATTTCATCAGGGCCGCCTTCTTGTCCTTGCTGCGGCCCTCCATCAGGGTGATTTCAACGATCGGCATGGGTTTTACTCCTTTACCGAGAACGATACCGACCCCAGGGTCTGGAATTGGGTGCGGATATGCATGCCCACAGCCAGGGGATGGGCGGCGGTGATGCCGCCGGCCAGCACGATATCGCCGGGTTTCAGGCTTTCGCCCCAGCGCGCCACCATGCGGGCGGCGGCCACCAGCGAGCGCACCGGCTGGCCGAGAATGGCGGCGGTGGAGCCCATCTGCACGGCGCGGCCATCGGCCTCCATCACCAGCCCCAGATTGGAGAAATCCAGGGTGGGGCTGTGCCAGCCGCCCAG
The DNA here is from genome assembly GCA_021798485.1 of Pseudomonadota bacterium. Taxonomy (GTDB): domain Bacteria; phylum Pseudomonadota; class Alphaproteobacteria; order Rhodospirillales; family Magnetospirillaceae; genus JAJZGK01. Next base: position 3,225 of record JAJZGK010000193.1, read on the forward strand.
CACGAAGCCCGACGACGAGGAATTGTCGGCCACCACGTCGGGCAGGGTGAACTTGAAGTCCTGATAGCGGCTGTCGATGATCTCCATGGCCGGGGCCACGGCTTCCACCGCCGCCAGGGCCTCCACCGCCGAGACCTCGCCGGCCAGCGGCGCCTTCATCAGGAAGGCCAGTTCCGGCTCGACGCGGGGATGGGCGTAGCGGGCCAGGGAGATGCTGCCGCCTTCCTCCACGCGCATGGCGTCGGTCAGGCGGCCCCAGATCACCTCGTTCACCCCCACCTGGGTCATCTTCACCCGGCTGGTCAGGCCCATCTTCACGCCCACCCGGCGTTCGCCGCGGCCATAGCGCCGGGCCAGCGACAGCGCCTGGATGGCGTAGCCTTCGTCCACGGTGAAGGCGCGGTCGTTGGAGATCTGCGGCACTTCGCGGCCTTCGGCGGCGGCCTGGTCGAGAAAGGCGGCGTAGTCGTTCAGGCTTTTGCTCATTGCGCGGCGCTCCCCTGTTCGCGGGCCTTCAAAAGATCCAGGGCCACATCGACGATCATGTCCTCCTGGCCGCCCACCATCTTGCGCCGTCCCAGTTCCACCAGGATTTCGCGGGTGTCGATGCCGTAGGTCTGGCTGGCGCGTTCGGCATGGCGCAGGAAGCTGGAATAAACCCCGGCATAGCCCAGCGACAGGCTTTCGCGGTCCACCCGCACCGGGCGGTCCTGCAGCGGACGCACCAGATCGTCGGCGGCGTCCATCAGCTTGAACAGATCGCAGCCGTGGTTGTAGCCCATGCGGTCCAGCACGGCGATCAGGGCCTCCAGGGGGGCGTTGCCGGCCCCGGCGCCCATGCCGGCCAGCGAGGCATCGACGCGCACGGCGCCTTCGCGGATGCCGGCCACGGCATTGGCCACCCCCAGGGTGAGGTTGTGGTGGGTATGCACGCCGATCTGGGTTTCCGGCTTCAGCTCGGCGCGGAACAGGCGCACCCGTTCGGCCACCTGATCGGGCAGCAGGGCGCCGGCGGAATCCACCACGTAAACGCACTGGGCGCCGTAGCTTTCCATCAGCTTGGCCTGGGTCAGCAGAGCGGCGGGGCTGATCATGTGGCTCATCATCAGAAAGCCGATGGTGTCCATGCCCAGCTCGCGGGCGAAGGCGATATGCTGGGCCGAAACGTCGGCCTCGGTGCAATGGGTGGCCACGCGCACGCTGCGGGCGCCGCAGGCATAGGCCTCCTTCAGCTCGTGCTTGGTGCCGATGCCGGGCAGCTGCAGCACGGTGGTCCTGGCATGTTTCAGCACGTCGGAAACCGCCGAGATCCACTCATAGTCGGTGTTGCTGCCGAAACCGTAGTTGAAGCTGCCGCCGTTGATGCCGTCGCCGTGGGTGATCTCGATGGCGTCCACCCTGGCCTCGTCCAGCGCCTTGGCGATGGTCACCACGGTGTCCAGGGCGTATTGATGCCGCAGGGCATGCATGCCGTCGCGCAGGGTCACGTCCTGGATGTAAAGCTTGTCGGTCATGGTGTCACCCGTTGGTCTTGCGGCCGGCCCAGCGGTCGGCGGTGGCCATGGCGGCCGAGGTCATGATGTCGAGATTGCCGGCATAGGCGGGCAGGTAGTGGGCGGCGCCCTCCACCTCGAGGAAGATCGAGACCTTAAGGCCGGTGAAGGTGCCGTAGCCGGGGATCTTCAGGGGCGCGTTGCCGCCGATATGCTCGAACTGCACCTTCTGCTTCAGGCGGTAGCCGGGCACGTAGGTCTGCACATCCTTGACCATGGCCTCCACCGAGGCCTCCACCTTGGCCTGATCGGTGCCCTGCGCCAGCACATAGACGGTGTCGCGCATGATCATCGGCGGTTCGGCCGGGTTCAGGATGATGATGGCCTTGCCCTTGGCGGCGCCGCCCACGGTTTCGATGGCCCGCGCCGTGGTCTCGGTGAACTCGTCGATATTGGCCCGGGTGCCCGGTCCCGCCGACTTGCTGGACACCGAGGCCACGATCTCGGCATAGGGCACGGCCTCGGAGACGCGGCGCACGGCATAGACCATGGGAATGGTGGCCTGGCCGCCGCAGGTGACCATGTTGACGTTGGCCTCGTCGAGATTGCGCTCGAGATTGACCACCGGCACGGTGTGCGGGCCGATGGCCGCCGGGGTGAGGTCGATCAGCTTCTTGCCCGCCGCCACGCAGATCTCGTGATGGCGCTTGTGGGCGTAGGCGCTGGTGGCGTCGAACACCACCTGGATGTCGGCCCATTCCGGCATCTTCACCAGGCCGTCGATGCCGTCATGGGTGGTGGCCACCTTGAGGCGGGCGGCGCGGGCCAGGCCGTCGGAGGCGGGATCCACCCCCACCATCACGCCCATTTCCAGATGCCGGGACTGGCGCATGATCTTGATCATCAGGTCGGTGCCGATATTGCCCGAGCCCAGAATGGCGACTTTCGCCTTGCTCATCTTCTTCACTCCTTGGAAAAGGCGGCGCGGACGGAGCCCAGGCCTTCGATGCGGGCCTCCATCACATCGCCCCACTGCACCGGGACCATGGGCCCCAGCGCGCCCGACAGCACGGTGTCGCCCGCCTTCAAAGGCCGGCCGGCGCGGGCCATGGTGCGGGCCAGCCACCACATGGCGTTCAAGGGATTGCCCAGGCAGGCGGCGCCCACCCCGGTGGACAGCGGCTCGCCCCGGCACTCCAGGCTCATGCCGCACAGCCGCAGATCGATGTCGGTCAGGCGCTTCGGGCTGCCGCCCAGCACGTAAAGCCCCGACGAGGCATTGTCGGCGATGGTATCGACGATGCCGATCTTCCAGTTCTCGATGCGGCTGTCCACCACCTCGATGGCCGGCAGGGCGTAGTCCACGGCGCGGATCACCTCGGCGATGGAGAGGTTCTCGTCGTCAAGATCGCGGCCCACCACGAAGGCGATTTCCGCCTCCACCTTGGGCTGGATCAGATCCTTGCGCGAAATTTCCCAGCCGTCGGGCACTTCCATGTCGTGGAACAGCATGCCGTAGTCGGGCTGATCCACCCCCAGCTGCTTTTGCACCGCCTTCGAGGTCAGGCCGATCTTGCGGCCCACCAGACGGCGGCCTTCGGCCTCCCAGCGGGTGGTGTTGATGTTTTGCACCGCATAGGCGGCGTCGGTGTCGGCGGCGGCGAAATGATCGCGGATCGGAGCGATGGGGCAACGGGTGCTCCAGGCTTCGTGGATCTTGCCGGCCAGGTCGGTGATGAGATGGGACGTCATGCCGGTCCTCTTCAGAGCTTGATGCAGACGTTGCGGAGCTCGGTATAGAACTCCAGGGAATGAACAAG
>JAJZGK010000194.1 GCA_021798485.1 Pseudomonadota bacterium
ATCTCATCCCCCATCCCTCGGGCGGCCATGCCCGCTTCGTGGCGGTGTTCACCGATGTGACCGATCTGCGCCGCAAGGACGATCAGATCCGGCACCAGGCCTACCACGACGCCCTGACCGGCCTGCCCAACCGCCTGCTGCTGGCCGACCGCCTGCAGCACGCCATCACCGTGGCCGACCGCGACACCGAGCCGCTGGCGCTGCTGTTCCTGGATCTCGACCGTTTCAAGCTGATCAACGACAGCCTGGGCCACGAGGTGGGCGACCGCCTGCTGCGCGAGGTGGCGCGGCGCATCGGCGGCGCCTTGCGCAAAAGCGATACCGTGGCTCGCCTGGGCGGCGACGAATTCGTGGTGCTGCTGCCCGGCCTGGGCATGCAGGAGGCCGCCCAGGTGGCGGAAAAGATCATCGCCGTTCTGGCCCGCCCCTTTGATCTCGACGGCCGGCCCGTGCGCACCGCCACCAGCATCGGCATCGCTCTTTATCCGCGCGACGGCACGGATGCCGCCACCCTGCTGCGCCAGGCCGATGCCGCCATGTACCGGGCCAAGGCCGAGGGCATCGGCGGCTTCTCGTTCGTCGATGCCGATCTCAACACCCGCGCCGCCCGGCGCCTGGAACAGGAGGCGGCCCTGCACCGGGCCGTGGAAAACGGCGAGTTCGAGCTTTTCTACCAGCCCAAGGTGCTGCTGGCCTCGGGCGCGCCGTGCGGCGCCGAGGCCCTGATCCGCTGGCGCACGCCGGAAGGCCTGGTGGCGCCGGACCAGTTCATTCCGCTGGCCGAGGAAACCGGCCTGATCCTGCCCATCGGCGCCTGGGTGCTGGCCGAGGCCTGCCGGCAGGTGCGGGCCTGGCGCGACCAGGGCCTGGACACCCAGGTGGCGGTCAATCTGTCGCCCCGCCAGTTCCGCGATGAAAATCTGCCCGAGCGTCTGGCCGCCATTCTGGCCGAAACCGGCCTGCCCGGCGCCGCCCTGGAGCTGGAATTGACCGAAAGCACGGTGATGGACGATCCGGCCAAGGCCGCCACCATGCTGCACCGCATCCGAGCCCTGGGCGTGGCGGTTTCGGTGGATGATTTCGGCACCGGCTATTCCAGCCTGGCCTATTTGAAGAAGTTCCCCATCAACGCCGTGAAGATCGACCGCTCGTTCATCGCCGACATGGAGCAGGACGCCGACGACGACGCCATCGTGCAGATGATCATCGCCCTGGCCCAGTCGCTGCGCCTCAAGGTGGTGGCGGAAGGGGTGGAACAGCCGCACCAGCAAGGCACCCTGCAGGCCATGGGCTGCGATATGGTGCAAGGCTACCTGCACAGCCGCCCCCTGCCCGCCACCGAATTCCGCGCCTGGATGGAAAACCGCGCCCGGCCGGACTCGGCCGCGCCCCATCCGAAAGAGTAAGACCGCCTCCGCCTGTTGACCTTTCCCCCCGGCTCCGCCACATAGATGTGATCAAAATTTTGCCGCGCCGGCTTCCGGCCCGGTTTTCGGATCTCCTCATGCCGTCCCACACCTCTTCCTCCGGACAAACCCGCCTGCTGGCGGCGGGCGCCCTTGTCCTGTCGATGGTGTCACTGCAGGTGGGCGCGGCCTTTGCCAAGCATCTGTTCGAAACCATCGGCCCCATCGCCACCACCGGTCTGCGCTCGGGCTTCGCCGCCCTGGTGCTGGGCCTGCTGTGGCGGCCCTGGCGCGGCGCCCGCCTGGAACGCCGGCAATGGCTGGTGGTGGTGCTGTACGGCCTGGTTCTGGGCGGCATGAACTTGTGTTTTTACAACAGCCTGAAGTTTTTGCCGCTGGGCATCGCCGTGGCCGTGGAATTCACCGGCCCGTTCTGCCTGGCCCTGATCTCGTCGCGCCGGCTGCTGGATTTCCTCTGGCTGGGGCTGGCGGTGGCCGGCCTGCTGGGCCTGGATCTGCCCTGGCACGGCACCCCGCCCTTGAGCGGCCGCGGCCTGATCCTGGCCCTGGCGGCGGGAGCCTGCTGGGCCGCCTATATCCTGTTCGGCCAGAAAGTGGGGCGCCTCATGCCCGGCGGCCGGGCCAGCGCCCTGGGGCAGTTTTTCGCAGCCACCCTCACCCTGCCCCTGGGCGTGGCCAGCGGCGGCGGCGCCATTCTCAGCCTGCCGGTGCTGCTGCTGGCCTTCGTGGTGGCCATGATGTCGGGGGCCATTCCCTATTCCCTGGAAATGATCAGCCTGAAGCGCATGTCGGCCAAAACCTTCAGCATTCTGGTCAGCCTGGAACCGGCAGTGGGGGCCGCCGTGGGCTGGCTGGGCCTGCACGAGCATTTAAGCCCGCTGCAGATGCTGTCCATGGCCGCCCTGATCATCGCCTCGCTGGGCTGCACCGCCACGGCGCGGCGTTAAACTCGCCCTTGCCGCCCGCCCTAAAGGGGGGCATCCTTTTTCCCATACCCAGCCTCGCCAGCCCCCTCGAAGGATCCATGCCCCAAGCCTCCGGCCCCGCCCCAACGACGACGCAACGCCCCTGGGATTACCGGGTGGTGCGCCGCCTGGTGGATGGGCGCCCCCGTCTGGCCATTCACCAGGCCTTCTACGAGGAGGACGAACGCGACACGCCGGTATCGCTGTCGCCGGAGCCGTCCGCGGTGGCCGGCGATGATCCGGCCTGGATTCTGGCCCGCATGAACGAGGCCCTGGCCCGGCCGGTGCTGGATTTCGACAGTTTGCAGGCCGAACCGCTGCCGCCCGCCTTCATCGACGCCGACAACCGCCGCCTGGTGGTGGGGCTGAACTGCAAGGCCGAGGCCATGGCCGATTTGCTGGCCAGCCTTGCCCCCGCCGAGGCCGCCGACTGGCTGGCCGAAAGCATCCCCGATATGCCCCGGAACGGCGTCATCGCCTTTATCCGCAAATCGCCCCACAGCGATTTTTCGGTGGAGATCCCCGATTTCCCCGCCTGCCGCGCCCATGCCCCCAGTCTGGAGCAGGCCACCACCCTGGCGCGCCAGGCCCTGAGCACCCATCTGGAAGACCTGAAGCACGGCGGACGGGCCGAACCCGTCAGACGTTCGTGGGAGCAGTTAAGCCAGGCCCCCGGCCGCGACGGCGCCGTGATGGCGGTGATCGTGCCCGAGGCCCCGACCGAGGCAAACAGCGAAGGAGACGCCTGAAATGATATCCTCTAAAAAAACCGTGGCCTCCGTATCCTTCCTTAGCGACCGCACCATCAGTATGGATGTGGAAGAGGTCACCTCCATCGATCTGGGCCAGCCCATGGAGGTGGAGCCGGGGAAATGGTTTGCCGAACTGATCGTGCGCTCCGGCAACGGCATTTTATCGGTGCAGATGCTGGCCGACACTCCCGACCGCTTCCAGGTGATCACCGCCGAGAAGGAAGAGAACTGAGACGCAAAGGGGGACCGACCGGGTTTTTTACACGTTCAGCAGCAGATATTCCCGCTCCCACGAAGAGACCACCCGCTGGTAGGCCTCCCATTCGGCCTCCTTGACCGCCACCAGGGTTTCCACGAAATCCTCGCCCAGCACCTCGCGCAAGGGGCGGTTCTGCTGCAGCTTGGGCAGGGCGTCGAACAACTGGCGCGGCAGGGAATGGGCGCGGGTATAACCCGAGCCCTCGATGGGGTCGCCGGCGTCGATCTCGCCGGTCATGCCCAGATAGCCGCAGGCCAGCGAACCGGCGATGGCCAGATAGGGGTTGGCGTCGGCCCCGGCCAGACGATTTTCCACCCGCCGCCCCGCCGCGCCCGAGGTGGGCACCCGCAAGCCCACCGTGCGGTTGTCGCGGCCCCAATGCACGTTGATGGGGGCATCGTAATCGGGCACCAGGCGACGGTAGGAATTGACGTTGGGGGCAAAAAGCGGCATGCACGACGGCAGATATTTGCGCAAACCCCCGATGAAATGACGGAACAGCGGCGTATCCTCGCCCGCCTCGTCGGCGAACAGATTGCGGCCGCTTTTCACATCCAGAACGTTCAGATGCACATGCATGGCGCTGCCCGGCTCGTTCTGCATGGGCTTGGCCATGAAGGTGGCGTAAACGTTGTTGCGCAGCGCCGCCTGGCGGACCGTGCGCTTGAACAAAAACACCTGATCGGCCAGTTCCAGCGCCTCGCCGTGATTGAAATTGATCTCCATCTGCGCCGCCCCGGCCTCGTGGCTCAGGGTATCGATGTCCAGGCACTGGGCCTCGCAATAGGCGTAGACCTTTTCAAACAGCGGATCGAACTCGTTGACGGCATCGATGCCGTAGGACTGGCGGCCGGTTTCGGGGCGCCCCGACCGGCCGATGGGCGGCTCCAGCGGATAATCGGGATCGGTATTGATCTTCACCAGGAAGAATTCCAGCTCGGGCGCCACGATGGGCTTCCACCCCCGCTGCTCATAAAGCTTCAGCACGTTGCGCAGCACCTGGCGCGGCGAAATGGAAACCGGCGAACCATCGGCATAAACGCAGTCGTTGATGACCTGGGCGGTGGGATCGGGATACCACGGCACCACCCGCAGGGACTGCGGATCGGGATGAAGATAGACATCGCCGTCGGTGACGCTGGTAACATCCTTTTCGGGATAGCCGCCGGTCACGGTCTGGGCGAAAACGCTTTCCGGCAGGCGCAGGCCGCCGTCGAAGCTGGACAGGAACTTGGGCGCCGGCAAAATCTTGCCGCGCGGCACGCCCGACATATCGGGCACCAGACATTCCACCTCGGTGATGCCGCGATCGCGCAGCCAGTTTTCCACATCCGTCATGTCCGCCTCGCTGAAAACCCTCTGCCGCCAAGGCTACAATCGCCCCCAGACCCCGGCAAGCCCCTTGTGCCGCCGGGCCGGGCAATCGGCTACACCCGATTGCCCTGATGGCGCGGAGAGGGGCCCGGGGTATTACCCCACACGTATTATTCATTTGCGCGCCCGCGGCATTTCACCGAGAGTACCTGCAAGATTTCCGTCCTGCCTGCCAAGGGATGTCCATGAGCTTCTGGACCGTCATGCTGATCAGCCTTGCCATCGGATTGCTGCTGATCATCGGCGGCACCCTGGTGATGTATGTGGGCTCGCTGGTGAAGAACGCCTACGAACTCAAGGTGGAAATGCAGAACGACATGAATGCCGGAATGCAGCGCCTTGAAGAGGAAACCGAGAAAAAAACCCGCTGGATCAAGCGCGACATCGTCGAGGAGGTGGAGAAGATCCGCGCCGCCCTGCAGACGGAAAACCAGAAGCGCATGAACGAAACCGCCGAGATGCTGGGGCGCAAGCTGACCGAGCTGGACACCGCCTGGAAAGCCAACAGCCAGGATGTGGCCAAGGTGCTGGACTCCTTCCGCCAGGACATTCTGCGACTGGATCAGCGCCAGCGCAGCCTGAAACGCGATCTGGCCGCCACGGCCGAGCCGCAGGCCGCCGCCCCCTCACCCGAGGCGCCGACCCCGGCGGCAATGGCCGCCCAACCAACCCCGGCGGCAATGGCCGCCCAACCGACCCCGGCGGCAATGGCCGCCCAACCAACCCCGCCCGCTCCCGAACCGCCCGCCGCAACCTAGGCGGACGATATCCCCGGATCCGCCTCTTTCTTTAAGGGAAAACGCCGGCTATTTCCCCGAAATTCATCAGGATATCTTGTTCCTCTCCGGTATTTCTTATTACCATCCGGCTGCCCTTCGCCGCCCCGGAGAGACCCGATGCGCCGCCCTTCCCTCCGTCCTTCGTTCCCAAGCACCCTGCGCGCCCTTGTCCGCGCCGTAACCGGCTGCGCCGCCCTGGTGATCGGCTGCGCCGGTCTGGCCCAGGGCACCGCCCAGGCGGCGCCGCCCCAGTTCGTGGTGGGGGTGGAAAACATCAACTATCTGCCCTATTACAGCGGCGATCAGGGCCAGTATGGCGGCTTCGCCCGCGCCCTGCTCGATGCCTATGCCGCCGACCGCGGCTATCGCTTCACCTACCGGCCCTTGCCGATCACCCGGCTGTTCCGCGAACTGGTGGCCGGGGTCATCGATTTCAAATTTCCTGATAACCCGCTGTGGCAGGCGGCGCTCAAGCAGGGCCATGCCGTGGCCTACAGCGATCCGGTGGCCGATTATGTCGATGGGGTGCTGGTGCTGCCGCAGAATTACGGCAAGGGCCCGGCCGCCATTCACAGCCTGGGCACGGTGCGCGGCTTCACCGCCTACGACTGGCTGGACCGCATCAAGGGCGGCAGCGTGCGGCTGGAGGAAAATCCCAGCTTTTCGGGACTGATGCTGCAGGGCATGGCCCAGCGCGTGGACGGGGTTTACGCCAATGTCGCCGTGTCCTATCAAACCCTGGAGCAGCGGCTGCACAAGACGGGCGGCCTGGTGTTCGACCCCGGCCTGCCGCACAGCCGCAGCAGCTACCGCCTGTCCACGGTCAAGCATCCCGAAATCGTCGCCGATTTCAATCGCTGGCTGGCCGCCAACCGCACCCGGGTGGACAAGATGAAGCACGACTGGGGCGTGGACCGCGGCCTGGCCGAAGCCCTGCGCTGAACCGGATCGCCCCGTCCG
>JAJZGK010000195.1 GCA_021798485.1 Pseudomonadota bacterium
CTGCGCGCCCTGGCCGCCGCCCTGGCCATGGTGGCGCTGTTTTTCGCCGGGGTGGCCCCGGCCAAGGCCGCCATTCTCACCGGCGGCCTGCTGCTGCTGACCCGGCGCCTGAAAAGCCACCGCGTTTACCGCGAGATCGACTGGAGCCTGCTGCTGATGTTCGCCGGCCTGTTCATCCTGACCGCCGGGGCCGAGCGGGCCCTGCTCACCCCGGCGCTGCTGGCCCGCGTTCAGGGCCTGGGGCTGGAGCGCGCCCTGCCGCTGACCCTGGTGACGGCGCTGCTTTCCACCCTGGTCAGCAACGTGCCGGCCATCCTGCTCCTGAAACCCTTTCTGGCGCCGCTGGCCGATGCCCGCCACGCCTGGCTGGTGGCGGCCATGGCCTCGACCCTGGCCGGCAACGCCATCCTGCCGGGCTCGGTGGCCAATCTCATCGTCGCCCAGGCCGCCGGCCGCGCCGGCATCCGCATCGGCTTTTGGGAGCATGCCCGCATCGGCCTGCCGGTCACCGTCCTGACCCTGGCCATCGGGGTGTTCTGGCTGGCTTAAGCGCCCCGCAGCAGCGCGATGGCGATGGCGGCGGTGATCAGCCCCACCATGGCATCGACGCCGCGCCACACCGCCGGGCGGTTGAGGGCCGGGGCCAGGGCGGCGGTGAACAGGGCCAGACCGAAGAAGAAACCGGCGGAAAACACCTGCGCCCCCAGCCCGAACAGCAGGGCCAGGCCGCCGTGATAGCGGCTGGACACCGACCCCACGATCACCAGGGTATCGATCAGGGCGCCGGGGTTGAGCAGGCTGACCGCCAGGGCCGTGGCCAGCAGCCTGCCGCCGCCCTCGGGCGCCTGCGCCCCGGCCAGGCTGTGCCCGCCCCGCCAGGCATCGCGGAAGGCGCGGGTGGAAAACCACAGCAGAAAGACGCCGCCGCCATAGGCCGCCAGGCGGCGCAGCGGCGCCGAGGCCGCCACCAGCCGCCCCACCCCGGCCACGCCAAGGCCCACCAGCACCAGATCGCACAGGGTAAAGACCGCGGCCAGCCGCAAAGGCCGGTCGCGGCGCAGGCCGTGCCGGATCAGCATGGCGTTTTGCGGCCCCACCGCGAAGATGAGCGACCCCATCAGCAGCCAGCCGTTGAGGAAGGCGGAAACAGCAGCGGTCATGGCGGTGGCGGCAATCCCGGAAAAATTTGGTGGGCCCGGAGGGACTCGAACCCCCAACCAGACCGTTATGAGCGGTCAGCTCTAACCATTGAGCTACAGGCCCACCGTCCGCGCCGCCAGGGCGGCGGGAAAGGGCGGAGTTTCCCGTTTGATCGGCTCCCGGTCAACCCGAAAAAACATACCCTCAAGGCAATCGGGTGTCCCCGATTGCCTGATATTATACCGGCCAACCATTGACGTGACGGGTTGGCCGGTATCCAGCGAGCCTTGAGCGAGCGGCCAAGGCGGCGGATGCCGCCGCCCGGCGAGGGACGATACAACCGGGCAATTCATTGGGCGGTTGGTATTATATGCCCCTCAGGCGCCGGGCGTCGCCGTTCCGGCGCCTTGGCTATCCTCCGCTTGTGGGCTTTGCCCATCCGCCGCGATGCGGCGGACCGCCCTTCGGGCGTCGGCTGCCAAGGCAGCTCCCCTCCTCCGCCTGCGCTCCGTCGTCGCTACGGGGGCCTCAGTGGCCCAACGCGTTACCGTTATGCCGGGACAAAGTACCGTGCGCGCGTTCAGACATTGCCTAAAAACATACCCGCTTTGCGCGCGCCGTCGGCGCCTATCACATTGGTCCTCTTGTGCGGAAAGGCGTGATGTGCTTAATCGGTAGGCTTCAATCACTCTCGGCAGGCCCGCCCCCTTCGCGGCGGGCCGCTTCGCACGAAGGAAGTCACCCACATGTCCCACAGCACCCTGCGCGCCGCCGCGTTCGCCGTTCTGATGACGGTTGCCGCCGCCGCCCCCGCCTTGGCCGCCGATGACGCCAAGGACCCGGTGGTCGCCACGGTCAACGGCGTCGACATCCACAAGTCCGCGGTTGTCGATTTCTACAAGAACTCCCAGTTCGCCCAGGTGCCGCTGGATGCGGTCTATCCCCAGGTGCTGGACGTGGTGGTGACCGGCCAGCTGCTGCTGGAGCAGGCCGAGAAGCAGAAGCTGGAAAACGATCCCGATGTGCTGAAAGAGGTCGAGCAGGCCAAGCAGAACATCATGAAGCAGGTGTGGCTGACCCATGAGATCGCCCCCACCCTGACCGATACCGCTCTGAAGGCCCGTTACGACGCCCTGATCAAGAGCACGCCGCCGCGCGAAGAGGTGCATGCCCGCCACATTCTGGTCAAGACCAAGGCCGAGGCCGAAAAGGTGCTGGCCGACCTCAAGAAGGGCGTGAAGTTCGAAGACGAGGCCAAGGCCAAGACCCAGGACCCCTCGGGCAAGGACAACGGCGGCGATCTCGGCTTCTTCACCAAGGATGAGATGGTGCCGGAATTCGCCGATGCCGCCTTCAAGCTGAAGCCCGGCCAGGTGAGCAAGACCCCGATCAAGACCCAGTTCGGCTACCACATCATCAAGGTCGAGGAACGCCGCATGGCGCCGCCCCCCAGCTTCGAACAGCTGAAGCCCACCCTGATCGCCGAGCTGAAGCAGCAGAACGCCCGCAAGCTGATCCAGGATCTGCGCAAGTCGGCCGAGATCAAGAAGTTCAACATCGACGGCACGCCGATGGTTGAAAAGGCCCCGGCCGCCAAGCCGTAACCCACCCCGCAGTAACGGATATCCGACCATGACCACCGCGATCTCCCCCCTTGCCCCCACCAGCATCCCCGCCCTGCAGCCGCTGGCGGGCGTGCGCCTGGCCGCCCATGCCTGCGGGCTGCGCTACCAGGGCCGCACCGATCTGATGGTGGCGGAACTGGCGCCCGGCACCACCGTGGCCGGGGTTTACACCCGGTCGCTGACCGCCTCGGCCCCGGTTCTGTGGTGCCGCAAGGCCCAGAAGGGGGGCAGCGCGCGGCTGGTCGTGGTCAATTCCGGCAATGCCAACGCCTTTACCGGCGGCGTCGGCGAGGCCTCGGTGCGCCGCACCGTGGAGGCCTGCGCCGGCAAGCTGGGCTGCCGCCCCGAGGAGGTGTTCATCGCCTCCACCGGCACCATCGGCGTGCCGCTGGACGACTCCAAGATCACCGATGCCATCGATGCCGTGCTGGCCAAGCTGTCGCCCGACGCCTGGGACGAGGCGGCGCGGGCCATCATGACCACCGACACCTATCCGAAACTGGTCAGCCGCACCGCCAAAATCGGCGGTGTCGAGGTGCGCCTCAACGGCTTTTGCAAGGGCGCCGGCATGATCGCCCCCGACATGGCCACCATGCTGGCCTATGTCTTCACCGACGCCTCGCTGCCGGCCGAGGTGCTGCAGGATCTGCTGAGCAAGGGCGCCGACGCGTCGTTCAACTGCATCACCGTGGATTCCGATACCTCCACCAGCGACACCCTGATGCTGTTCGCCACCCAGGCCGTGCGGCATCCGCGCATCAAGTCGGCCAAGGATGCCGCCCTCAAGGGCTTCCGCAAGGCTCTGGACTCGCTGTTGCTGGAGATGGCCCAGCTGGTGGTGAAGGACGGCGAGGGCGCCTCGAAATTCGTGGAAATCCGCGTTGCGGGCGCCGCCGGCAAGCGGGCCGCCCGCACCATCGGCATGGCCATCGCCAATTCGCCCCTGGTCAAGACCGCCATCTCCGGCGAAGACGCCAACTGGGGCCGCGTGGTGGCCGCCATCGGCAAGGCCGGCGAAAAGGCCGACCGCGACAAGCTGTCCATCAAGATGGGCGGCGTGCAGGTGGCCCTGAACGGCCTGGCCGCCCCCGGCTACGACGAAACCCCGGTGGCCGCCCATATGAAGGGGCAGAACATTCTGATCGAGGTGGACGTGGGCGTGGGCAAGGGCCGCGCCACGGTGTGGACCTGCGATCTGACCCACGCCTATATCGATATCAATGGATCCTACCGCAGCTGAGGCCGGCGGCTGTCTGGCCGCCGACCGGGGCTGGCACGGCGCGCCGCTGGAAACGGCGCGCCTGCGCCTGCGCCGCTTCCGGCCCGAGGATGCCGCCGCCGTCACCCGCCTGCTCGATGATTGGGAAATGGTCCGTTTCACCTCGGTGATCCCCTTTCCCTATCCCCAGCATGTGGCCGACGATTTCATCGCCAAGATCACCGCCGACATGCAGCAGGGCCAGGCCCTGGTCTTTGCCGTGGAGGAACGCCTGAGCGGCGCCCTGGTGGGCTGCGTGGGCGCCACCCTGGGCGAGGGCACGGCGGAAATCGGCTATTGGATCGGCCGTGCGGCCTGGGGCCGCGGCTATGCCACCGAGGCGGTGCGGCGCTGCCTGCGCATGCTGTTCGACGCCTTCGGCGTGGAACAGGTCTGGGCGGCGGTGCTGCCGGAAAACCCCGCCTCGCGCCGGGTGCTGGAAAAGGCCGGGCTGACCTTCGCGCGGGTGCAGCGCACCGATATGCCGGCCCGCAACCGCTGCACCGATCTTGAGGTGTTGAGCCTTGACCGCGCCGCCTGGCAGGCCCGGCACGCCGCCCGTCCGCAGGTGCTGGTGGCCGCCGTGGCCCTGATCGATCTGGATGGCCGGGTGCTGCTGGCCCGCCGCCCCGAGGGCAAGAGCATGGCCGGGTTCTGGGAATTTCCCGGCGGCAAGCTGGAAGCCGGCGAAACCCCGGAACAGGCCCTGGTGCGCGAACTGCGCGAGGAACTGGGCATCGATGTGGGGGAATCCTGCCTGGCGCCCATGGCCTTCGCCTCGCACGATTACGATCATTTTCACCTGCTGATGCCGCTGTTCGCCTGCCGCCAGTGGCGGGGCACCCCGCAGGGACGGGAAGGACAAACCCTGACCTGGGTGCGCGCCCCCCGCCTGGGCGATTACCCCATGCCCCCCGCCGACATCCCCCTGGTGGCGCAGTTGCGCGACTGGCTATAAGAGCGATTCCGGCTTTGCCGGAACCGCTCCTGCCCTTATGCTACCTCTCCCAACAGGGAGGCGGATATGAGCACGGACGTACGCGCGGCGCTGATCATCATCGGCAACGAGGTTCTCTCGGGGCGGACACAGGACGCCAACCTGCAATTTCTGGCCCTGGGGCTGAACGAGGTGGGGGTGCGCCTGAAAGAGGTGCGCGTCATCCCCGACGACGAGGCCGAGATCATCGCCACCGTCAACGCCCTGCGCGCCAGGTACACGTATGTCTTCACCACCGGCGGCATCGGCCCCACCCACGACGACATCACCTCGGAGTGCGTGGCCAAGGCCTTCGGCGTGCCGCTGCGCCAGGATCCGCGCGCCGTGGAGCTGCTGAAGCGGGTCATCAAGCCGGAAAACCTCAACGAAGCCCGTCTGCGCATGGCCAATATCCCCGAAGGCGCCGATCTGATCGATAATCCGGTCAGCGCCGCGCCAGGCTTTCACATCGGCAATGTCTATGTCATGGCCGGGGTGCCGCGCATCATGCAGGCCATGTTCGACGGCCTGAAGGCCGGCCTGAAGGGCGGGGCCAGCATGGTTTCCCGCTCGGTCACCCTGCATGTGGGCGAAGGCGGCATCGCCGCGCCGCTGGCCGCCATCCAAACCCGCCACCCGGAGGTGGAAATCGGCAGCTACCCCTTCACCCGCGACAGCGGTTACGGTACAGTGATCGTTACCCGCGGCACCGATGCCGCTCTGGTTGCCGCCGTGACCGCCGAAGTTGCCGCCATGGCCCGCGCCCTGGGCGCCCGCGTGGAAGACGACGATCACTCCACGGATCACGGCCATGCCCCTGAAACGCCATGAGAAAGACGCCATCCGCTTTCTGCTGAACCACCTGCTTTACGGCATGTTCGGCGGGGTTTTGTTCGGCGGCCTGCTGCTTTATCTCGATATCGGCCATCTGCGCACCATGGCCCTGCGCAGCGACGACGGCATCCTGCCCATCGTGCTGCTGTTCTTCGGCCTCATCGTCACCTTCGGCGGCATCGGCATGGCCGCCGGCGTGATGGGCCAGGCGGAAGACCGTAACTAGAGAAGCAACCAGGTCAGGCGGCTTACCAGCAGTTTCATACCCGGCGGGTCCGCTCCGCCGGTGGCAACGGATACAGGACTCTGCGCCGAAAGAGCGCTTGCCGGTCCAACAGCGTCATGGACCCTCGGGTCAAGCCCGAGGGTTGTCCGGTTTAATTTTCTGAACTGAGCGCACGGTGTTGAGTCTACTCGTGTTCCAGATGTTGACGCATCTACCGGACACGAAAACGGAGCAACACCGTGCGGCACCAGAATAGCGTTTTCCGCGCTGTCTTGAAGCATGCTCCTTGGGCGGCGAGGGGTCGTGTCCCACCGAGTGGTGTAACAGCAACAGCCCGGTCATGACGCTGAAGGCCGCGTAGCGGCCGGAGGGGTCATGACCGGGCACGCCCGTAAAATCGGGTGGTCA
>JAJZGK010000196.1 GCA_021798485.1 Pseudomonadota bacterium
CCTGATGCGCGGTGATCCGGCCCTGCTGCCCGCCGCCCTGGAGATTTCGCGCGCCACCTATAACAAGATCCGCCAAAACCTGTTCTGGGCTTTTTTCTATAATGTCATCGCCCTGCCACTGGCCGCCGGCGGCTTTTTAAGCCCCACCCTGGCCGGGGCGGCCATGGCGTTTTCCAGCGTTTCGGTGGTTTCGAACAGCCTGCTGCTGCGGCGCTGGAAACCATGAGGCCTTTTCCTGACCGGAGGCGCGGGGTAGAGTGCCGTTCTTTTGCGACCGGGCAGGGAGAGCCGCGACGGTGAAGGGTTTTCTGGAAGGGGCGAAACGGGGAGCCTGGCTGATTGCGGCCTGTGTGGCGGTGCTGCTGCTGGGGATCGGTCTGGGGCTGTGGAGCACACATCTGCGGCATCGGGCGCCGCCGCCGCCGAAAACCGCGGCCATGGCGCCGGCGCCGCTTCCGGCCCCTCCCGCCGCTCCCGCTCAGACACCCGTGCCCGCTCCGGCGCCAGCCGCCGAGGAGCAGGGGCCGCTGCCGCCCAATCCGCCGGCCACGGAAACCAGCCCGCAAACGGTGATCGAGGAAAATCCGGCTGCGGCGGCGCCTGCCGCGCCGGCGCCGGCGGTGGCGCCGCCGGGTGAGCCGGCCTGGGAAAAATACGCCCTGGCGGCGCCGCCCAGCGGTGGCAAGCCGATGATCGCGGTGATCATCGACGATATGGGGGTGGATCACCGCCGCTCGGAGCGGATTTTAAAGCTGCCCGGCCCGTTGACCATCTCGTTCATGACCTATGCCGAAAAACTGCCCGAGATGACCGCCGAGGCGCGGCGCCGCGGCGACGAGCTGATGATGCATGTGCCCATGCAGCCGATGGCGGCGGGCGTCGATCCCGGCCCCAACGCGCTGCTCACCTCGCTGCCGCCCGAGGAGATCCGCCGCCGCCTGCAGTGGGATCTGGCGCGCTTCTCGGGCTATGTGGGCATCAACAATCATATGGGCAGCCGCTTTACCGCCGATGCGCCCGGCATGGCCCTGGTGATGGAGGCCCTGCGCCGCCGCGGCTTGCTGTTCATCGATTCCCTGACCACGCCGCACAGCGTCGGCCTGGCCCTGGCGCGGCACTACGGCGTGCCCACCACCGGGCGCAATGTCTTCCTGGATAATGCCGGGGATCTGCAATCGGTGGATCTGCAGCTGCAGCGCACCGAGGCGGTGGCGCGCCGTCTGGGCACGGCCATCGCCATCGGCCACCCGCGCGACGGCACCATTGCCGCGCTGTCGGCCTGGCTGCCCACCCTGCGGCGCAAGGGATTTGTTCTGGTGCCCGTGACCGCCGTGGTCCGGGCGCGGCTGGCCGAGGGCAAGGCCCGGAACGGCCATTCCTGATGGAGAGGTGCGATATGGCGAAGACGATTTATAAGGTGGCCGGCATGACCTGCGGCGGCTGCGCCCGTTCGGTGGAGCAGGCCATCAAGGCGGCGGCGCCGTCGGCCGAGGTCTCGGTGGATCTGGCGGCGGGGCAGGTTGGCGTCGAGGGGGCCGATCCGCAGACCGTGGCCAAGGCCGTCGAGGCGGCGGGGTTCGACTTCAACGGCGCGGCTTAATCCGCGCCTTCCCGGTTTCAACGGCGCGGCTTAATCCGCGCCTTCCCGGCCCGCCGGGTAATAATCGCTCAGGCCGCGCTGGACAGCGTGGCCTGACGGCGGTTCAATTCGTGCGTTGCCAGGACCAGGATGGTGCCGGGACGGGCGTTCAAAACGATATCCCGCAGGAAGTCCACCGGCAGATTGCGAATCCATTCATTCAACATGTTACACCACAATAATGTTGCGCTGCACAAAATAGGATTTTTTCTATCCTGAATGCAAGCGTATGCCGATGCGGCATCTGCGCGCCTGATATGCGTTTCAGGTATGTGTCATACCGGCCAACACTTGTTTTGACTCGTTGGCCGGTATCAAGAGCGCATTGAGCGCGAGGCCAAGCGGCGGATGCCGCGCCCGGCGAGGGACTTACGGCAGGTCAATTCATTGGCCTGCCGGTATCAGTTGCTGCGACGGTCGCCCATGAAGCGCATCAGCAGGATGAAGAGGTTGATGAAATCGAGGTAAAGGGCCAGGGCGCCCATCACCGCGGTTTTGGTCGAAGCCTCGTAACCGGCGCCGTCCCAGTACATCTGGCGGATCTTCTGGGTATCCCAGGCGGTCAGGCCGGCGAACACCAGCACGCCCACCACCGAAACCACGAAGCTCAGGCCCGGGCTGCCCAGGAAGATGTTGACCACCGAGGCGATCAGCATGCCGATCAGGCCCATCACCAGGAAGCTGCCGAAGGCATCGAGATTGCGGCGGGTGGTGTAGCCCCACAGGCTGAGCGAGCCGAACGAGGCGGCGGTGATGAAGAACACCCGGGCGATGGAGGTGCCGGTATAAACCAGGAAAATCGGCGCCAGCGATACGCCCATCAGGGCGGCATAGGCCCAGAACAGCGCCTGGGCGGTGCTGGCCTGCATGCGGTTGATGCCGAAGGACAGGGCCATCACCATCACCACCGGGGCGATGAGGGCGATCCAGCCCAGGCCCGACAGGCCGACGCCGCCGTTCAGGGTATGCTGGAAGAACAGCGCCTGCAGCGAGGGCACGCCGGCCACCAGGGCGGCGGTCAGGCCGGTGAGGGCCAGACCGGAGGCCATATAGTTGTAGACCCGCAGCATGTACTGGCGCAGACCGGCGTCAATCTGCCTGGCATCCGCCTGGCTTTGCGCCCAGGTCCGCCGTCCGCTTTCGAAGGCCATGGTATCCTCTCTTCAGCAAAATGAACTCTTCGCCTTAATATGGCACGGAATCGGGCGAGGTCAACGCCAGGCGGTCTGGCGCAGGGTCATCGGATGAACGCGTGGGTGTTGTTTTCACCATACCGTCTTCAGCGCGATGGCGCATTGAGCGCCCGCGCGAGCGTTCGCGCGCAAGCCAAGCTGGCGGTACGCCAGCGCCCGGCGATTGAGGGACACCCATCAAACAGGGCAATCGGCTTCACCCGATTGCCCTGCGGTCTGGCGGTTGACGAACGCCGGCGCAGCCGACAAGCTGGCCCGGTGCGGGATGGCTTCACCCCGGAAGGACAGAACAGGATCATGCACAGTCCCCCCGCCGGATCCGGCGGCGATTATCTGGCGGTTGGTCAGGCCCAGGGCGCGCATTGGGGGCTGGTGGTCAAGGCCGCCCTGGAATCCTTGGGTCCGCTCACCGCCGACGCCAATGTGGGGTTTGTCTACGTGACGCCGGCCCTGGCCGATGATTTTTCCTCCATCGTCACCCTGCTGCGCGGCGCCACCCCGGTGGGCCATTGGTTCGGCGCCGTGGGCCATGGAGTGATCGGCCCCGAGGGCGCCGCCAGCGACGGCGCCGCCGTGGTGCTGATGGCCGGCCGCCTCGACAGCCAGGGCCTGAAACCCTTCGATGGCGCGGATCCGGTGGAATTCGTGCGCCGGCACGATGTTTGGCTGCGCAGCCAGCAGGATGCCTATGCCCTGGTGCATGGTGATGCCCAGGCCATCGATCTGCCCCGCCAGCTGGAGGCGCTGGCCGCGCAAAGCGGCGCCTTTCTGGCCGGGGGCCTG
Organism: Pseudomonadota bacterium; assembly: GCA_021798485.1. Taxonomy (GTDB): domain Bacteria; phylum Pseudomonadota; class Alphaproteobacteria; order Rhodospirillales; family Magnetospirillaceae; genus JAJZGK01. Next base: position 3,616 of record JAJZGK010000196.1, read on the forward strand.
GCCTTTCCCGGCGGCGCTCACGTGGCCGGCCAGATCAGCGGCGCCTCGCTGTCGGGCCTGCTGCTGGGGGATGCGGTGCCGCTGCTGACGGGCATCAGCCAGGGCTGCCAGCCCATCGGCCCGTCTCACGTGGTGGGCGAGGCGCTGGACAATGTGGTGATGACCCTGGACGGCCGCCCGGCCCTGGAGGTTCTGAAGGAGGAGGCGGGCGAGATCATCGCCCGGCGTCTGGCGCGGGCCGCCGGCTATATTCATGTGGCTCTGCCCGGCGACGGCCAGGATGACGATCCCGATTATGCCGTGCGCAATCTGCTGGGCATCGATCCCCAGCGCGCCTGGCTGGCGGTGGGCGATTATCTGCAGGCGGGCGACCGCCTGATGTTCGTGCGGCGCGATGCCAATGCCGCCCGCGCCGATCTGGCGCGCATGCTGGAGGGGATGGCGCGGCGGCTGCAAGGCCGCGCGCCCAAAGGCGGCCTCTATATTGCCTGCCTGGGCCGGGGCGCCCATATGTTCGGCGACGATGGCCGCGAGGCCGAGATGATCCGCGAACATCTGGGGGATTTTCCATTGATCGGCTTTTCCGCCTCGGGCGAGATCTGGCACAACCGCCTGTACGGCTATACGGGCATTCTGGTGCTGTTTCTATGATCCGCCTGTTCGCGGGCATCGCCTTGCCGCCGCCTCAGCGTTCCGCGCTGGCGGCGCTGTGCCGGGGGCTGCCCGGCGCGCGCTGGAGCCCGCCGGAAAATCTGCATCTGACCCTGCGTTTCATGGGAGAGATGCCGGAAGACCGGGCCGAGGATCTGCGCCAGGCCTTGTCGGCCATCGCCGCGCCGCCCCTCACCCTGTCGGTCAAGGGCTGCGGCACCTTCGCCGATGGCCGCCATGCGCATACCCTGTGGGCCGGCATCGTTGCCGCTGCGCCGCTGCTCTCTTTGCAGGAGCGTGTGGAAACGGCGGCGCGCCGGGCCGGTCTGGCCGCCGACACCCGCCGCTACCGCCCCCATATCACCCTGGCCCGGCTGTCGCGGACGGTGGCCCCCGAGCGCCTGGCCGCCTTTCTGGCCGGGCAGGCGCTTTTGTCGCTGAACTTTTCCGTTCCCGCCTTCACCCTGTTTTCCAGCCATCTCGGCAAGGGCGATCCTTTGTACCGCGCCGAGGCCGATTATCCCCTGACCCCGTTTTCCGCTCCGTTGCCGTAAGGACCCGCCATGACCTTGTCCGTAGCCATTCAGATGGATCCCATCCAGTCGATCAATATCGAGGCCGACAGCACCTTCGTGCTGGCCTTGGAAGCGCAGGCGCGGGGCCACTCTCTGTTCCATTACCTGCCGCAGCATCTGACCTACCGCGAAGGGGTGGTGTCGGCCTATGCCCAGCCGTTGCAGGTGCGGCGCGAGCCCGGCAACCATTTCACCCTGGGCGAGGCCCGCCAGATCGATCTGGCCGGCATGGATGTGGTGCTGATGCGCCAGGATCCGCCCTTCGACATGGCCTACATCACCGCCACCCATCTTCTGGAGCATCTGCAGCCGAAAACCCTGGTGGTCAACGATCCGGTGCATGTGCGCAACGCTCCGGAAAAACTGCTGGCCACGCATTTCCCGCAGCTGATGCCGCCCACCCTGATCTCGGCCGACCGCCGCCAGATCCTGGAGTTTCGCGCCGAGCACCGGGATATCATCTTAAAGCCCCTCTACGGCAATGGCGGCGCCGGCGTGTTCCATGTGCGCGAGGACGATGAAAATCTGAATTCGCTGCTGGAACTGTTCACCCAGCACTCGCGCGAGCCGGTGATGGTGCAGCGCTATCTGCCGGCGGTGCGCCAGGGCGACAAGCGCATCATTCTGGTGGACGGCCAGGCGGCGGGCGCGGTCAACCGCGTGCCGGCGGCGGGCGAGGCCCGCTCCAACATGCATGTGGGCGGCCGCCCGGAAAAGAGCGCCCTGACCCGGCGTGAACAGGAAATCTGCGAGGCCATCGGCCCCACCCTGAAGGAGCGCGGCCTGATTTTCGTCGGCATCGACGTCATCGGCGATTATCTGACCGAAATCAACGTCACCTCGCCCACCGGCATTCAGGAAATCAACCGCTTCGACGCTGTTCGGCTGGAAGCCCGGGTGTGGGACGCCATCGAACGGCGGTTATAATTCTCCGGCCAGACGGTAGCCGCCGGCATCGGTCAGCAGCACGCCCTCGCCCAGTTTGCGGCGCAGGGTGTAAATGTGGGTTTCCACCGTATGGGTGGTGGCGCCGGCGGCATAGCCCCAAACCTGATGCAGCAGCGTTTCGCGGGGGATGGGCTGCGGCGCCGCCTGATGCAGAAACAGCAGAATGGCGGTTTCCTTTTCGGTCAAACCGACGATGGCGCCGTCCTCCGCCTCGATCTGGCGGGCGGTGGGGGTGAACTGGAAACGGCCGATCCGCAGGCGGCCGTCTTCCGGCGGCGGCTGGAACAGGGTGGCGATGCGGGCCAGTAGCTGGGCCAGGCGCACCGGCTTTTGCAGGCAATCGGTGGCGCCCTGCTCCAGGCCGGCCCGGGCCTGGGCGGCATCGGCGGCCAGCAGCAGCAGCGGCAGACCCTGCCGGCGGCGCAGCCGGGCCACCGCATCGGCGGGCAGGTCCGGCCCGTCCAGCAGGGCCAGCCCGCAGCCGGCGATGGCGGCGGCCTCCTCGATCGACGCGGCGCCGCACAGGGGATAACCCTGATCGGCCAGGGGATCGGCCAGCATCCCGGCCAGAATGGAGGTGGAGGGCAGAAACAGGATTTTGCGGAGGGCCGCCATCTTTTTTCATCGCTCATGCGGGAAAATGCGCCATGCTAT